>JAUYSD010000216.1 GCA_030696505.1 Sulfuritalea sp. | reverse complement strand
GTCAAATTCCCGCCCGGCTACTACGTCACCTGGAGCGGCCAGTTCGAGTACATGGAACGGGCTATCGAGAAAATGAAAGTGGTGATTCCGGTCACGCTGCTGATCATTTTCCTGCTGCTTTATCTCAACTTCCGGCGCCTGACCGAAACCCTGATCGTGATGCTCTCGGTGCCCTTCGCGCTGGTCGGCGGTATCTGGCTGATGTGGCTGCTCGGTTACAACCTCTCGGTCGCGGTGGCGGTCGGCTTCATCGCGCTGGCCGGCGTCGCGGCGGAAACCGGCGTGGTCATGCTGATCTATCTCGATCACGCCTGGGCAGCGGCGCAGGCGCGCTGCACGGCCGAGAATCGCCGTGCCGCCAGCGCCGACTTGTACGCCGCGGTGATGGAAGGCGCCGTCGAACGGGTGCGGCCGAAAATGATGACCGTGACGGCCATCATGGCCGGCCTCCTGCCCATCATGTGGGGCACCGGCACCGGTTCCGAAGTCATGAGCCGCATCGCGGCGCCGATGGTCGGCGGCATGATCTCCTCGACCGTGCTGACGCTGGCGGTGATCCCGGCCATCTATGCGCTGGTCAAGGAGTGGCAGTTGCGCCATCGGCGAGAGGCTTGAATCCCGCGAGGTTGACCTTCGACAAGAGTTCGCCACGCCGCGGACCCTAGAATCTCACTATGTGCCGCGCTGACGCCAAGCGATCACGGAAAACCACGCTCACCGAAGTCGTTCAGCCATGACGAAAATTTCGCCCATTTGCATCGCCGCGCTAGCGCTTGTCCTGCTGGCATCGCCGCCCGCCGCCGCCGAAGTGCTGCGCATCAACACCGGCGTCGGCGCGCCCTACATCCAGGCCGACCGCAAGGGCTTCCTTGACCTGCTGGTGCCCGAGATCTTCCGCCGCGTCGGGATCGAGGCCGAGGCGGTCGGCTATGCGGCTTCGGAGCGGGCGATGATCAACGCCAACAACGGCGTCGACGACGGCATGGCGATGCGCATCAAGGGCCTCGAGGCGATCTACCCGAACCTGCTGCGGGTCGAGGAAAAGATCATCGACAACGACTTCGTCGCCTACTCGATCCGTCACGATTTCAAGACCACCGGCTTCGACAGCCTGAAGCCTTTCCAGGTCGGCTACATCATCGGCTGGAAGGTGTTCGAGGCGCCGCTGCGTTCCGCGCCGGCTATCACACTGGTGCAGGACGCCAACCAGTTATTCACCCTGCTCGACAAAGACCGCGCCGACGTCGTGCTGTTCGAGCGCTGGCAGGGCAACTGGCTGGTCCGAGAACGCAGGATTCCGGCCCGGCTTCTGTTGCCGCCGCTGGTGACGACCGAAATGTACATGTACCTGCACAAGAAGCATGCGCATCTGCTCGGCCGCGTTGCCGAGGCGCTGCGCGCGGCCAAGGCCGACGGCAGCTACCGGCGGATTCACGAACAGAGCCTGCCGCGACTCTGAGGCACCGATGATTCCGGACCGTTTCCCGAGTGGGCAGCTGCTGGCGCGCCGGCTGGCATTCCTGATCGTCTTCGCCAGTTCGGTGATTGCCCTGCTGATCACCGCAGCCCAGCTCTACCTGGAATTCAAGCGCGACGTCGGCTACATCCATGATCGTTTTACCCAGGTCGAGGAAGCCTATCTGCCCAGCATCGTGCAGAACGTCTGGGTGGTCGATCCGGCGCGCTTGGATACTTTGCTCGAAGGCATCGACCGGCTGCCGGATTTCGAGTTCGCCGAAGTCCGTGTCGACGCCAAGCCTTTCGCCAGCAGCGGCAAGCGTCCGGCTTCCGCCGAACTGATTCGGCAGTTTCCGCTGACCTACGAGTACCGCGGCCAGGTGCTCGACATCGGTCAATTGGAGGTCGGCGCCTCGCTCGACGGACCGATCCGGCGCACCTGGGAGCGGCTGTGGTTCGTGCTGCTGCTCAATGCGCTAAAGACGGCGCTGGTCGCCGCCCTGATTTTCCTGCTGGTGCGGCGCATGATCACCCAGCCGCTGGAGCGCATCGCCGGCCAGGCCCGCCGACTCGCCGCGGGGAAGCTGGCGCAGCCGCTGACGCTGCCGGTGACCCGGCTGTCGGCGGGCGACGACGAGATTCACGGTCTGGCCGGAAATCTCGACGAGATGCGGCAAAAACTCATGCAGCGCCAGGCCAGCCTGGAAGCCATGAACCGCGAACTGCAGGCCGCGGTGCAGGAGCGGGAGGCTGCGCTGGAGCAAATTCGCCAGGCCCACGACGAGATACGCAAGCTCAACGAGGAACTCGAGGCGCGGGTGCGGCAGCGCACGGCGCAACTCGAGGTCGCCAATGCGGACCTCGAAAGTTTCAGCTACTCGGTCTCGCACGACCTGCGCGCGCCGCTGCGCGCCATCGACGGCTTCGCCGGGATTCTCGCCGAGGACTACGCGCCGCGCCTGGACGACGAGGGGCGGCGCCTGCTGCGGGTGGTCGGCGACAATGCCAACAAGATGTCGCGGCTGATCGGCGACATCCTGAATTTCTCCCGCGCCGGCCGCCAGGAGATGACGATGCTGCCGATCGACATGAACGCGCTGGTGCGCGAAGTCTGGCAGGGACTGGAACAGCAGCGCGGGGACCGTCAGGTGGAATTGCGCCTGGACGAACTGCCGCGCGCCAGCGGCGACATCGCGGCCATCCGCCAGGTCTGGCAGAACCTGCTCGCCAATGCCCTGAAGTTCACGCGCGGCCGCGCGCCGGCGGTGATCGAGGTCGGCGGCGAGACTGCCGCGGCCGAGCTTCTCTATCATGTGCGCGACAACGGCGCCGGCTTCGATCAGGCCCAGGTCGCGAAGATCTTCGTGCCCTTCCAGCGCCTGCATGAGGCCGGCAAATTCGAGGGCAGCGGCATCGGCCTGGCCATCGTCAAGCGTTTCGTCGCCATGCATGGCGGCCGGGTCTGGGCCGAGGGCAAGCCGGACGCCGGGGCCTGTTTCGGCTTCGCCCTGCCGGCCCACCAGGCCTGCGACGACGCTGACGCCTGAGCGCGGCGCGCGGTGGCCGATTCCTGCCGCCGCAGGCGATCCGGTAAAATCGATCATCATGGGATATCAGAAAATCTTCGATCGCCGCGGCCTGCTGCTGCTGCTGAGCCTGTTGCTGACGATAGGCTTCTTCGCCACCACGCTGCTGGGCTACCAGGTATCGAAGCGGGCGATTCGCGATGCCATCATCGGCCAGGATCTGCCGCTGACATCGAGCAACATCTACTCCGAAATCCAGAAGGATCTGGTGCGGCCGGTGCTGATTTCCTCGACCATGGCCAGCGACACCTTCCTGCGCGACTGGGTACTTAGGGGCGAGGTCGGGGTCGGCGAGATGGCGCGCTACCTGAGCGAAGTAAAACAGCGCTACGGTGCCTTCAGCAGTTTTTTCGTGTCGGACAAGAGCGCGATCTACTACACCGGCGAGGGCCTGCTCAAGCGCGTGGCGCCCACCGAGCCGCGCGATGCGTGGTACTACCGCGTGCGCGACATGAAGGAAGCCTATGAGATCAACGTCGATCCCGATCTGGCCAACCGCGATGCGCTGACCATATTCATCAACTACCGCGTGTTCGACTTCGACGGCAACTACATCGGCGCCACGGGCATCGGCCTCACCGTGGACGCCGTGCGGCGCCTGATTGCCGAATACCAGCAGCGCTTCCAGCGCACCATCTACTTCGTCGATGCCGCGGGCCGGGTGGTGGTCTTCGGCAATCAGCTCGATCGCGCCGCCGACCTGCGCGCCGCGGAGGGCCTGGGACCGCTGGTGGAGCGCATCCTCAATGAGAAGAGCGGCAGCTATCAGTACCAGGCCGGAGGCGACAACCACATCCTCAACGTCAATTACCTGCCGGAGCTGAAGTGGTACCTGTTCGTCGAACAGAACGAGGAAGTGGCTTTGGCCGGCATCCGCCGCACGCTCTATGTCAATCTCGCCATCAGCCTGGCGGTGACGTTGGTGGTGGTGCTGCTGACCCACCTGGCGCTGTCGCGCTACCAGCACCGCATCGAGGAAATGGCTTCGACCGACAAGCTGACCGGTCTGCTCAACCGCCATGCCTTCATCATCCTGGTGGACAAGCTGATGGCGGCCTACCGGCGTGCGCCGCGGCCGATCAGCATGCTGCTGGTCGACGTCGATCACTTCAAACAGGTCAACGACCGGCACGGACATCTTGCCGGTGACGAGGTCCTGGCAGGCGTCGCCGGCATCCTGCGGCAAGGGTTGCGCGAATCCGACATCGCGGTGCGCTGGGGCGGCGAAGAATTCCTGCTGGTGTTGCAGGGCTGCAATCTCGCGGAGGCCACGCGCATTGCCGAAAATCTGCGTCAGGCCGTGGCGCAGGCGCGGCTTGCCGGACAGGACCAAGGCATCAGCGTCAGCATCGGTGTCAGCGAGTTCGACGGCGTCGAGACCACCGACCAGGCGGTCAATCGTGCCGACGGCGCGCTCTACCAGGCCAAACACGGCGGCCGCAATCGCGTCTGCGTCGCGTCTTCCGCATAGACGTGGGCATCCCGCGGCGGCGGCAGATGGTTTAGGCTGGCAGCGTGAAACTTTCCATCGACCGGCCACGGCTTGCCTTGCTGCTGCTTGCCGCCCTCCTCGGCGTGGGCATCTGGGCCTATCGCGGGGTCGGCGATTCGCTGCGCGAACTGCGCGCCACCTCCATGGTGACGCTGCTCAACACGCAAATCGAGGCGCTGGAGCAATGGATCGCCGAAGGGCGGCATGAAGCGGAGCAACTCGCGGCCGACGCGGAATTGAGAGCAGCGGTAAGCCGGCTGATCCGCCACGGCGCCGGCGGCGACGAGGGTATCCGCGTCATCGAACGCGTGCTGCAGGCCGCCGGAGGCATCGGCATCACTGCCGCGCATGTGATCGACGGCAAAGGAAATGTTCTCGCTTCGAGCGACGCGGCGCGCATCGGCCAGGCCGTGACCCCGGATTTCTTCGCCAACCTGGCCCCGGCCCTGGCCGGGCGTTCGATTTTCATTCGTCCCCATCGCGGCGGCGCGATGGGCACCCATCCCATGCAACTGGGCAGCGTCTGGATCGCCGCGCCGGTGCGCGACGCCAAGGGCAAGGTACTCGCCTTGCTGGCCCTGGGTTCGCCGGCAGAAGCAGGCTTCGCCGACTTGTTCAAGGCGGCTCGCCCCGGCAGCAGCGGCGAATCGTTCGCCTTCGACGCCGAAGGCTGGCTGGTTTCGGAAAGCCGCCATATCGAGGAATTGCGCAGCCGCGGTTTCGTCGCCGGCTCGGCCGAGGGCGTCGCGCCGCTGCGCCTCTTGGTCGCCCAGGCCGACGCGGCGCCGCTGACACGCCTGGCGGCCACGGCCATTGCGGCGCGCCTCGGCGCGGAATCGCAGCGCGCCGGCATACTGCTGGACCCCTACGTCGGCTATCTCGACCACGAGGTGATTGGCGCCTGGCGCTGGTTGAGTGAATTCGATCTCGGCGTGGCCGTGGAAATGCATGCCGCCGAAGCCTACGCGCCGCTGCGCTATCTGCAGATCGCCTACATGGTGCTGCTGGCCATGATCCTGCTGGTGTGGCTGTCCGTGTTCCTTCCGGCCGAGACCCTCGATCGCCTGCTGCACCGCAAACCGGGGCAGCAGATCGGTCCCTACCGGGTGATACGCCAGATCGGCGCCGGGGCCATCAGCAATGTCTACCTTGCCGAGCATCGGTTGCTGAAGCGCCCGGTGGCGCTCAAGGTGCTCAAGCCGCACGCGTCCTCCGACGAATGGGTCGCGCGTTTCGAGCGCGAGGTGCAGTCCACCAGCCTGCTGCGCCACCCCAACACCATCACCATCTACGAGTACGGCAGGGGGCCGAACGGCCTGTTCTATTACGCCATGGAATACCTGGAGGGCTTGTCGCTGGCCGACCTGGTCGAGCGCTACGGCCCCGTGCCGCCCGCGCGCACCGCCTACATCCTGCGCCAGGCCTGCGCCTCGCTGTGGGAGGCGCATTCCTGCGGCCTGGTGCATCGCGACATCAAACCGCAGAACATCATGCTGTGCGAAATATCCGGCGAGCGCGACGTGGTCAAGGTGCTCGACTTCGGCCTGGTCAAGCAGGTTTCGGGCGTTGCCACGCGCGACCTGACCGGGTCCATGCGCATCCTCGGCACGCCGCTCTACATGTCGCCGGAACGCATCCGCAACCCGGCCGACGCCGATGCGCGCGCCGACATCTACGCACTCGGCGCGGTCGGCTTTTACCTGCTCACGGGCCGCCGCCTGTTCGAAACCGAGACCGAGCACGATCTGACTTATCACGTGCTGCACGAAGAGCCGCGGCTCGCCTCGGACTGTTCGCCCTTCGCGGTGCCGGCGGAACTCGATGCCCTGATCGGTCGCTGTCTGGAAAAGGACCCGGCGGCGCGCCCGCAGAGCATCGCCGCAGTGGCCGGCGCGCTCGATGCGCTGCTGGTGCATGCGCCATGGACGCGGCGCCAGATCGACGCCTGGTGGGAAAAGAACTGGGTCGCCGCGGACAGCCCGGAGCGGCGCTTCTCGGTGACCCGGCCCTGACGCAAATCGCCGTCGCGCCAGCGCCAACTTTCAGGCCGCGGGCGGGGTGTGGCGGAAGCGCTTGCGATACTCGCGCGGGCCGCTGCCGGTCCAGGCGCTGAAGGCGCGGTAGAAGACGGCGGCGTCGGCAAAGCCCAGATCGGCGCCGATGCGGCTCAGGGGGCGCGCGGTCTTGGTCAGCCAGTCGATGGCGAGGTCGCGGCGCAGGCCGTCCTTGATGGCGCGAAAACTGGTGCCTTCGTCTTCCAGCCGGCGGTGCAGAGTGCGCGGCGAGAGCAACAGGCGGCGCGCGATCGCCGGCAGCGTCGGCTGCTCAGGCAGGGCGGCGCGCAGGTGTTCGCGCACACGTAAGCCGAGCGCGCGGTCGCGGCGATACAGTGTGGTGATGCTGGCCGGCGCATCGACAAGAAATACGCGCAGCGCGGCTTCGTCGCGGCGCACCGGCAAGGCCAGCCATTCCGCCGGGAAGCGCGCTTCGAGGCGCGGCGCATCGAAGGTGTAGCGCGGCGCGAAGACCAGTTCGTAGTCGGCCGCGTGCAGCGGCGGCGGGTAGGGGAAGCTGACCTCGTCGAGCGGCAGCGGATGCGCCACCAGCCAGGCCGCCAGGCCGTGGATCATGCGTAGCAGCCACTCAAAGGCGAACACGCGACCGGCAGCGCCGACCGGCAGCGCCTGCTCCTCGCTGATGACGATCACCGCCGCCCGGCCGCTGGTTTCCACTTCCACTTCCAGCTCGTCCTGCACCACGCGGAGGAAGCGCGCAATCCGCTCCAGTGCCTGTTCCAGATTTGCCGCGGACAGCGCGGCGCGGCAGAGGAACTCGAAGCTGCCGCGCCGCAGGGGGCGCGAAAACAGCGCGAAACCTTCGTCGTCGAGGCTTTCGTTGATCAGGCGATACAGCGCGGCGTACCTTGCGACCGGGATGCGGGCGCTGCGATCGTGCAGCAGATGGGTGGCAATTCCTGCATGTTCGAGCAGGGCCTCGGCCGTCAATCCGATTCGCGAAACCCCTGACAGGATGCCGCTGACAAAGCCAATGGCGACGGTCGATGGGCTTCCGGCAGATCTTCGGGAGTTGGCGGCGACGCTGGGCATAATGGCGGATTATGCATAGTTATCGTCGTTTTGTGTCATGGCGGCGACGCCGCCCATTGCCTATGATGCAAGCTCTGCCGCCCATCCTGGAGCCGTCGCCATGACCGATCTGAGCATTGCCGCGAAACTCGTGCCCTACAAGCCGAAGCACAAAGTGCGCTTCGTCACCGCCACCTCGCTGTTCGACGGCCACGACGCGTCGATCAACATCATGCGGCGCATCCTGCAGGCGAGCGGCGTCGAGGTGATCCATCTCGGCCACAACCGTTC
>JAUYSD010000384.1 GCA_030696505.1 Sulfuritalea sp. | reverse complement strand
CAGGCTGTCGCTCATTTCGCTCTGCCCTTCGGTTTGTCACGGGGCAGCAGGCTCTTTTCGATGTCTTTGATGGCTTCCAACTTTTGCTCCAGTTCTTCGGCCCGCCGCTGTTCTTCGCGGGCTTTCTGCGCCAGGGAATGGCTGCCGTCTTCGAGGCGGCGGTGCTCCGCCAGATTTGCACGCATCAATGATGCCAGGGCGTGCACTTCGCCGTTGCGGCCTTCGCCCGGCCGTGCCAGCGGATCGAGCAACTGCTGGGCACGGCGGTGATCCGCCGCCGTGGCGGCGGGTGCGGCCAGCACCATGGCATATTGCAGCAGGCGGAAATCGGTTTTTTCGGCGGTCCAGGCCAGGCGCACGCGCTCGGTTTCCTCGGCAAGCTGCTTGCCGGCAAGGTTGCGGGCATACAGCGCGTAGTGCAGCAACGATGCCGCATCGCCGCTCGGACGCGGCCCCTGCGGGTCGAGCCAGTAGACATCGGCGGGTGGCTTGAGCAGGGCGCAAGCGCCCAGTCCCGCCAACAGGGAAAGCGAACAAACGATCACCGCGATCCGGCGCAGCGTGCTCATAGCGTACCCAGCGGCAGCGTCACCGTGAAGCATCCCTGTCCCTCGCCCACCGCGATGTCGCCGCCCAGGGCCAGGACGTGATCGCGCGCGATGGACAGGCCGAGGCCGCTGCCGCGCACCGTGCCGGCGGCATCGGCGCTGCCGCGGTAGAAAGGTTCGAAAATCCGTTCGCGCTCGGCGGGCGCCACGCCCGGCCCTTCATCGCGCACTTCGAGCACCGCCCATCGTTCTTCCTTTCTGGCACTGACGACGATCTCGCCGTCGTCGGGCGAATACTTGACGGCGTTCGACAGGAGGTTGTCGAGCACCACGCGCAGTCGTTCGGGATCGGTTTGCATCGCAAAATCCTCCGTTTTCAGGCTCACCCTTATCCGCCGCGACGCGCAGGCCAGCTTTTGCCGCTCGACGATCGCGGCGATGATCTGCGCGGGCTTTACCGTCTGCAGCTTGACCGATGTCAGATGGAACTCGGCCTCGCCGTGGCGCAACAGGGTTTCGATCAGGCGCTGCAGTTCGACGCTGTTCTGCTGGAGTATATGCACGATCTCGCGCTGCCGTTCGGAAAGGCTGCCCGCCACCTCTTCCGCCAGCAGCTCCGAGCCCTCACGCAGGACCGTCAGCGGCGTCTTCAGTTCGTGCGAGACATGGCGCAGGAAGCGGCTCTTCTGTTCCTCGAGCTGGATCAGGCGCAGGCGCAGCCAGTCGAGCTGGCGGCCCAGTTGCTCCAGGTCTTCCGGCCCGGTGACCTCGATCCGGGTATCGAGGCGACGCTCGCCGAGGTCGCGTATGCCCTGGTTCAACTCGGTGATCGGCCGCGCCAGCAGGTAGGTGAACCCGGCCACGACGAAGACCGCCAGCGGCAGCAGCACCAGCAACTGGGTGCGCGCCTGTGACTCGGTTTGCGACGCCAAGTCGCGCAGGGATTCGGCTTCGCGATCGATCAGCGTGCTCGAACCTTCCAGCAGGAGGCGCGTCGCCGTGGAGATTTCGGCATAGCGGCGGGCAGTCGCCGTGGCTTCGGCCGGCGTCGCTTGCCTGCGCGTCAGCGTATCGTGCAGCGCGGATTCCTGCTGCAACAAGTCGTCGAGGGTCTTGCGTATATCCGCCTCGAGCGGCATTTCGGTCAGCTTCGCCGCCGCGTCGCGAAATCGCGTGTGCAGGCTTTCGTAGCCTTGCCACAGCGCCGCATCGCGCAGAACGGCGCTTTGCTGGGCGGAGCGCTCCAGGGAGGCGGCGGTATCGTTCAACTCGCGGCTGGCATGGGCAATCCGCGCCGCGTCGTATACCGCGCGCTGGCTTTGCGCCGCCAGCTTCTCGATGGCCAGGATGTTGCCGAACAAGCCGACCAGGAGCGGCAGCACTGCGAGCATGAAGCCGACAAACAACAGCTTGAAGAATGATTTTGGATAGCGTATCTGCATGATTTCCGTCTGGCGACCGGCGTTTTGCCTTCATGGGCTGCGTCGATGCGGAACCAGTTGGGCGTATGGACGCCGCAAGCGAATGCCGCGACCGGCCTGCTACGGTCGCGACCCAGGGCGCTACTTTACCTTTTCGTCGGCGCAGCCGGTGCCGCGGGTGGCGAAGCGGTCGCGCGCCGGCGCCGGAGTCGATACCGGCTCGGCGATGCTTTTCGATGGCGGGAGAGGGGGCGGGGCTGCGCAACGGACTGCGCAGCCCCGCAGGGCGCCCGCGGCGCCTGTTTTGACGACTTAGATGCCGAGAATTTTCATCGCCTTGGCGAGCGTATCCACGGATTCCTGGTGTTTGCCGGCCTTGTGCAGGGCTTCGCCGTCGGTACGCAGTTTTTTCACTTCGCTCATCTGCGCGGCGGAAAGCATCGGCTTCTTGTCCAGTGCGGCATCGATTTTCTTCATGTCGGCCGGGCAGTGAAAGGCCAGGGCGGCGCCGGAAAAAGCCATTAATGCCATTAGGGTCATCCATTTTTTCATCAGGGTCTCCTTGGGGGTGATTGAGTTGCTCCGACCGCTGCGGCAGCGGCAGGTTCAAACAGAATAGAACGCGTTTCGGCAATGTCAAAACAATGTGGGATGTCTCGGCGCGGTGTACGCGACAAGAGTTGGCGCTGGCGCCACGGCGATTGCTGGCTTGCGCGGCGACGAGTCCTCGGTGGTGGCGGCCAATGTCGCGCCCAAAGCGTTGCGGAATGCCGCGTCGACACAGGAATCGCAGCGCATCCGGCGCCGTGGCACACTTCTCCCCAAAATGGATGTAAATGGTCCTTGTCGATTCGTGCCGGGGCAAGTATGTTGAATGCCTTAGATGGTTTAACCCAGCGGTCTAAACGCCATGTCATTCGAAAAACTCCGGACCGCGTCCGCCAATCGCCGGATCTTGTTGCCCTTCATCCGGTCGCTGCCCGATCACGACATCCTGGTTGCGATCGGGGCCGCCGACGAAAGCAACGCGCCGCTCGGGTTCAAGCAACTGGTGCTGCTCGAATTGGCGCCGCCGACCACGCTGCAGCGACGACTCAATGCGCTGGTCGGCAACCGGACGATACGGCGGTCGACGCTGCGCGACGACGGCAGGCGCGTCAGTTATTCGCTGACACCAAAGACGATGGCGGCCTTCCGCAAATACTTCCTGAAATTGCGCTTCTGAACGCAAGCACGCGACCGACAGGACGAACTTTGGGCTACGAACTCATCTGGGAGCCGCACGGCGTGATCAAACGCTTCGTCGGCGAGGTCACCGATGCCGACATCTCGGCTTCGATTGTCGTAACCCACGGCGACGAACGCTTCGACTCATTGCGCTACATCATCAACGATTTCCTGGGCGGCACCGAGCGTTCGGTGCCGCCCGCGGCGATCGAGGAGATTGTGGCCATCGAGCACGCTGCATCGATCAGCAATCCGCGCATCAGGATTGCGCTGGTGGCCGCAGACGCCGATTTCGTCGAAATGGCGGATCAATATGCCGGCTCGGCGCTGAAAGCCTATCCGACCCGGATTTTTTCGTCGCTGGACGAGGCGCGGACCTGGCTCGACGCCTGAGCGGCGACCAGGCAGTTCTTCGCCGCGCCTATCCGGCCAGCCCGTCGTAGCAAAGCTTCGCCCCCGCCGCCAGCAGCGTCCACGCCGTCACCAGATTGAAGCCGCGCATGTCGACGGCATGGAGCAGGCGGTAGCCGATGAAGTAGCCGAGCGGAATCGCCGGCGCCAGCAGCAGCGAAACGCCGAGCTTGGACAGGTCGAGCAGGCCGAGCTGGGCATAGGGGCCGAGCTTGGAAAAATTCACCACCGAAAAGAAGATCACCGTGGTGCCGACCAGGCGCATCTTGTCCATGTTCTGCGGCATCAGGTATTGCATGATCGGCGGGCCGCCGGCATGCGAGACGAAGCTGGTGAAGCCGGACAGCGCGCTCCAGAAAATTCCCGGGCCGAGAGTTGGCGCTGACGGCACGGCGCTGTCGACGTCGCGTGCGGCGCGGAAGCGGTCGAAGGCGAAGGCCAGCGCCTCGATGCCGATCAGCAGCTTGATCCAGCGCGCGTCGACCTGACCGAAGGTGAGCCAGCCCAGCGCGATGCCGATCAGCGCGCCAGGCAGGATGATGCGCAGGTTGGCGGCGTCGGCGCGGCCGCGGAACACCACCAGGCCGATGGCGTCGCGCGCGAGCAGGATCGGCAGCATCACCGCGGCGGCGAAGGGCGGCGCCACCACCAGCGCCATCAGCGGCACGGCGAGGCTGCCCGCCGCGCCGCCGAAGCCGGCCTTGGACATGCCGATCAGCACCGTGGCGGCTAGGGCCAGCAGCCAGAAGGCAAGCGGCAGGGTGGTGGCGTGGTCGAACATTCGTAGTGTGACGGCTGCCTCTCGGGCGGGGCGCACACTCTACCGGAAGCGCCGCGAAGCGGCGGGTCCGGCGTCCTCGAAAACCTTTACCCCCGGGAAATCCTGATCGGCCTGGTGGCGCGAACGCCGGAATACAGCCCCGCGCGCCGTGTCCTCAGCGCTGACTGCTGGATGGCGTTATTCGCTTGCCCACCGGAAATCGATTGTCTTGAGTCTTGCCGTGCCAACCGAAAGCGGCTGCTTTATCGCCTGGCCCGCCAAGGTGGCGACGATTTGATAAGCACCCGCCGGCAATTTCGTCAAAAACCATGGCCCGTCGGACGTGGCATCCAGAACCGTTCTACCCGTCGCATCAGCAATGGTGACTCTGACATCGCTTACGTAGGCGCCGGACTTCAAAGCGAACACGAGTTTGACATTGAAGTCCCCGGCGAGCGAATTGAGCCGGTCGATTGAATTCGTTCCGACGCCTCCTGACACATAAGACACGCCGCCGACGTGCTTGACGATTGCGTCGCCGTCAGCGCTGGCGGCGAAAACCGGTGCTGCCGCACCAAACAGAATGAGCGCAAAGCCATACGCCAGAAATTTGCTCGCCGTATCCAAAATAGGTTTCATGTCGTGATGCTCCAAGGTCAATTTGATCGGGATTGTTTCGGTACGCATTCCCTGTGCGCTTGCCCATCTTGATTCAAGGTCATCGCACGCCACGTTTGGCTCAGTGTGCCTTCAGCCAGTCGAGCGCCTGCATATCCGCGTCAAAAGGGAAGTGCCTCAATGCGGCCGACGTAAAGTGTTTGCCAAGCGATTCCGCTATGTCGGCGATCTGACTGTCCGTCACGATGGCAACACGTTCAACCTGCTTGTGGTGCTCGCGGACAAAGTGCATATGCGCGGTGAATCCCCCGAAGTTCTCCCATCCGGGAAATCCTTTGCTATGGATCAACACCCCGTGAAGTTTGGCGTGGTCGGCCAGATAGGCATCGACAGCAGCACCGAGGCCAATGAAGTCTTGTTTATTCAGCGGCGCGTCGGGTTTGAGCACCAGAATGCCTTCTGGCTTCATTATCGAGTAGTCGAGCATACGATCCTCCATGAACCTGGCGGCCAATGTAGATCGCCATGGCTGACCGTTCTGTTCGCCAACGAACATAGTCGCGCCACGGTCCGGACAGGCAGATATCTGCCAAGCGAGTCCTGTGCCTCGACCGACTTCGATTTATTGAAAGGGAAAGCTTGTGGCGAATGGCTGGAAATGGCCGAAGACACGCGGCGACCACCGGCAGCTATCGGGCTCCGAAGTTCAATGGCTTCTATGCGACGGCGAACTTGAAGAGTTCAGCGTCGGCACGGTGCCCCTTGCTGCCTGATGACAAAGGTAATCGATTTGGCTGCTTACCGATCACCTAGAAGTCATTGAGCTGAATTTGGTATCGTGCAGTAGTTCCGCCAAAGGCATCGATGAGTATTCGATTCGCTCCACCAGCAACGTACGACGCTTGGGACGCTGACTTACCCGAGTTACGCAAATAGCTGCTTTGACGTCGTAAGTCGGCTTGATCTGACCCGAAGCGAAAGTCGACTGGTTTTGGACCAAGCCTTTCGATAGTCCAATCCAATTCAAGCGCCAATTTCGCCAAATTGCTGGGTGTCGCGCTCCAATGCAACCAACCACCACGAAATGTTTCATCTATGCGGCGCCGACTATTGTTCGTCACTAGGCTACCGATCACTGCCTCCCTCAATTCCCCGATGACTCGCCACTAGAATTCACCAACTGCGCGCCGCAGCAGGCTCGCTCCGGCAAGGATCAGAAGCAACCAGATCGCCTTGACCACATTTCCAGCTGGAAGCGCCTGGTGAAGGCGGCTGCCAATCGCCAATCCCACAAGGACACACGGGAGAAGCATCACCGCAAGCAGCAACAGTCCTTGCTGAAGATAGAGTCCCGCAGTGACAAAGACTGCAAGCCTCGACAAGCCGGCTAGTGTAACCATCGAACTCAGGGTAGCTCTCAACACGGATTTCTGTTGAAGGCGGCGCGCTAGGTAAACCGCGAATACCGGGCCGCCCGTGCCGAATGTCGCGGCAAAAATGCCCCCTATCGTTCCCAGTGGGATCACCCATCCGGGCGCGATTATTCCGGCACCGGGAGGGGATAGTAGGCTCCAGGCCGGATAGATGATGAGAAAGGCACCGAGGACGAAAAGCAGCCACCGGTCCGGCACGTTGACGAGCACGGTCGCCCCGAGCACCACGCCGAGAAGCATGAAGGGAATGATGCGCCGCAACTCCTTCTGGTCAATCGCGCCCCGATTGCGCAGCCCGAGGGTCAAACCCGCGGTCAGATCGAAAATCACCATCATCGGGACCGTGAAACGCAACGCAAAAAAATGCGCCAATAGTGGGACCGCGACGAGGGAGGCGCCAAAGCCAGTCAAGCCATAGACGACATAGGCCAGGACGACAATAAACCCAGCCCAAACTATCGTTTCAACTGGAAGGGAGAGCACTCGCGTCCACGGGTTGAGGAGCGTGTAGTGGCATGGCGGTTGCCCCCCGGTCAGCCAAACTTGTCATAACGAATTTCGGTGGCCGACAATCGTGCTTCGAGCAGCAGCATCTTTAAGGCGGCCTCAACTCCCAATGGCGTTCCCGCCAAATAGGCCCGGGTCCGATCGTAACGGCCGGCCATGGCGCGAGACGCGGCTTCATGCACAAATCCCGTTTCGAAACGCAGGGACGGATTGCGTTCTCGCAGTCCAGTCGGTACCGACTCGTCCGACAGCGCTATGGTCACCGCAACGCTTTCCGGATAGCGTTCCACGAGCGCGCCCAGTTCGCGCAGCAAGAAGACGTCTCGCGATGTCCGGACGCCGAAAAAGACATCGGCCCGGTGGCACGACAGATAATCGCCACTCGCCGCATGCGCCAGAATGGACATGATCCCGGCAATACCCGTTCCACCCGCAATGCAAAGCAGATTCCGCTTCACTCCTGCCTCGAAGCTTGCAGCTCCGAGAGGGCCGAAGAGCGTCATCGGAACACCGTCCATGTGGTCGCCGAACAGTCGATTCGAGAAACCACCGCCCGGCTTCTTCTTGATGACGAATTCGAGCGTATGCGCCGACTGGCTGAAATTGACCATCGAGTAGGCCCGCGCACCCTGCAGGCCGGGAAGGCCGACCAGCATGAACTGGCCAGCGAGGAAGCTGCAGGGATCCTGCAACTCAACGCTAAATCGCATCACATCGTGAGTGAGGGGCACAACGTCGATCAGAATCCCTCCGTGCTCGCGGGGAACCGGGGTCGCCTGCCCGGCTTCCGGCAGGTTGCTGCGCAACTGGATGACGCAATCCTCTCTGGCGGCATGCTGGCACATCAACAACTCGCCCGCCCCCGACTTGAGATATTTGCGCCCGGGCGCCTCGGGCCACAAGTCATCGACTTCCCCCTGAATCAGCTTGGCGCGACAGGCACCACAAGTGCCGCTCCCACATTCATACGGTAGGGCAAAGCCATTGCGCAGCCCGGCCTGGAGGATGCGTTCTCCCTCGTTCGCATCGAAGCGAACACTTCGATCCTTGCCTATTATTTCGATGTTCACGATGCCTCCTGGCGTCGGCCCGGCGATGTCAGTGCTGCATACCCCATTTGCGGACAGTTCTGGCCTCGATCTGGCGAAATATGACGTTCTCGACGAACAGCCCGATCAGAATCACCGTAAGCAGTCCGGCAAATACGTTGCCGATTTCCAGATCGTTCTTGTTGAGGTAGATGAACCAGCCCAAACCGCCGGAGCCAGAACTCACGCCAAATACCAGTTCCGCGGCGATCAGCGTCCGCCACGCAAAGGCCCAGCCGATCTTGAATCCCGTAAGGATCGAGCAAAATGCGGCGGGGATTAGAATGGACGTCACGTAACCGAATCCGCGCAGACCGGCGTTTCTTCCGACCATGCGCATCGTATTGCTGACCGCCATGAATCCGGAATGCGTATTGAGCGCCACCGGCCAGAGTACGGAATGCACCAGGACGAAGACAAGGCTTCCGTTGCCCAGTCCGAACCAGATGAGCGCCAGAGGCAGGAGCGCAATCGCCGGAAGTGGATTGAACATTGCCGTCAGCGCCTCAAGGAAGTCGGTGCCGATGCGGGATGTGATGGCGATCACGGCCAGCAGCGCTGCGAGCGCGATGCCTATGGCGTATCCCGCCAGCAGGATGCGCAACGAGTTCCAGGCCCGGGATGGCAGTTCGCCGGTCACGGTACTGTTCCATAAGGACTCCAGCGTCCCCGAGAATGTCGGGAACAACAGCGGATTGCCCAACCAGATCGCATAGAGTTCCCAAAATACGGCGAGACTCAGAAGGATCATGGTCTTGCGCAACCATCCTTGGTTGTACAGCTTTTCCCATGACGTCAGAGGCTTCACCACCACGCCATTGCCCGTGGTCGGCAAATCGTCGATGACGAACTCGGTTCGGCGTGTGATCAATTGCCTGCGCTGGAGCGCAGCGTTGGCGGCACTATTCATGAAACGTACCTCCCTGGTCTTCAACCGGTTGGGCAAAGAGCAACCGATTGATCCTGTCCGACAGACGCAATCCGCTGACTTCGTCGAGGTCGTCTTCGCCCGTGCTGTTCAGCTCGGCCTTGACCTGTCCGGGGTGTGGCGACAGCAGCAGGATTCGATTGCCCAGGGCGACCGCTTCCAGAATCGAGTGGGTAACGAACAGGACCGTGAAATGCGTGTCATCCCAAAGCCGCAGCAGTTCGTCCTGCATCTTTCGGCGTGTCAGCGCGTCCAGCGCAGCGAAAGGCTCATCCATGAGGAGAATCTGCGGCTCCATTGCCATCGCGCGCGCAATGGCCACTCGCTGCTTCATGCCGCCCGACAGCATGTGGGGATAGGTATTGGCGAACTTGGCCAAGTTCACTTTCTCGATGTACTGCATGGCCTTGTCTTCGGCGGCTTTCCCCCTCAGGGTGCCGCTCTTGATCAAGGTGAAGGCGACGTTCTCCTTCACGGTCTTCCACGGGAGGAGCTGATCGAATTCCTGGAATACCATCATTCGATCGGGGCCCGGCGCCGTGACCTCGACGCCGTTCAAACGGATGTTTCCCTCCGTTGGTGAAAGAAAGCCTCCCACCGCCTTGAGAAGAGTAGATTTGCCGCATCCGGAGGGGCCGAGAAGAATGTAGCGGTCGGACTTCATGACCTCGAAGTTGACTCGATAGGTCGCGGTAACGAGATGCTCTTTGGTCTTGTATTGAAGCGTGACGCCCTTGACTTCCAGTAGCGGTGTGGTTGCCGCGGCGCAGTCTGGCGCCAACCCCAGCTCATCGTGCATGAACATCGGTTTCATCTCCTCCAGCATCCTTGGGGCTTGTAATTGTGTATTGCTATTGATGCCTGATCACGGAGTCGCCGCATGCCCTCAGTCGCGACGCCATCCGCATTGTCATGCCTTGGCTAGCAGTCGTACTCGTAGCTCAATTCCTTCTCGACATTTGCATAGACCTCACCAGCCTCCTGCCGCGTCTCGTACTTCAGGAGTGGTGCTTCCGCTTGACCCAGCGGTGTCCCGTCTTCAATGTTCCATTGCCACAGGTGCTTGGTACAGGTGAGCACACAACCATCGAAGATGCCTTCGGTGAGCGCCGTGAGCATATGGGGGCATGAGGGTGGGATCACGTTAATCGTATTGCCACTGCGAATGACGAGAACCTCAATGCCATCGATGGTCATGGACTTCATCGATTTGTCATCGAGCTCGCTAACGGCACATACTTTCTTCCAATTCATCTCGAACTCCTGCCGTGTCAATCGCCGTCTTTCGTGCTGAGCACGCGGACAGCTTTGTTGTCGAACCCGGGCTCCCACAGATTGACCAGCAGGCAAGCCTTATCCGCGTCCGTTTGCACCGGGGAACACGTCGCGTGTTCAAACTCGAGTGCCGGCCCCACGATGGTCACGTCAACGAAGACATCGTCGCCCGCCGTCTTGGTCAGAAAGCGCTGCGGTCCGGTCGCGGCAACACCGGCCGGCCCCCCGTTTTGCGAATCGGCGTCATTCCGATGCTTGTTACAGGCCGGCTTGCCGCCATCGAAGCAGTCGGCGAAGTCCTTGTTTATTAGTGCCTTAGCCATGTGAAGACAGAATGGCGACAGAGCATGGATCACATCGGCCACATTAACAACAAGGATATCGACGTCATCGATACGGCGCATCGCCATCGAATTCTTTGGCAACTCGTTAATGCCACAAAGTCTTGACCAACTCATAGTGAAATGCTCCGCGCGGACTGGCTAGGTTCAGTGGATTACAGCGGGTAATGGGATCCGATGTCGACCTGGCGCGTATCGAGCGCCACGACGCGCTTTTTCAGATTCGCTTTGCCAGCGTCGAGACCAATCACGTCCATATACTTGCCCACGGCGAACAAACTGGTTGCGCCTGACTCAAAGTGCGAATTGATGCCGTCGAGCTGTGTGCGGTAAATCGTGACCAGCGTCAGGGCGTTCGCTACATTCTGTTCCGGATCGAATCCGACCCTATATACCGTAGCATGGCGCGTGAGCTGCGAACGATCCGAGTTGTGCTTGGGCAGAAGATCAAAGATTGATTTCAGCCCCTTATAGTCTCTTTCCATCCAACACTGGTCTCTGCGAATCTCCGGGCTGTAATTTACGATTGAATAGTTGAACACTGCCTTGTCGCACAGATCAAGGTAGTCGTTCCACTTCTCGGCGTTGAGCGTCAGGCAGCTCTCGTAAATGAGTTCATGGACCTGCTGCACAGCCATCTCCCGGGATGCCCCCATGGTTTTGCACTCCTTCAAAATGAATTGGTTCGTTGTGTCGCGATGGTCGTTGACCCGTCACTCGTCGCTACGGCGCGACGGATCACATGCCAAACGCCCCATCAGGCGGCTCCACTCTTCGTAATATGAGCGCAAACCAATTTCGTCGTGAATGGTATTGTTCTCCTCTCTGGCCATGACTAGGTATTTGCTGCCTGACCCTTCGCGCATCGCAATCGACTGGTTCTGCACCACCAGAAGGTCCTCATGGAGATTTCTTCCGAACGGGCCCCAGATCGTGTCGTGATCAAGAATCCGTTCACGTCGCTCTTCCGGCGTATCTTCCTTGAGCCCGAACCCTCGAATCTCTATCAATACCTTGTCGGTACTTATGGGCGTCATTACGCTTACCCGCAGACATGAGGCGCGCAGGCTGTAGGTGCAACCGGGGAAGATGTTCAGTTGCTTCCAGCCATTCAGCGGCATTCCGGGAAAGGTCAGTCCCCGATCCTTGGCGCCTTCATAGGCATCATAGGTAATGCTGGTCAGTCCCGTTGCCGCATGGCCATTGGGGAATGCCGTGTATTTGCGATCGAAATAACCCTTCTGCAGCATTCCGGTCGCCCGGTTGTGGTAATGCAGGTAGTCGTGATAGAACTCGCGACTGGTCTCGTGCCACAGCTTGAAATTGGTTCGGACGACTGCCTTCTGGTAGTGGAAAACTTCGAGTGGAACCGTATCAAGCTCGGTTGCCATGAAGTCGAAGGCGTTTCCAGTGAAGTCGGCAAGCGGACCGCAATTGTCGTCAAGGTTTACCCAGACAAACCCGCCGTGCGCGACTTCCGTGCGTAATTCGCGCAAGCCCATCTGGGCTTTGCACAAGCGGTCCTGGTAGCCGGCTTTCTCGCGGGGAATTTCGACGCAGCGCCCGGTGGCATCGAACTGCCAGCCGTGGAACATACAGGTCATGTTGCGAGGGTTTCCCGAGGGTGAGCCTTCACCGAGGTTGCCGGCAGGCGCGCGCATCACGATGTTGCCGCGATGAGGACAGACGTTCAGGAAGCTCCTGATCTTGTTGTCGGCGCCACGCACGACGACGATGGGTTTCGTGCCTGCGACGCCGCTGGTCCGGAAGTCGAGCGGGGCGCTCAATTCACTTTCGTGACAGATCGGGAGCCAGACCTTATTCCAGATCTTGTCAATCTCTTCGTCGTAGATCGCCGGATCGGTGTAGACCCGTGTATCCAGGTAATGAGTGCCGGGGAGATTCGGCCGTTGCGACCATTCCGCCAAGTTGCGGGCACGGCCCTGCTTGCTCTGCTTGCCATTGTCTGCCGCTTGAGCTTCTGCGGCTGCCGACTGACTGGACATGAACTCCTCCTAACTTTCGGTAGTTGATTGGAACATGCGACTCATGCGTATGAGTCGTATGTGTTGGAGTTTACTCGTCGCTGTTTGAATGTCAAGTATTGGCGCTGCGTCCGCGAAGTTGGCACTGCTCCATGCGCCACTCAACTGCCGGGTTCGGTATGAACCTCTTGGAAATACACGTCTTTCCAGTTCGAAGGATTGTTCTTGATTCCCTTCGTCCGATACATGAAATCGGCGTATTTCATGATGCCCTGTGGTGTCGAGGTAACGATGAACTCTGGGTCTTCGAGTATTTTTTGCATGAACTCGGGCGCCAGCTTGCTCTGCTCTTCCGCTATGTAGAGTTCTGCCGCGGCGCGCTTGTCCTTGTTGATGATTTGCACAGCCTCCTTCAAGGCATCGAATACTGCCCGATAGGTTTTTGGATTCCCGTCATGGAACTTCTTCGTCGTGTAGAGCGAATTCAGCGTACTCGCGCCGCCCAGTACCTCGTACGAGCTGAGTACGCGGCGGACACTCGGGTTTTGGAGTTCTTGCTCCTGGAAAGGCGAGTTCGCGAAGTGGCTGTTGATCTCGGTCCCGCCACTGGTGAGTGCCGCCAAAGCATCCGGGTGCCTCATCGCCACGGTCAGATCCTCCAACTTGGCGTAATTTTCCAGGCCGAACGCCTTCGCTGTCGCCATCTGCAATACGATCGCCTGAATCGACACTCTCACCGCCGGCAGGGCGATTTTGTCGCCTTTGCCAAAGTCAGCGATCGATTTGACGCGGGGGTTGGTCGTATTGAGATACAACGGCATTGAGCCGAGCGAGGCTATTCCGCGCACGTCAAGGTTGCCCTTTGTTTTGTCCCATATCTTGAGCAGCGGACCAACCCCCCCGGAAGCAATATCCAGGGACCCGGCAAACAGCGCCTCATTCATGACATTACCCGCACCAAACTGGGTCCACGTCACTTTGATCGCTGGCAGTCCAAGACGCTGCGCATGCTTCTCAACGAGTTGGTGTTTCTTCATAACTGTCAGCGGCAGGTAATTGACGCCAAATTGCTGTGCGAGGCGTACTTCGCTCACTTCGGCAGATGCAGATCCTGCAGGTAGGAGAAACGACGTCGCCATGCCGATGTAAGCGACGATCCTTCCAAATCGGAAACCATGTTTTGTAATCATGTTCTTCTCTCCTTATTGCACAGCGAAAAACCATTTGAGGGCGCCGCTCCAGTAGGTAGATTCTTAGGAAATCCGCCACTGGTCAGCCAGGCATCCGCCCTGTACTGTTCAGGCAGCCACACGCAGAGAAACGCTTGCAAGGGTGCTGACGATGGCGCGACAGAAAGCAGGAAGATCGGACGGCTTTCTGGATGTGATGAGATTTCCGTCGCAAACCACTTCTGCGTCCTCGTAATGGCCACCGGCGTTATTGAGATCGTCCTTGATGGAAGGCGCCCCTGTAACACGTTTGCCCCTTATTGCGTTGGCAGAAGCCAGCATCCAGCTGCCGTGGCAGATTGCGGCAACGACCCGCCCCTTTTCGACGTGATGGCCGACCATCTCGATCATTTCGGAACTGAGACGCATCAGGTCGGGAGCGAAACCTCCGGGAATGATGAGCGCATCGAACAGCTTGCCTTTTGCCATGTCGGCCTGGGTGTCGGCAACTACGGGATAGCCAAGCTTGGACAGGTAACGGCCGGCTACAGGTCCTATGATCGACACCTCAGCCCCTCCTTCCTGAAAACGAAAGATCGGGTACCACACTTCCATTTCTTGGTAATTGTTTTCGACGAGTATCGCAATGCTTCTGCCCGAAAGTTCCATAGCCATGCTCCTTGTTGTTGGGGAATAGACCTTGTCATACATGCGACTCATACGTATGATTCGTCCTTGTACCATGGCGCATTTCCGCAAGTCAAATTCGAATTGAGACTATGGGCTTTAGGGTTATATCGACGATGTATACTTTCCTCGCCCTCCATTTCAACGAAAGCGCCATCCATCCCGCAAAGCGCAAGGTATATGGAAAACAATAATCGAGACGCACTCGGCAACGCATTGATGGAATCGGAACCGCTCTACAGGCAGGTCAAGAACAACATGATCCGGAGCCTGACCGAAGGCGAATGGATGCCGGGGAAAATGATTCCGAGCGAAGCGAAGCTGGCCAAACGTTACGGTGTAGGCATCTCCACCATTCGTGCGGCAATCAGCGAACTCGCGGCGGCGAAGGTTCTGGTTCGCAAGCAGGGCAAAGGCACGTTTGTGTCGCCCCATACCGAGGAGCGCAGCCTCTATCGGTTCTTCCACGTGGTGAAGGACGATGGCGTGAAGGAGCTTCCGATTTCCGAACTGGTTTCGATCAAGAAAGGGCCGCCGGGAAATCGCGTGGCCGAAATCCTTCAGCTACCGCGCTCGCCACGCGAGTCGGAGGTGTTCAAGATTCGCAACATTCTGCGCGTTTCCGGACGTCCGGTAGTGGTGTCCGACGTGATCATTCCAGCCGCCCTCTTTGGCGGACTCAATGCCAAGATCTTACGCGAGAGCGGTGCCACGCTGTACGCGGTGTACCACAGCCGCTACGGGATCAACATCATCCGCACTGCCGAGCAGCTCCGTGCGGTGAAGGCGGATCAGGGAGTGGCGGAGATTTTTGGGATACCAGCGGGCGACCCGGTGCTCGAAGTCCAGCGAATTGCATACACCTTCAATAATCTGCCGATCGAGGTGCGCCGCAGCTGGGTAAATACGACGGACTTCCATTACCTCATCGACCAAGGCGGAGAATAAAGCGTGACCTCGCGTGAGCGGACGTAACCGTTAATCGTGAGCTAGATACCCGCTTGGCGGCAGCTTGAATTCCCTTGCAAAGATGAAGACCGTAACGTAATGGAAGGGCAAGTAGACTGTCGATACTCATCGGCTTTCGAAAGTTCTCCGTTGCTTGCTGCAGACTCCAATGCAGTTAATCATCCAGCCAGACGACGTCACAATGTGCTCGTAGTTGACTGACTGGCTGAATGGTTACAAGTGAACCGGTTTGACGCTTCAGGAAACGAGAATTTGAAACGACAGCACCGGTTACACCATCAACAGCCCTCGAGTGACAGCAAAAGACCGAGCTGTTGTCCGATCGCTGGCTGAACCGCAGGTCCGCTTTCCGATCTGTGACCGGACCTTCGGTGGACAAAATCCCCTACGGTCTCGATGACTGGTCTTGTTAAGGGTTGTGGGATGCCTGCCTTAGCGTGATGACGTGGGCGAAACGATAAGGGTAGGGGCAGGCGTCGCACAAGCCCCAAGGGAGGAAACCGCGGAGATCTGGCGATACGGGTGAAGCAGAGTGAAGGCGCTATGGGGATTTGGCGGATGGCACGGGCGCCGTGAGTAGCGATGATAGGAAGCCACGGGTTGGCGATCCCACCGAAATGATCGAAGCCGGTGCCGATAGCGCCGATTCTGTACCGTGCCGCAGGCAATAATGAGTGGTATTCCACCGAGCGACAAAGCCGACCGCTATCGGCGCTGGAAGACGAAGAGCCGACGGTTGGGTGGAGCACGAGTAAGTTGGGGCGATCATGCCGCAAGCCGCGATGGAGGCGGTGCGCGAATCGACTGGCCACGCAGGAAGGTCTCGATGATGCGCATCGGCGAACCGCAACACGGACAAACGAAGGTTGGCTGAACCAGACTGTCCGACGCATCGATCTCCAGGAGGGCCGCGTCGACGCCGGACCTCTCGACACCCAGCAACTCACGCGCCTTGGCCAGATTCTCCCGACGTTCCCCATTGGCGAGCAACCCATAGTGGCGGATGCGGTGAAATCCGCCGGGCAGCACGTGCAACAGAAAGCGGCGCATGAACTCCTCCGAGCTGAGCGTCATCGTCTTGTGGCGCGTTCGTCCGCTGATTCGGTAGTCCTTCCAGCGGAAGGTAACGCCACGCTCGTCCAGGGCAACGAGACGCCGGTTGGAGATCGCCACCCGATGGGTATAGCGCGACAGATACGCCAGCACCGCGGCCGGTCCGGCGAAGGGGCGCTTGGCATAGACCACCCATTCACACTTTCTGAGTGGCGCAAGCCACCGGGCAAATACTGTCGCATCCGCCAGCCGCGCGTGCTCGCCAAAGAACTTCAACTGCCCGGCCTGATGCGCCTCACCGAGGGCCTCGAGGAAGCGCCGCCGGAACAGCCGCGACAACACCCGCACCGACAAAAAGAACCCCGGCCGGCAACTCACCCAGCGCTTACCATCAGGTGACAAGCCACCCCCGGGGACGATGCCATGCACATGGGGATGATGCGTGAGTGCCGAGCCCCAAGTGTGCAGCACCAGCGTCGCACCAATCTCGGCGCCCAGGTGCTTGGGATCGGCAGCGATGGTTTGCAGCGTGTCGGCCGCGACCTCGAACAACAGGCGGTAGATCACCGCCTTGTTGTAATACGCGATCTCGCTGATCGGTGCCGGCAGGGTGAACACTACGTGGTAATACTCGACCGGCAACAGATCCGCCTGGCGCGCCTCAAGCCACCGTTCGGCCGCCTTCGCTTGGCACTTCGGGCAATGTCGGTTGCGACAGGAGTTGTACGCAATCTCAACATGGTCGCAGCCGTTGCAGCGCAACACGTGCCCTCCCAGCGCCGCGCTGCGGCACTGTTCGATGGCCGACATGACCTTGAGCTGAGCGACGCTCAGATGGCCTTGTTGCGCCTGTCGCCACGCTGGCCCGTAGGTCCGGAAGATATCCGCAACCTCCAGGGCACAACGCCCCATGACGATGCCTACTCGATAGGCAGGGGCTCCAGCGTATCCAGGGGACTGACCACCTCGCGCAGAACGTCCGTGGCCACCTGCACATACAACGCCGTGGTATCGAGCTTCTTGTGACCCAGCAAGACCTGGATCACCCGGATATCCACTTTCTGCTCAAGCAGGTGCGTGGCGAACGAATGCCTCAGCGTATGCAGCGAGACGCGCTTGTCGATCTGTGCTGCATCCGCTGCGGCGTGAATGGCCCGGTTGAGCTGGCGGGTGCTCAGCGATTCGATGGGGTTCAGTCCGGGGAATAACCAGCCGCCGTCGAACATCTTGCCTTGGGCGCGAGCCACTTTCCACCAGACGCGCAGGCGTTCAAGCAGCACTGGGGAGAGCATGGCGTAACGATCCTTGCGGCCCTTGCCCTGTTCGATGCGCAGCGTCATCCGTTGGCTGTCGATGTCACCGACCTTTAGCGCCGTTACTTCGCTGGCCCGCAGTCCGGCACCGTAGGCGACCGCGAGCGCCGTCTGGTGCTTCAGGTTCCCGGCAGCGGCAATCAAGCGACCGACTTCCTCGCGGCTCAGGATCACCGGTAGCGTCCGCGGCACATGCACCGGCTGCATCTTGGCCATCACATCACCATGGCCGACCGTCACTTCAAAGAAGAACTTCAGCCCGGTGATGGTCGCGTTGAGCGTGATCGGCGAGACGCCCTGGTCAACAAGATGCAACTGAAAGCTCCTCAACTCCTCGGCGGAAGCGGTCTCGGGAGGGCGGCGCAAATACTTGGCCAACTTCCGTACGGCACGGATATACGCTTCTCGCGTCCGGAGCTCGAGTTTGCGCATCCGCATATCCTCGATCATGCGTAACCGCATCTCACTGGGGGCTTGTGTGAATGTGTTCATGGTCCTGCTCCTTTCTTGAAGCGAGGCGGATTACCTCGTTCTTCAAGATTGGCAAAACAGAACCTCTGCTTCAATTACCCCTGCCGCCGTTGGATCGGAGGGCCTTTACCGCGCGAGCGGTTTAGTCCCCTGGCCGTTATGAAAAGCTTTTCATAGCGGCGGAAAGCCGCCGTTAGACCGCGTTTCCCCAAAGCAGCCGGCCAGACGGTCGGAGTGTATGCTTCTGGGTGACATTTGGACATGCCACTTCTAAGAACAATCTGGTACCGTGATTTCGTTAACGAGTCAGCCCGTTTATGAAAACCGTCCTACTCCATCTTGAACGGCTTCGTCGGCACTACGATGTGGCTGCTCATACCTATGATCATGTCGCACTGCTTGATCTTTCTCATTCCCTTCGCATATGGGTCGACCTGAAAAACTCAATTCACACCATTGCGCCTAGATTTTTGACGACACTCTCGTTTAAGACAGCTTCTCCCGCCAGAAAGAGCTTGAAAGCCGTTAGAGGTTATTGGTACGTGTTCTCCTACATGCCAGGTGGGGTAATAACCTACGTCAACAACGGCAAACAGATGCTTGGCGACGACCCGAATTATTACGATAAAGATGGCATTTTTCAGGGTGAAGTCACAATTGATTTCGAATTCGGTCGCAGAGAAGATGGCGCCTATATTGTTAAGAAATTTTGTATAGCAAACAGGCAACTCGATGCCCATCTAGCCAATGCTTTTCGTAGCGACGAGAGCGTTAAGCGTTGCAACTATATTCAGTGGCTAGGCTCCGATGTAGTAAGGATGTCCTATCCGAACTCGGATGGCATTCTTCAATCAGTGGCCATTACAAGAGAAATGATAGTCAAACGTATGGCCAATGCATTTGACGGCTCTCACCCTTCAATCTCAAAGGACATAGGAAATACTGACAATAGGTTTGACGAACCTATACGCAGTTTGCTTCGTCATCAAATGATGAATGGGTTGCCCCTTCCGTATTTCATCTTGCTTAAAATTGCTCAAGATATTCTTGAAATTGCTCCGAAGCTTCTCGAGTCTAATATTCCACGAGAGCCCAGGTTGGTTGAGGCGCAAAGTCCACCGCGTTGAGCGTATGCGTTTGGAAAGAATCGGCCTCCGCTTCGGGTGGGACGCTGCCTGTGACTCGCAAAAGCCGACCGTCTGTTCGCAGTCGTCAAGAGACATTCGGCTACCAGGTACCGACCGTCCGCAATGGCCGAACACCAGCCACTGACCGCGCTCGCAAACCGTTCAGCATCGTGTGCCGACTTTCCGGCGCCCCGCTCCGTCAGAGATTGCTCCGCACGTTATCCGCGAAGCGCAAAACCCAATGGGCCCAGAGTCATTCCGCAAAGTCAATTCGCGCTGACCCCAAAGGCACTGATTACTCGGGCGGGAAGCGCAGCTTCGAAAAGCTGCGCCC
>JAUYSD010000338.1 GCA_030696505.1 Sulfuritalea sp. | reverse complement strand
CTCTCGAAAGACCGCCTAAGCACCATGCTCCACCGCAACCTGCAAATGACAAGGAAACACGCCCTCGGGGCGGAGGCCTGGCCCTGGCGGCCCTGGCTCGCCTGCGCTATCTGAGCGCCTGATTTCCACCGCGTCGGAGCTTTCGATCCGCGCACTTTGTCCTTGCAGCACCCGTATCCGTGGAGTTTTCCCATGACCGAATCCGAATTCAACCGGCTCGCCGCCGAGGGCTATAACCGCATCCCGGTGACGCTCGAAACCTTCGCCGACCTCGACACGCCGCTGTCGATCTACCTCAAGCTGGCCAACGATCCCTACTCCTACCTGCTCGAATCGGTGCAGGGCGGCGAGCGCTACGGTCGCTACTCCTTCATCGGCCTGGCCGCCAGCACACGCATCGCCGTGGTCGACGGCGCGATCATGCTGCTGACCGGCAATCGCGTCGCCGAGCGGCGCGACCACACCACCCCGATGAGCTACATCAGCGAGTTCATGGCCCGCTTCAAAGTGCCCGACCTGCCCGGTCTGCCGCGCTTCTGCGGCGGCCTGGTGGGCGCCTTCGGCTACGACACGGTGCGCTACATCGAAACCAGACTGGCGCGCAAGAAAATGCCCGACCCGCTCGGCGTGCCGGACATCCTGCTGCTGCTGTCCGAAGAAATAGCCATCGTCGACAACCTCTCGGGCAAGCTGACGCTGGTCGTGTATGCCGAACCGGGTTTTCCCGGCGCCTGGAAGCAGGCCCAGGCGCGACTCAGGGAATTGCTGACCAAGCTGCGCGCGCCGGTGGCAATTCCGCCCGAAATACAGACGCAATCCGCACCCGCCGTTTCGGAATTCGGCGAAGAGGAATTCAAGGCCGCCGTGCGCCGTGCCAAGCAGTACATCGTCGATGGCGACATCATGCAGGTGGTGCTCTCGCAGCGCATGAGCAAGCCCTTCGCGGCGAGCCCGCTGGCGCTCTACCGCGCGCTGCGCACGTTGAATCCCTCGCCCTACATGTTCTATTTCAACTTCGAGGATTTCCACGTCGTCGGCGCCTCGCCCGAAATCCTGGTGCGCCTCGAACATGCGGACGGGCAGAAGCGCGTCACCGTGCGTCCGATCGCCGGCACGCGCAAGCGCGGCGCCACGGCCGCCGAAGACGAGGCGCTGGCCGCCGACCTGCTGGCCGACCCGAAGGAGCGCGCCGAGCACCTGATGCTGCTCGACCTTGGCCGCAACGACATCGGCCGTGTGGCGAAAACCGGCACGGTCAAGGTAACCGACCAGTTCATCATCGAACGCTACTCGCATGTGATGCACATCGTCTCCAACGTCGAGGCCGAACTGAAGGACGACGAGGGCGCGCCCGGCGTGCTCAAGGCCACCTTCCCGGCCGGCACGGTGTCGGGCGCGCCGAAAGTGCGCGCAATGGAAATCATCGACGAACTGGAACCCTCGAAGCGCGGCATCTACGCCGGCAGCGTGGGCTACCTCGGCTTCAACGGCGACATGGATCTCGCCATCGCGATACGCACTGCGGTAATCAAGGACGGCCAGATCCACGTCCAGGCCGGCGCCGGCATCGTCGCCGACTCCGACCCCGATTCGGAATGGCAGGAAACGCTGAGCAAGGCGCGGGCGCAACTGCGCGCCGCCGAGATGGCCGAAGCCGGCCTCGATACGCGTTTCGACTAGGGGGCCGCCATGTTATTGATGATCGACAACTACGACAGCTTCACCTACAACCTGGTGCAGTATTTCGGCGAGCTCGGCGAGGACGTCAAGGTGTTCCGCAACGACGCGATCACGTTGAAGGAAATTGCCGCGATGAATCCGGCGCGCATCGTGATCTCGCCCGGCCCCTGTTCGCCGGCCGAAGCCGGCATCTCGGTGGCGGCAATCAGGGAATTCGCCGGCAAGATACCCCTGCTCGGCGTCTGCCTCGGCCACCAGAGCAGAGGCGCCCCCTTCGGCGGCGAGATCGTGCATGCCAGGCAACTGATGCACGGCAAGACCTCGACGGTGACCCACGAGGGCAAGGGCGTCTTTGCCGGCCTGCCCAATCCGCTGACCGTGACCCGCTACCACTCGCTGGCGATCCGCCGCGACACCCTGCCGGCCTGCCTCGAGATCACGGCCTGGACCGAAGACGGCGAGATCATGGGCGTGCGCCACCGCGAGTTCAAGGTGGAAGGCGTGCAGTTCCATCCCGAATCGATACTGACCGAATGCGGCCACGAACTGCTGAAAAATTTCTTGAAGGAAACCTGATCATGATTACCCCCCAGGAAGCGCTCCAGCGCACCATCGAACACCGCGAAATCTTCCACGACGAAATGCTGCACCTGATGCGGCAGATCATGAAGGGCGATATCTCGCCGCTGATGGTCGCCGCCATCCTCACCGGCCTGCGCGTGAAAAAGGAAACCCTCGGCGAGATCGCCGCCGCCGCAACGGTGATGCGCGAGTTGTCGACCAAGGTCGTGACGCCGCACAACCCGCATTTCGTGGACATCGTCGGCACCGGCGGCGACGGCGCGCACACCTTCAACATCTCCACGGCGACGATGTTCGTCGCCACCGCGGCGGGCGCCACGGTGGCCAAGCACGGCAACCGCAGCGTCTCGTCGAAATCCGGCGCCGCCGACGTGCTGGAATCCTTCGGCGCCAACATCATGTTGGCGCCGGAGCAGGTCGCCGAGTGCATCGAGGCCATCGGCTGCGGCTTCATGTTCGCACCGAACCATCATCCGGCGATGAAGAATGTCGCGCCGGTGCGGCGCGAAATGGGCGTGCGCACGATATTCAACATCCTCGGGCCGCTGACCAACCCGGCCAGTGCGCCGAACACCCTGATGGGCGTTTTCCATCCGGACCTGGTCGGCATCCAGGTGCGCGTCATGCAGCGCCTGGGCGCCGATCACGTCATGGTGGTCTGGGGCAAGGACGGCATGGACGAGATCTCGCTCGGCGCGGCGACACTGGTCGGCGAACTCAGGAACGGCGAGATCACCGAATACGAAATCCATCCCGAGGACTACGGCCTGGCCATGGTCTCCAACCGCGGCCTGCGCGTCGCCGACGCCGCCGAATCGAAGACCATGATGCTCGAAGCGCTGGACAACAAACCGGGCACGCCACGCGAGATCGTCACGCTGAACGCCGGCGCCGCGCTCTACACCGCCAACCTGGTCGACTCGATCGGCGGCGGCATCGCCAAGGCGAGGGAAGCCATCGCCAGCGGCGCGGCGCGCAAGAAGCTCGACGAGTTCATAAACTTCACCAAGAAGTTCGCCTGATGTCCGACATCCTCAACAAGATCCTCGCGGTCAAGCGCGAGGAAGTCGCGGCGGCTTCGGCGGCCAAGCCTCTCGCCACGGTGCGTGCCGAGGCTGAAGCGCAGGCGCCGGGGCGCGACTTTGTTGGTTCGATAAGGGTAAGAGTCGGCGCTGGCTCGCTCTGCGTCCCTGGAAATCCGCTTCGCGGGCAGGGAACGGCGGTGATTGCCGAAATCAAGAAGGCCAGCCCCTCGAAGGGCGTGATTCGCGCGGATTTTCGACCGGCCGAAATCGCCGCCGATTACGCAAAGCACGGCGCGGCCTGCCTTTCCGTATTGACCGATCAGCCTTTTTTCCAGGGCTCGGAAGCCTACCTGCGCGAAGCGCGCGCCGCCTGCGCACTGCCGGTGCTGCGCAAGGATTTCCTGGTCGATCCCTACCAGGT
>JAUYSD010000261.1 GCA_030696505.1 Sulfuritalea sp. | reverse complement strand
CAGTGCGCGAAGTAGGGTTGGCATGAGCGATAAGGGATCGGTTGTCGGGTTCGACAAGTCGGCGCGGACAGGATAGCAATATCTGCGCTGATCGAAAATCGATGCTGCCGCCGAGTTCATGCTGCCGCCCGCCGGAACCTTGCCGGATTTGAATTCGACCTGCCATTGCTTTACTATTAAATCAATCCGCAAGGCAGGTACCGCAGGATTGGCTCGGTTGCCGCGAGCAGGCCGCGGCCGCCCAGCACTGACCGCAACGCGGCGATTTTCCGACAAACTTTTGGCGGAGCATCGACATGGCGCAAAGGATTTCCCCCTGTCTCTGGTTCGACAGCCAGGCCGAAGAGGCCGCCGGCTTGTATTGCTCGCTGTTCCGCAATTCGCGGATTCTGCGCATCGCGCGCTACGGCGAGGCCGGACACGAGATTCATGGCCGCCCGCCCGGCAGCGTGATGACCGTGAGCTTCGAACTCGACGGCCAGGCATTCACCGCCTTGAACGGCGGCCCCCTGTTCCGCTTCAACGAGGCGATTTCGCTGCAGGTGCACTGCGATACCCAGGAAGAACTCGATCGCTACTGGGACGGCCTCGCCGCGGACGGCGATCCGGCGGCGCAACAGTGCGGCTGGCTCAAGGACAAGTTCGGCGTTTCCTGGCAGATCGTGCCCAGCGCACTGCCCGACTTGCTCGCCGATCCGCGCAAGGCAGAGCGGGTCATGACGGCCTTGCTGGGCATGAAACGCCTGGATATCGCGGCTTTGCAAAGAGCCTATGAAGGCGGCTGATCCCGCCCGACGACAACCCTGAAACGTGGAGGACCTGCCATGGCCCGCGTCAGCACCTACCTCAATTTCCCGCGTTCGACCGAAGCGGCTTTCCTCTTCTACCGGTCGGTCTTCGGCACCGAATTCCCGATGCCCATCGCCCGCTTCAAGGACGTTCCGGCCGCGCCCGGCCAGCCTCCGCTGGCGGAGGCCGACAAGGATCTGGTCATGCATGTGGAATTGCCGATTCTGGGCGGTCATGTGCTGATGGGCACCGACGCGCCGGAGTCGATGGGCTTCAGCGTGACGCCCGGCAACAACATGTACATCAATCTCGAACCCGATACGCGCAGCGAAACCGAGCGCCTGTTCACCGCGCTATCGGTCGGCGGCAAAATCGAGATGCCGCTGCAGGAAATGTTCTGGGGCGGCTATTTCTGCAGCCTCATCGACTGTTTCGGCGTGCACTGGATGCTCAACTGCGTCAGCAAGACCTGAGCCGCCGCCTGGCGGCGCCTGGCGGCGCCGTGTCGCCAGCGCCAACTCTGCGGCCGCCTGGCGAACCTAAGTGAACCTAAGCCAAACTAGGCATCGCTGCGCGCGAGGGCCAGCAGCGCATCGCGCACCACGGGCTTGAGTTGCGCTTCCTCGACGGTGCCGAGGGACTTCAGTATCTCGACGCGCATGCGCGGTTCCCAGGTCCGCCGCAGGTGGGCGGCGACGTCGGCGACGGCCTGCTGGCGATCCGGCATGGCCTCGAAAAAGGCGCCGATCCCGTTGGCCATTCTGATCAGGTTGTCGCGCTTCATGCGACGGACTCCGCCATCGTTCCGGTATAGATCACGCAGGTCTCCTGGCGCAGGAAGCCGATCAGGGTCAGGTTGAGCTTTTCCGCCAGACGCACCGCGGCCGCGGTCGGCGCCGACACCGCGGCGAGGGTCCCGGCGCCCAGTGCCGCGGCCTTCTGCACCATCTCGAAACTGGCGCGGCTGGTGATCACCAGTGCGCGGTCGCCCGCGACGCCGCCCTTGCGCGCCATCGCACCCAGCGTTTTGTCCAGTGCGTTGTGGCGGCCGACGTCCTCACGCACGTAATCGATGCTGCCGTCGCGCTCGACGCAGCAGGCGGCATGGGTAGCGCCCGTGGCCTGCTGCAAGAGCTGCTGCAGCGGCAGGCTGCGCATGCCGGCGTAGAGCGCGGCCAGCGGAAACGCCACGGCCTGCGGCAGCGGCGACAGCACGCGCTGCACCTGGTCGAGGCTCTCGACCCCGCACAGGCCGCAGCCGGTGCGCCCCGTGAGGCTGCGGCGATGCGCCTTGAGGCGGGCGAAGGCGTCGCCGGCGATCTCGATCTGCAGCGTGATGCCGGCTGCCGATGCGCTGACGCCGATGTCGAAAATATCCTGGTGGCGCGCCACGATGCCTTCGCTCAGACTGAAGCCGAAGGCGAAATCCTCGAGGTCGGCCGGGGTGGCCAGCATCACGGCATGGCTGATGCCGTTGTACTCGAAGGCGACCGGGATCTCCTCCGCCAGGTCGTCGGGCCGGCTCGCACCGTCGCGCCACACCGGGCGCCGGACCATGGGTTTCATGCGCACCTCATGCTAACTTCATGCGCCGGACTGCCGCGAGACCTGCACCGCGGTGACCTTGTACTCGGGGCAGTTGGTGGCCCAGTCCGAGTTGTCGGTGGTCACCACGTTGGCGCCCGATTCGGGGAAGTGGAATGTGGTGTAGACCACGCCCGGCTGCACCCGCTCGGTCAGCGTCGCCGGCAGCACGGTCTTGCCGGCGCGCGACTCGACGCCGACGCGGTCGCCCTCGCGGATGCCGCGTTCCTCGGCGTCGTGCGGATGGATTTCGAGCAGGTCGGCGGCGTAAAAGTTGGTGTTGGCGGTACGGCGCGTTTGCGCCCCGACGTTGTACTGCGAGAGCACGCGGCCGGTGGTCAAGAGCAGCGGGAAGCGGCGCGTGATCTTCTCGTCGGTCGGCACGTACTGGGTGATCAGGAAGCGTCCCTTGCCCCCGCGTAAGCCGGCGAATTCATCGACGTGCATGGTCGGCGTGCCGCCGGGGGCGTCGTCGTTGCAGGGCCATTGCAGACTGCCCTCGCGTTCCAGCTTGGCGTAGCTGACGCCGGCGAAAGTGGGCGTCAGGCGCGCGATCTCGTCCATGATTTCGGCCGGGTGGCCATAGTGCATCTCGTAGCCCAGCGCTTTGGACAAAGCCAGCGTCACCTCCCAGTCGGCCATGCCGGCCAGCGGCGGCATGACGCGGCGCACGCGCGAGATGCGGCGCTCGGCATTGGTGAAGCTGCCGTCCTTTTCGAGGAAGGAGGCGCCGGGCAGAAAGACGTGAGCGTACTTCGCCGTCTCGTTGAGGAACAGGTCCTGCACCACCACGCATTCCATGGCCGCCAGCGCAGCCGTGACGTGCTGCGTGTTGGGGTCGGACTGCGCCGGGTCCTCGCCTTGGCAGTAAAGGCCGAGGAAGGAACCGTCAAGGGCGGCCTCGAACATGTTGGGAATGCGCAGGCCCGGCTCGGACTGTATTTCGACGCCCCAGTCGCGCTCGAACATTGCGCGCGTGACGGTGTCCGAAACGTGGCGATAGCCGGGCAGTTCGTGCGGGAAGCTGCCCATGTCGCAGGAGCCCTGGACGTTGTTCTGGCCGCGCAGCGGATTGACGCCGACGCCTTCGCGGCCGAGGTTGCCGGTGGCCATGGCGAGGTTGGCGATGGCGATCACGGCGGTGGAGCCCTGCGAGTGCTCGGTGACGCCGAGACCGTAGTAGATCGCCGCGTTGTCGGCCGTCGCATACAGCCGTGCCGCGGCGCGCACCGCCGCCGCCGGCACGCCGCTGGCGGCCTCCAGCGCCTCGGGCGAATTCGCCGGGCGGAGCACGAACTCGCGCCAGTCGGCGAAGGCTTTGGCTTCGCAGCGTTCTGCGACGAAGGCTTCATCGACCAAACCCTCGCTGACGATCACATGCGCCATGGCCGAGAGCACGGCGACATTGGTGCCGGGCCTGAGCTTCAGGTGATGCTCGGCCCAGATGTGCGGCGAGCTGACCAGATCGATCTCGCGCGGGTCGATCACGATCAGCCGCGCGCCCTCGCGCACGCGGCGCTTGAGGCGCGAGGCGAACACCGGATGGGCATCGCTCGGGTTGGCGCCGAGCACGACGATGACATCCGCCTGCTCGACCGACTTGAAGGTCTGCGTGCCGGCCGATTCGCCCAGGGTCTGCTTGAGCCCGTAGCCGGTCGGCGAATGGCAGACGCGGGCACAGGTGTCGACATTGTTGTTGCCGAAAGCCGTGCGCACCAGCTTCTGCACCAGGTAGTCCTCTTCGTTGGTGCAGCGGCTGGAGACGATGGCGCCGATGGCATTGCGGCCGTGTTTGGCCTGGATGCGGCGAAACTCGGCAGCCGCGTAAGCCAGGGCTTCGTCCCACGACACCTCGCGCCAGGGATCGCTGATCTTCGTCCGGATCATCGGCTTGGTGATACGGTCGGGATGCGTCGCGTAGCCCCAGGCGAAGCGGCCCTTGACGCAGGCGTGGCCTTCGTTGGCGCGGCCGTCCTTCCACGGCAGCATGCGCACCACCTCCGAGCCCTTCATCTCGGCGCGCAAGCCGCAGCCGACGCCGCAATAGGCGCAGGTGGTGGTCACGCTGCGCTCGGCCTGGCCTTTTGCGATGACGGTCTTTTCCATCAGCGTCGCGGTCGGGCAGACCTGGACGCAGGCGCCGCAGGAAACGCAATCCGATTCGAGGAAACTCTCGCCCTGCCCCGCCGTGACACGCGAGCCGAAGCCGCGCCCGGCGATGGTCAGTGCGAACGTGCCCTGCTGCTCCTCGCAGGCGCGCACACAGAGATTGCAGACGATGCACTTGCCGGGGTCGTAGCTGAAGTAGGGATTCGACTCGTCCTTCACCGCATCGACGTAGTGGTTTTCGCCGGGGGTCGGGTCACCCTTTCCGTAGCGCACTTCGCGCAGGCCGACCACGCCGGCCATGGTCTGCAGTTCGCAGTTGCCGTTGGCGGAACAGGTCAGGCAGTCCAGCGGGTGATCGGAGATGTAGAGCTCCATGACGTTGCGCCGCAGCTTCGCCAGTTGCGGCGACTGGGTGCGCACCTTCATGCCGGCTTCTGCCGGCGTGGTGCAGGAGGACGGGTAACCCTTGCGGCCTTCGATCTCGACCAGACAGAGGCGGCAGGAGCCGAAGGGCTTGACGAAATCCGTGGCGCAGAGCTTGGGGATCATCACGCCGGCTTCGGCGGCGGCACGCAGCAGGGAGGTGCCGGCTGCCACGTCGACGGCGATGCCGTCTATCTCCAGCCTCACCGTATCGCCAGCGCCAACTCTTGGCGTACCGAAATCGATAGTCTGCGGAGCGTTCATGTGCGTTTGTCTCCGAAATCCCCGGGAAAGTGCCGCAACGCCGACAGCACAGGAATCGGCGTCATGCTGCCCATGGCGCACAGCGAGCCCTGGCTCATGGTCTCGCACAAGTCCTGCAGCAGTTCGATCTGCCGAGTATCACCGGCGCGGATGCGGTCGATGACTTCGACGCCGCGCGTCGAGCCGATGCGGCAGGGCGTGCATTTGCCGCAGGATTCGATGGCGCAGAATTTCATCGCATAGCGCGCCTGCTGCGCCAGGTCCACCGTGTCGTCGAAGGCGACGATGCCGCCGTGGCCCAGCCCGCCACCCACGCCACCAAGGGCGGCGAAGGCCTCGTAGTCGAGCACGGTGTCGAATTGCGAGACCGGCAGATAGGCACCCAGCGGCCCGCCGACCTGCACCGCACGCAACGGCCGGCCCGAGCGCGAGCCGCCGCCGAAGTCGTAGAGCAGTTGGCGCAGAGTGAGGCCGAAAGGCACTTCGACCAGGCCGCCGTGCTTGATGTTGCCGGCCAGCTGGAAGGGCAGCGTGCCGCGCGAACGGCCGCAGCCGAGCTCGCGGTAGGCCGCGGCGCCCTGGGCCAGGATGTCGGGCACGCTGGCGAAAGTGATCACGTTGTTGATCACCGTCGGCTGCCCGAACAGGCCGGAAACCGCCGGCAGCGGCGGCTTGGCGCGCACGATGCCGCGCCGGCCTTCGAGGCTTTCCAGCAGCGCGGTTTCCTCGCCGCAGACATAGGAACCGGCGCCCTTGCGCACTTCGATCATGAACTCGCCGAGAAAGTCCCCGGTCCCGGCCAGCGCGGCTTCGAGCGCCGCGACCGCGTGCGGATATTCGGAGCGGACGTAGATGTAGCCCTGCG
>JAUYSD010000135.1 GCA_030696505.1 Sulfuritalea sp. | reverse complement strand
GAGGCCTGGCTGCACCGGGCACAGGTTGACGATCCGTTTCGCCGCCGCGGCGAGGCCGCGGTATGGGAATGGCGCGATCGCCTGAAACGGGATGCGCGCAGCAAGTCCGTTCCCAAGTAGCCGCTGGCACGCCGTTTGCGTCTAAGTCGCCGGTCCAACAAGGTTTGCCCCCGCAACCCAACCTGCACGTGGAGTAATTGAATGTTCCCTGAACTCGGTCAGTTTTCGTTGATCCTCGCGCTGGCGGTGGCTCTCGTACAGGGGATCGTGCCCATCGTCGGCAGCCTGCGCGGCGACGTGCGCTTGATGGGCATGGCGCGGCCAGCGGCAGCGGCGCAGTTTCTGGTGATGTTGACGGCCTTTTCCTGCCTGGTCACCGCCTTTGTCAGCAACGACTTTTCGGTGCTCTACGTCGCCCAGAACTCGAACTCGATGCTGCCGATGTTCTACAAGGTCACGGCGGTCTGGGGCGGCCACGAAGGCTCGATGCTGCTCTGGGTGTTCATCCTGTCGGTGTGGACCGTGGCGGTGGCGGCCTTCAGCCAGCGGCTGCCCCTGCAGACCGTGGCCAATGCACTGGGGGTGATGGGGCTGATCACGGTCGGCTTCGTCCTGTTCCTGCTGCTGACCTCCAATCCATTCGAGCGCCTGCTGCCGGCGGCGATGGATGGCCGCGACCTAAATCCGCTGTTGCAGGATCCCGGCATGGCGATCCATCCGCCGCTGCTGTATATCGGTTATGTCGGATTTGCGGTGGCCTTCGCCTTTGCCATTTCCGCATTGATTTCGGGGCGCCTGGATGCCGCCTGGGCGCGCTGGTCGCGTCCGTGGACCACGGTGGCCTGGCTGTTCCTGACCCTGGGCATCGCGATCGGTTCCTGGTGGGCATATTACGAACTGGGCTGGGGCGGCTGGTGGTTCTGGGACCCGGTCGAAAATGCATCCTTCATGCCCTGGCTGGTCGGCACGGCGCTGATCCACTCCCTGGCGGTGACCGAGAAACGTGGCGGCTTCAAGAACTGGACCGTGCTGCTGGCGATCATGGCCTTCTCGCTCTCGTTGCTGGGGACTTTCCTGGTCCGCTCGGGCGTGCTGACCTCGGTGCATGCCTTCGCCACCGACCCGAAACGCGGCGTGTTCATCCTCGGCTTCCTGGTCGCGGTGATCGGCATTTCCCTGCTGCTGTATGCGTGGCGCGCGCCATCGGTCGGCCTGGGCGGCAAGTTCGAACTGCTGTCGCGCGAGACCTTCCTGCTGGTCAATAACGTGCTGCTGGTGGTGGCGGCCGGCGCGGTCTTCCTGGGCACGCTATATCCGCTGTTTCTCGATGCGCTCGGCCTGGGCAAGGTTTCGGTCGGGCCACCCTATTTCGAAGCGGTGTTTGCGCCCTTGATGGCGCCCCTGGTGCTGCTGATGGGACTCGGCCCCTTCGCACGCTGGAAGCAGGCACGTCTCATCGATTTCTGGCCGCGACTGCGCTGGGCGGTGGGCTTCGCCGTCGTCGCGGCGCTTGCGCTGCCCCTGCTGCTGGGGCGCTGGTCACCGTTGGTGGTGGGTGGCCTGCTGCTCGCATTCTGGGCGGTGGCTTCGAGCCTCACGCATCTGGTCGAGCATTTGCGCGAACGCGGCGGCGATTCCAGTATTGTGCAGCGACTGAAGTCGGTACCGCTGGCGAAATGGGGCATGCTGACGGCCCACATCGGCATCGGCGTGTTCATCCTCGGCGTCACCATGGTCAAGGGCTATGAGACGGCAAGCGAGGTGAAAATGCAGCCGGGAGAAAAGGCCTCGGCGGGAGGCTACGAGTTCCAGTTGATGGAAATCGGCGAACGGCGCGGGCCGAACTACATGGCGGTGCGCGCGACGATGAACGTCACGCGCGGCGGTGTTCCGGTGACCGTCATGCATCCGGAAAAGCGCATGTATTTCGTGCAGAAAATGCCCATGACCGAGGCGGCGATCGATACCAACGTGTTTCGCGACCTGTATGTTTCCCTCGGCGAGCCGGTGGACAATGTCTCGTGGATCGTGCGCGTCCAGCACAAGCCGCTGGTCAGCTGGGTCTGGGTCGGCTGCCTGCTGATGGCACTGGGTGGCTTGCTGGCGGCATCGGACCGCCGCTATCGAATTCGGCAGCGTGAAGATGTTGCGGACACCGGCGCCGCGGTTACGGTTTAAGGAGCTTTGATGCGGCGTTTCCTCTTTCCCCTGGCAGTCTTCATTGTTCTTGCGGGCTTTCTTGCCGCCGGCCTGCGCCTGAATCCGCGTGAGGTGCCGTCGCCGCTGATCGGCAAGCCGGTACCGGCCTTCCGTCTGGCGCAGTTGCAGGCCAGCGACAAGTCGATCGGGCCGGAAGACTTGCGCGGCAAGGTCTGGCTGCTCAACGTCTGGGCGTCCTGGTGCGTTTCCTGCCGGCAGGAACATCCCGTCCTGATCGAACTCGATCGGCAAAAGAAAATCACCATCGTCGGCCTTAACTACAAGGACGAGAGGTTGGCGGCGATCAACTGGCTCAACCAGCACGGCGGCGATCCGTATATGGTCTCGGCGGTCGATGTCGACGGTCGCGTCGGTATCGATTTCGGCGTGTATGGCGTGCCGGAAACCTTTCTGGTCGACAAGAACGGGGTGATCCGCTACAAGCACATCGGTCCGGTCACCGCGGAGGCCTTGAAGACGAAGATTCTTCCCCTGGCGGAGGAGCTTGCGCGTGGTTAAGGAGATCATGAATTTGTCTGCCGGCTTGCAGAAGTTGGCGCTGGCGCTACGGCGATTGTCGATCGTGTTGCTGCTGATGTCGGGACTTCATCCCGCGCTGGCGGCGGATGGGATGGCGCAGCCGGTGGGCGATCCGGTGGTCGAGGCGCGGGTCAACAAACTGGCCGAAGAACTGCGTTGCCTCACCTGCATGGGACAAAGCATCGCGGATTCGCAGTCCTCGTTTTCGAGCGACATGAAGCGGGAAATCCGCGACATGATCAAGGCCGGTAAAAATGACAAGGAGATCATCGAGTTCATGGTTCAGCGTTACGGCGATTTCGTGCTTTACCGCCCGCCGGTGAAGAGCACCACGTGGCTGCTCTGGGGCGGGCCTTTCCTGCTCCTGATCCTGAGCCTGGTGTTCCTGCTGGCGAAACTGCGCAAGCGCCGCGGGCAGGCTGCGACGGAACTCACCGAGACCGAACACCAGGCAGCGGTGCAACTGCTGGGCAAACGCGAAGGTGACCGCCCATGACCTCATTCGTTATCGTTGCCGTTCTATTGACAGCGGTAGTGCTGGCGCTGTTGCTGCTGCCCCTGCTGCTCAAGGAACGCAAGCAGCGCGTCGGCAGCGCCAGCCAGTTGAGCATCGCCGTACTGCGCGACCAGTTGAGCGATCTCGAAGACCAGCGCAAGGCCGGATTGCTGGATTCCGCGCTGTTCGTCGAGGAGCAGGCGGAGCTTGAACGCCGCGCGCTCGAAGACGGCGCCGCCACGCGTGCGACAACTTCGTCGTCAGCGCGCAAACGGACGCTGGCGGCGGCCCTCGGCCTGGCCCTGCCGGCATTGGCCGTCGGTTTGTACTTCCTGCTCGGTAGCCCGGACGCCATGAAGCCGCAGCAGGCGGCGGATGCAGAGGGCAACCACGCCTTGTCGCCACAGCAGATCCAGGCCATGGCCGCCAAGCTGGCCGAGAGGCTGCAAAACAATCCCGACGATGGCGAAGGCTGGCTGATGCTGGGTCGTTCCTATGCGGTCCTCGGCCGCTACCCGGAATCCGCGGCGGCCTTCGGGCGGGCGACCACCTTGCTGCCGCCCAGCGCCAACATGCTTGCAGACTACGCGGATATCATGGCCATGGCGCAGGGCCGCAAGCTCAGCGGAGAACCGGAAAAGATCATTGCTCGCGCCCTTAGCATCGATCCGCGCCACATCAAGTCGCTGGCGCTGGCCGGTTCGGCGGCGTTCGAACGCGGCGATTTTGGCAGTGCGATCCAGCAGTGGCGCACCATTCTGACTTTGGTCCCGCCCGATTCCAGTGTGGCGCAGAGCATCGGCAAGAGCATCGCGGACGCGGAGAACCGGATGGGAGTCGCCAGGGTGCCAACCGCTGGCGCCGCGGTGACGCCAACGGTTGCGTCGGCTGCCGCCTCGGTCTCGGGCACGGTCGTGCTGGCACCGGAACTGGTCGGGAAGATACCGGCGGATGGCACCTTGTTCGTGTTTGCCCGTGCCGTCGATGGGTCGCGAATTCCACTGGCCATGGCGCGGATGAATCCCGCCACGATGCCCCATGCCTTCAAGCTCGATGACTCGATGTCGATGGCGCCGAATTCGCGCCTTTCGTCAGCAACGTCCGTGATCATCGGCGCGCGGGTCTCCCGTAGCGGGGAGGCGCTGGCAAAGTCCGGCGATTTCGAGGGCTTTTCCGCGCCAGTCACAGTGGGTGCCAGCGGCGTGGTCGTGACTATTCGCGGCGTCGTGAAGTGACGCGGGGCAGGGCACTGCGCAGTAGAGTGCTGCGTCAGCCGGATAAGGATCAGCGACGCGGTTTGGCGCGAGAGACAGGGGTGACGGATTTGTCGGCGGTCTCCATCGCCTTGCGTGCTTCAGCATGACCTTTGCTAGCCGCGCTACGAAACCAGCGCATGGCTTCGTTGCGGTCTTCGACGACGCCCTTGCCGGCGAGAAACAACAGCCCCAGGGTGTACGCGGCTTCGGCATGGCCGGCGCTGGCCGCCTGGAAATACCAGATGGCGGCTTCCCTGTCCGGATCGGCAACGCTTTTCGCCACACCGCTGCCAAACAGATAGGCATGCGCGATCTGGTACATGGCTTCGGCATTGCCGCTGGCAGCGGATTTCTTCCACCAGTAGATGGCCATGTTTTCGTCTTCGGCAACGCTCTGGCCGTGATAATAAAGGCTGCCAAGACGAAACTGCGCCAGCGGGTTGCCTTCGTTGGCAAGCTTGAGCAGAACCTCTACCGCCTTGGGGCTGTTACCCGTATCAAGCGCCTTGAGTGCGTCGTCGAGAGACGATGCATTCGCTGGAAGGTTCGGCAGAAGTGCGATGAGAACTACCAGCGAAGCGACCCATTTAATGGGCATCGGGATTTCCTTGTCGAGAACGCATTGCAGACAAATCAGACATTCTCGATAATTGTACCTTCCATCCTGCCGGTTCTGGAACACGAACCCGTACTTTGATCAATGTCGCAGCGCGTCCAATCCTCTGTCAATGATCCGCAAGTACCGTCCGATTCCGATGCAGGCGGCGTATGGGGGACAAGCTTCGCCCAGAAGGGTTCCCGGGTCCTCGGCGGTTTGGTCATATACCTGATCCTGGCGACGGCGATAATCGGCTGGGAAAGAAAACTGCTGTTCGACGCGGTGAATCAGTTGGAGGTCGTTCATGCGCAGGAAGAGCAACAACTGGCGTTGAATTTCGCCGTCTCACGTGCGATTCTGACAATCAATGAAAACTACTTTTCGGACGACCTGGCCGCCGCTGCGAGGTTGCTGAATCTGGAGATCGATGGAGTGGTTTCGAAACTTGTCAGGATAGACGCGACCTTTGGCGGCTTGGGCGACCTGGTTGCCAGCCTGAAGCGATTGAACGCGGAATTGCAACGTGATCCATCGCGCGCCACGATTGCCGACCTGCGGGAGCAATTCCATAAACTGGTGCTTCGTCTCGATAGTATGACGCTTGGGATACGTCAGCAGAAAGCGGAGTTGATGAGTGGCTATAGGGATGTCTTTGGGCGCCTGACCGCCGAATTGTTCGTTTTGATGATTATCGGCGTCGCACTGACGGGGATCGTCAGCAGCCTTTTTTTCAGGCGGCTTTCCCGCGATATCGGTCTGGTCAAGCTGCGGGCTGGCGAAATAGTCAGGGGCTATCGGGGGGCGCCGCTCACCGTGACCCGCAAGGACGAGCTCGGAGTCTTGATGTCGGCCGTCAACGACATGGAGGCGGAACTTAGGATTCGCGACAATCAACTGGAATTGAGCCGGCAACAACACTTTCACACCGAGAAGATGGCTGCCGTGGGGTCGCTGGCAGCGGCGGTGGCCCATGAGATCAACAACCCCCTCGCCGCCATCGTCGGCCTTGCCGAGAATCTGGTCATGGATCGGAAACAGGGGATGAACTCGGCGCGCAGCGCCGACCACCAGATCGACCTGATACTCGAGCAGGCGCGACGGGTAATGACAATCACCCGCCAGATCGGGGAGTTTTCATTGCAGCGCCCTCTCGAACCGACGTATATCGACTTGAATACTCTGGTCAAGAGTACGTGTACCTTCATCAGTTTCGACAAGCGTTTTCGCGGTATATCGCTCAATCATGAGTTCGCCGACAACTTGCCGGCCCTGTTTGTGGTTTCCGATCATATCGTTCAGGTATTGATGAATGTGTTGATCAATGCCGCCGACGCCCTGGAGGGACGGGAGGCGTTTGCGCCATCCATCGTCGTTTCGACACGGCCCGAGGATGCCTCGGTGGTCCTCACCGTTTCCGATAATGGCCCGGGAATTGCTTCGGAAAACCTTGGCAGAGTCTTCGATACGCATTTCACCACCAAGCCGCCGGGGCGTGGTTCCGGATTGGGACTATCGTTGTGTCGCAGCCTCGTGCAGCAGGACGGAGGGGGTATCGAAGTGCAATCCGTCTACGGGCAGGGCGCCACGGTGCGGATCATTCTGCCGGTTCCGGCTGAAACAGTACATTAGGAGAAACTGGATGCATGTACTGATCATCGACGACGAGTTGGCCCTGAGGCAGATCATTGCGGTCACGGTGCGTCGCGCCGGGTACTCGGTGGATATGGCGGTCGGCGTCAAGGATGCGGCGGCCAAGCTGATTCGCGGCGACATCGATGTGGCGATCTGCGATATCAGGATGCAGGATGGCGACGGCGTCGATCTGGTGCGGAGCATGAAAAGCGCCGGCGTGCCGACCCTGTTCATAATGGTTACCGCTTTTGCTTCGGTGCAGACGGCGGTGGAAGCCTTGCGTGCCGGCGCCATGGATTACATGGTCAAGCCGGTCGACAGCGAAGAACTCCTGTACCGGTTGCGTCAAGCGCAGACATTGCTGGGATTGAAGGCCGAAAACGTAGCGCTGCGAAAATTTGTCAGCGGCGAACGGGGCAACGACCGGTTCAAGTTCACCTCGGCATCCATGGCTGCCGTTGAGAGGCTTGCCACGCGGGTTGCAACAATTGACAGCACCGTCCTGATCACTGGCGAAAGCGGAACCGGCAAAGGAGTGCTGGCACGATTCATCCACGATCAGAGCTTGCGCGTGGAAGCGCCATTCATACCGGTGAATTGCAGCGCGATCCCCGAGAATCTTCTGGAAAGCGAACTGTTCGGGCACACCAAGGGGGCATTTTCGGGTGCCGTGCAGGCGCGCAAGGGTTTGTTTGCACAAGCGGATACGGGAACGCTGTTCCTCGACGAGATCGGCGAGCTTCCCCTGCACATGCAGACCAAGATGCTGCATGTGATTGAAGACAAGGAAATCCGTCCGATCGGCGGCGAGCAGCTGCGCAAGGTCGATACGCGAATCGTGGTGGCGACCAATCGGGATCTGTCGGCGATGGTTGCGGAGGGGACCTTCCGTGAAGATCTTTTTTTCCGGATTTCGCAGTTCCACATCGATCTTCCGCCACTGCGGGACCGCGGGGAAGATATTTTGCGCTTGATACATTTTTTCCTTCAGACTGCGAAGCTCAAGGGTGAAACCAACGTCGAGCTTGATCCGGCGGCCGAGGAACTCCTGCTGGAATACCGCTGGCCAGGCAATGTGCGCGAACTGGAGAATGTGATCGGCCGGGCCATCATCATGGCGGACGGAGGCCGCATCACCATCGGCGATCTGCCCCCCGGCCTGTCGGCTCGGAGTGGAAAATCAGCGCGCGAATCGAAGGCGGTTTCAGCTAGCGGTAGTTTGCGCGAGCAAGTGCGGCGTGCCGAAGCTGATATTATTTTCCGCGTTCTGAGTGAGTGCGGCGGAGATCGCAAAGTTGCTGCGCAGCAGCTTGAGATAGGCCTCTCCAGTCTTTACCGGAAACTGGAGGAGTTTGAGAATCTTGGCGTTACTTTGTAGTGTTGATCGTAGTGTGCAGGCTTGGCCGAATCTGGCGTTGAAGAGGTGAGTTGAATGACCGTGTTTAAATCGTGCAGGAATTCTTGGCAGCTTGCTGTGCTGGCGTTCCTGGTGTTTGCGGCCGGCGCCGGCCCGGCAGTCGCCGGACCGGATGAAGATTATGCGGCCGGGATGATTCAGTATGAAAGAAATGATTTTACGAATGCCATGCCTTTGATACGCAAGGCAGCCGACGTCGGCCACGTCAAGGCCATGATCGTAATGGCGACGATGCTTGACGCTGCCGAAGTCGATGACCAGGCGGCGGCTTATTACCGCAAGGCAGCCGACGCTGGCAATCTGGATGGAGTCTATGGATTGGCCACGATGTACGCTTCGGGAGATGGCGTCAAGAAAGACGTTCAGGAAGCACGGAACCTCATCATTCGCGCAGCCGAGGGCGGGCATCAGCAGGCAACCTGGGTCCTAGCGCAAGCTTATATCCGCGGAGAACTGGGTATCCCCGAAGATCAGCGGGATGGCAAGGACGCGCTTAAATGGATCACACTCGCCGCCGACATGGAATTCTTGCCTGCGCTGGAGACGCTGGAGAAGGCCTATCGTGCGGGCGGTTACGGCTTGGCGCCGAACATCGCCAAAGCCGACGAGCTGAAACTGAAAATCAACAAGCACAGGGGAGTCACGGAGAAGAAACCCCGTCGTCGCGGAGAGAAGAAATGAGATCGCGAGCCCTTAAATTTGCGCTTGCACTCGGTGTCGCCGCCATGGGGGTTCCGCGGATTTCGCTTGCGCTTGACCTGTTGCGAGGGCAGCGTGTATACAACATGCATTGTTCGGTCTGTCATGGCATGAACGGGGTCCCGGTAATTCAGCAGGCGCCAAGTTTCGCCACCAAGGAACGCCTGATGCAGCCCGATATGATGCTTGTTCAGTCGGTCAAAACCGGGAAGACCCTGATGCCGCCATTCATGGGGATACTCAAAGACGAGGAAATCCTCGAAGCCATTCACTATGCACGAACGCTACGTTGAAGGAATTCGCCAGATGATGTTCTGGAACGCCCACAAAAGAACTGCATTCTTCACGGCATTGATATGCCTTTTCACGGGTGCAGCTTTCGCACAGGGAAATGAAAAGGTAGTTGACCGGTTCGAAACCGGAAGCGGTACCTATGTCCGTTCCCTGTTGCACGACAAGGCGGCCAATTCGCTTTGGGTCGGAACTTCGGTAGGAGCTATGGAGATCGACCTGAAATCCAGTACTCCGCTGCGCACCTTTACGCGCAACGACGGCTTGGCGAACGAATATGTATTCGGTATGGGAATCGATTCGCAGGGCTACACCTGGTTCGGCACCAACGCCGGGGGCGCGTCGCGCTACAAGAATGGCAAGTGGAAAACCTATTTTCCAATGCATGGCCTGGCTGACTACTGGATCTATTGTTTCGCCAACGACAAGGACGGCAATCTCTGGATAGGCACCTGGGCCGGCGCCAACCATTTCAACGTCAAGACCGGAAAATTCAAAACCTTCGTCAAAGAACTGATCAACGAGTGGGTGTACGGACTGGGGGTCGATAAGGATGGACGTGTCTGGTTCGGTACGGAAGGCGGCGTATCGATGTTCGATGGAAAACGCTGGAAATCGTGGACCCACAAAGACGGCCTGGGAGCCGACAATCCGGAAGCGCTTCCAACTAGTCCGAATACCGGCCTCGGCACCCGCTCCCGCCATGACCTGACTATCGAAGTGCAGGGCATGGGAACCTACAATCCCAACTACGTATTCTCGATCCTCATCGCCCAGGACAGCAGTATCTGGGCGGGTACCTGGGGCGGTGGCGTCAGCCGCTGGGATGGGAAAAAATGGACGAGTTTGTCGTCCAAGAACGGACTTGCCGGGAATATCGTTTATTCGATTGTGCAGGACGATAGTGGCGTGTTCTGGTTTGGCACCGACAAGGGCGTATCGCGATTCGACGGAAAGAACTGGAAAACCTTCGGAGTCAAGGATGGACTATTCGACGAGCATGTTTACGCACTTGCCCTGACTCCGGGGTCCAATCTGTGGGCCGGTACGAAACGTGGTGTGGTGAGGATAGCGGCAAAGTGAAAACAATCAAATCTTCGGAGTTCAATATGGATGTGGTTCAGCGTTGCCTGCTTGCTTCCCTGGTTTTAGTTGCCGCAGGGATCGCTGGTGCAGCCGACGCGCCGCCGCGCGCACCGGTTGCCGGCGCCACCGGCGCAGTGCCTCATCCACTGGTTGCTCCTCCCAGCCGTGAGGGCAAGGTGAATGTCGACCTGACACAGAAGTTCACACACTTTCGCGTCGGCGGCAAGAACGTCAAGTCGCTGTATTTCGATCGCGGCATAGCATGGGTCGGAACCTCGGGTGGCGTCGTACGCTATGACACGAAGAACGACAGCTTCAAGTTCATCGATACCAAGGATGGCCTGCTGTCCAACGGCATGTTCTACGTCGGCCGGGTCAAGGGCCGCATTGCGGTCGGCACCTATGGTGGCGGCCTTTCCTTGCTCGATGAAAAAACCGGCAAATGGCAAACCTACAACATTCCGGAAGGGCTCGGGGACGCCTTCGTCTATGACGTGATCACTGCCAAGAACGGCGACATCTGGATCGCGACTTGGTCCGGGGCAAACCGCATTCGCGGCGGCGACCTCGACAACCGCAGCAAGTGGGATCTCTACACGGTCGAGAATACCAAGGGCGGACTGCCCAATGACTGGGTTTATGGGCTTGCCGAAGGCAAGAATGGAGACATCTGGCTGGCTACCGAGGGCGGCATGGCACGCTTCGCCAACAATCGCTGGGAAAACTGGAATCACGCCAAGGGTCTCGGCGCGTCCTATGACCGCGTAAAAAAGGACATTGCGTTCAAGAACGACCCCGGCAAGCAGTCGGTGCATCATGCCAAGCAGAAAGAAGAAATGGGCTTGCTGGACGTCGATGTCGCCTACAACCCGAACTATGTGGTTGCGCTCGAGGTTGATTCAAACGGGGGGGTGTGGGCGGGCACCTGGGGTGGCGGCTTGGCCCGGTTCGACGGGAAGCGCTGGCACAACTACACCACAACCGAGGGATTGCCCGGAAACCACGTCTTTTCGCTCCATCTCGATCCCAAGGGACAACTCTGGGTAGGCACCAACAATGGGCTTACACGGTGGCAGAACGGAAAATTTGCCAAGGCGCTGACTACAGCCGATGGCTTGTTTGCGAATAACGTGTTTGCCATGACTTCGTCTCCGGATGGGGCGCTGTGGATCGGAAGTTATGGTGGAGTTGCACACCTACGTCCTGGCAAGTAGCATCGATAGTTAAACCCGGGTTGGTCGGCACTGACCCGGATTATTGCCAAATTTCGATGCAGGGTCTTTCCCGGTTGCGTGCTTGCATGAGGCCTCTGGCGGTTTTGTGCGGACTGCTTTTGATTCCGCCGGATAGCTGGATTCTCGAACCGGCGGCGGCAGCTGGCACCTCGGCATTCGTAAAGCCAGCGCCAAACGTGGCGCCCGTGGAGGATCCGCCACGCGTCAGCGCCGAGAGTTCGACTGGAGAAACGCATCCAGCGCGCCTTGCCTTGGAGCGAAACCCGATTCACGACGAGTCGAATCCGGATTACCTGCGACTGCAACGTATCGATGAGGCGATGCGCTTCGTCAAGCGCGACGCCATCGGATTCCCGGACTGGATGGCAGCTCTGCGTTCCGGCGCAATTTCACCGCGCGCAGGACTCTCCGCGACTGAAAAAATGGACGTCTTCGATTTGGATATCGTGATGAAGAACACCAAGGAAATGCCCCATGTTCTTTTCCCGCATCAGTCCCATACGCTTTGGCTCGACTGTTCCAACTGCCATCCCCGACCATTCTTGCCCAAGGCCGGATCCAATCCCGTTTCGATGAGCCAGATTTTTCGCGGCGAGTATTGCGGCATGTGCCATGATCGCGTCGCCTTCATAACTTTTTTCTCTTGTGATCGCTGCCACAGCGTGGCTCAAGGCGTTCCAGCACCAAAAAAATGAACCACGTTGCAAATTCACCGGCGAACGGGCGACGCTAGCTGACATGTATACGGGGCCGCACAGGGAAACTATAAAAAACATGATGTTGTGTAGGATTGTTGCGGTATAGGCTGCTACCGACCAAGAAAACCACGATGGCTTGGGTTCTCATTTACAGGAAGCATTCCCGTACTTGGAAATCTCAACACCGCGATGTATTGGCCGAAAGCTCAGATCAGGCCAAATATCCTTGTTTCGACCCTGACATGATTTTTGCTACGCTTTAGTCGGCTCCCAATAACTGGGGGACTTTACTGGAGAGTTGAAATATGGATCTGTCTCGTCGCAACATGCTTAAGCTGGGCGGTGCCGCCCTAGCAATGATTCCCGTTGTCGCGCTGGCCGCGAAAAACGATGCAATGCGCTCGGCAATGAAATACAAGGACGCACCGGAAGGTGACAAGAGCTGCTCCAACTGCGTGCAGTTTGTCCCGGGCAAGTCACCGGCAGACGCCGGCGGCTGCAAGATATTCCCCGGCGACACCGAAGTTTCGCCGAAGGGTTACTGCGTGGCCTGGGCGAAGAAGCCATAAGAGTCCGCACCGGAAAATGAAAAGGGCGGCGACGCCCTTTTCATTTTCCGTAGTTTCAATTTACCGACCCTGTACTTGCTGCCGCCGACCCTCAAGGTTTCGAGTCGGTAATCACTCTGTAGCGACCATGACCCGTCAAGCGGATTGGATGCCTGGCCGACGGATTCGTCGCCACGCTGAATAATCGGGCTTGGCATACACCGGGGCGGGCGCTTTGGCGGCAGTCCCGGGCTGCACGTCAGATCAGGCTCCAGCAAAATTGCGCATGTTGCACACTGTGCGTAGGCGGCTGCTCGCTGTGCGCAAGGCTGCCATGGCTTGAACTTGGCAAAAGCGCAAGCCGTGCACTGCCACGGCGGCGAAAGCCCATACAATAATAGTCAGCATCGATTTGACTGTCCTTTCCTCAGCCCGGATATTCCATGCATAGTCGTATCCGCCGTTTCTGCCGCCAAGCATTGCGCGTGAGCAATCAGCGTCAATGCATGGGCCGGCCGACGGCTGGATGATGGCGATGCAGCGGCCCCGCTTGCACGTCCGCGAAGCGGTTTTGACGTCTTTGGTTTTTTTTCTGGCTGCCACGGTGGCGGCTGGCTTGATCTGGTATTCGGAGAAGCATCGCCTTGAGGTGGAGCGTGCGCGAGTCTCCGTTCTTGCCGGACACGCTCATGAACTTCAACGCAACATCGAGAACGCGCTCTCCGCTACCTATAGCCTCGCCGCGCTGATTCGCCAAGGCAGGGGCAATATCGAAAACTTCGAGGCCGTAGCGAGCCAGATGCTGCCGTTCTATCCCGGGGTGGCGGCCTTGCAATTGGCTCCAGGCGGCGTGATTCGACATAGCGTGCCGCTCGCCGGGAATGAAAAGGCCATTGGTCACGATTTATTGAAGGATCCGGCGCGAACCAAGGAGGCCTTCCTCGCCCGTGACACCGGAAAGCTTACTCTGGCCGGGCCCTTCAATCTGATTCAGGGGGGGCTGGGCGTTGTCGGGCGCTTGCCCGTATATCTTGACGGCGAACGAGGCACATCGACATTCTGGGGATTTACCACGGTCCTGATCCGCTTCCCGGATGTGCTCGAAGGCATCAATCTCGATAAGTTGATCGCGCAAGGGTTTGCCTATGAACTTTGGCGCATCCATCCCGATACCGGGCTGAAGCAGACCATTGCGGCATCGTCGCCGGAGCTGCGGCTGAGCGATCCGGTCGAGTCCATGCTTGAGGTACCCAATGCGACCTGGACGTTCAGTCTGGCACCGATCAAGGGATGGGGGGATCCGCTCGGTCTCTCGCTCAAGCTTGCACTGGGACTGATCTTCAGTCTGTTGTTGGCGCTCCTCGCCAAGCTGGTGCTGCAACTGAAGGCGCACCAGCAAGGACTCGAACGGCAGATTGTGGAGCGCACCAGTCAAATTCTGGCGACCCAGATGCAGTTGCAGGCGACACTCGATGCGATTCCCGACGTCTTGCTGGAGCTAGGGCTGGATGGCCGCTGTTACGACTGTCATGTACCGCGTACAGGGCTGTGGGAGGGATTTGCGGATGACCTTGTCGGCAACTGTGTGGCCGATGTCTTTCCGACGACGGCTGCAGAATGCATTCTTTCATCATTACGGCAGGCGAACACGGCAGGTCACTCGCGCGGCATGGAGTTCGAATTGCAGGATGCCGCGGATAAGCGCTGGTTCGAGTTATCGATTTCCGCCAAAGGCGGGGAGCAGGGTCAGGCGCCGCGCTTTGTGGTCCTGCTGCGCGAAACGACCATGCGCAAACAGGCCGAGGAGGCATTCAAGGCCTCCGAGCAGCGCTTTCGGGACATGGTCAATACCACCGACGGAATTGTCTGGGAGGCCGACGCCGCCACGCTGACGTTCAGCTTTATCAGCAGGCAGGTGGAGCGTTTGCTTGGCCACGCTGTCGGCGATTGGCTCAATCCGGGTTTCTGGGTGGAGCACCTGCATGCCGAGGATAGGGACTGGGTGCCGGCCCATTGCGCCGACCATGCACGACGCCAGGAACCGTATGATTTCGAGTACCGGATGATCGCGAAGGATGGACGTACGGTTTGGCTGCGCGATATCGTCACGGTCGTCGCCGAGAACGGCGAGGCGCGCTGGCTGCGCGGCGTCAAGGTGGACATTACGCGCAGCAAGTGGACCGAGGTCGCTTTGCAGGAAAGCGCTGCACGTCATTACGCCATTACGCAGTCGGCCAACGATGCGATTGTTACGGGGAACAGCGCCGGCAACATTGTGGGCTGGAATCGGCGCGCTGAAGTAATTTTCGGCTACGCCGAGTCCGAGGTCATCATGCAACCGCTGACCCTGCTGATGCCGGAACGCTATCGCGAGCAACATCGCGCGGGCATGAGTCGGCTGCAAATCGGTGGTGAGGAACGGATAATCGGCAAGGCCGTCGAGTTGACGGGGCTGCGCAAGGACGGCAGCGAGTTTCCGATGGAACTCTCGCTGGCCAAATGGGAGGTTGCCGAAGGCCGGTTCTTCAGCGGAACCATACGCGATCTCACCGAACGCAAAATGGACGAAGCGAGCCTTCGCATCGCTGCCACCGCTTTCGATTCCCAGGAGGGCATGGTCGTCACCGATGCCGCGACCAGGATACTGCGGGTGAATCGCGCCTTTAGCGATATCACCGGCTACACTGCAGAAGAAGCCGTGGGACAGACACCGCGCATGCTCAACTCCGGCCGGCACGGCAAGGCGTTCTATATGGCGATGTGGGAGCACATCCAGCGCACGGGAGGATGGCAGGGCGAAATCTGGAATCGACGCAAGAACGGAGAACTGTATATCGAATGGCTCACGATCACGGCAGTGAAGGGGAACTGCGGCGATGTGACTCACTACGTTGGGACCTTGACCGACATAACCCGGCGCAAGGAAGCTGAAGATGCGATCCAGCATCTGGCGTTCTACGATCCCCTGACGCAACTGCCGAACCGGCGCCTGCTGCTGGATCGGCTGCAGCAGGCTCTCTCCACATGCGCCCGCAGCGGGCGCGAGGGTGCGCTGCTGTTCATCGATCTGGACGACTTCAAGACGCTCAACGATACCCTTGGCCATGATATCGGCGATCTGTTGTTGCGGCAGGTTGCGGAACGCCTGGTCGTCTGCATCCGTGAGGGTGACACGGTGTCCAGATTCGGCGGCGACGAGTTTGTGGTGATGCTCGAAGACCTTAGCGAGAACCCCCAGGAAGCCGCAATTCAGGCCGAAACCGTGGGCGGGAAAATACTGGCTTCACTGAATCATGCCTACCGGCTCGCGGGCACCGAGCATCAGAGCACCCCGAGCATCGGCATCACCTTGTTCGGCAATCGTCGTGATACGGTGGAGGAACTCCTCAAGCGGGCAGACCTTGCCATGTACCAGGCCAAGGCGGCAGGCCGCAATACCCTGCGTTTTTTCGATCCGAACATGCAGGCCGTAGTCACTGCCCGCGCAAGGCTGGAAGCGGACTTGCGCCAGGGTTTGCGGCAGCACGAGTTCCTGCTGCATTACCAGGCCCAGGTGGACAGCACAGGACGTTTGACCGGTGTCGAGGCGCTGGTCCGCTGGCAGCATCCGCAGCACGGACTGGTGCTTCCGGCCGAGTTCATTCCTCTGGCCGAAACCACGGGGCTGATTCTGCCGCTTGGCCACCTGGTGCTCGAAGCCGCCTGCCGCCAACTGGTCGCCTGGGAGCTGCGGCCGGAGATGTCCCATCTCACTCTGGCCGTGAACGTTAGCCCGCGCCAGTTTCGTCACAAGGATTTTGTGGAGCAGGTGATGGCCGTGCTGGCCGATACAGGCGCCAATTCGAAGCGACTGAAACTGGAGCTTACCGAAGGTGTTCTGGTGGACGATGTGGACAACACCATCGCCAAAATGACTGCTTTGAGGGCGGAAGGCGTCCGCTTTTCCCTGGATGACTTCGGCACCGGCTATTCCTCCTTGTCCTACCTGAAGCGCCTTCCCCTCGACCAGTTGAAGATCGACAAATCATTTGTGCGTGATGTGCTTACCGGGTCAAATGATTCCGCGATCGCGCGCACGGTCATTGCCCTGGGGCAGAACCTCGGTTTGTCGGTCATCGCCGAGGGAGTGGAAACCGAGGCGCAACGCGATTTTCTTGCGCTCAACGGCTGCGACGCCTATCAGGGCTATTTGTTCAGTCGTCCGCTGCCATTGGACAAGTTCGAGGAGTTCGCCCAGCAGGGTTGATCGTGGTCGCGCAAAGACCCGATTATTAGGCGGCTTCGACGGCTGCGCCGGGTCGGCTGCTGCCATCGCACTGGTGAATTCGGTCCTTCGATTCGCCGTACCGCCAGCGCCAACTTTCTCGCAAGCTGTCCTTTCGAGCTTGCCTGCCAAGACATCATGTCGACTCTTGCAGTCTTGCCGCGAGGCGGTTATCTTGTGCGCTTCCCTGACAACCACACACTGCCATGAAACTTGCTGCTTTGATCGCTTCCCTGACCCTCGTCTTGCCGCTGTCTGCCGGTGCCCAGGACAACTACATCCGCAATGCTCAGGACTACGTTGGCAAGGTCGACTGGAATGCCATGGAAACGGTCACGATTAACATCACCGAGCATCTCTATGAACCCACTGACCTGAAGTTCAAGGTCGGCAAGCCATACAAGCTCGAACTGAAGAACAAGGGCGCAAAGGATCACTACTACACCGCCCCCGAGTTCTTTCGCGGCGTGGCCTGGCGCAAGGCAATGGTGAACAGCCAGGCGGAGATCAAAGCGCCCTATTTTGCGGCGTTTGAAATATTGAAGAACGGCGGACAGATCGATCTCTATTTCGTGCCGGTAACCAAAGGCAGCTATCCGGTGTATTGCACTATCGAAGACCATCGGCAGCAGGGAATGGAAGGTTCCATCACCATCGAATGATGCGACGTCTCGCAACAGCATGGGTTCTTGCTTCCCTGGGCCTCCCCTCCTGGGCGCAGGAAGCGACGGTGATACGGGTCGTACCGCTCGCTTCCGCTCCGATCGTCGACGGAGCCGTCGACGATTGGGGCGGTGCCGCATGGATCAAGGTGCCGATCAAGCCGGCCGTCGAAAGGAATGATCGGACGAAGCTCGGGCTTGCTCCGGAAGACAACAACAACACCGGTGCGATCGTGGTTCAGTTGCGGGCCGGGGCGCACAACGGGCGCTTGTATCTGGCGGCACGCTGGCCCGACGATGCGGCGAATACCGAGTACAAGGGCTGGGACTGGCAAGCGGACCGCTACGTCGAGTCGAAACGGCGCGAGGACATGTTCGCTGCGCGTTTTCATCTCGATGGCGATTTCGATCGCAGCATGCTGGCCGCCAGGACCTACCGGGTCGATGTCTGGCTATGGTCCGCAGCGCGCACCAATCCGCTGGGTCTGGCCGAGGATCAGCTGCACAGCATTTCCAACCGGCTGATCGAGGACGCGGCCGAGTATGCCACTCGCGATCACGGCGTGATTTATATCAAGAAGCAACGGGATGCGGGCACCCCCCTGTATCAACCGGTGCGGGCACCGAAGGAAAAGGGCGAGCAGCATCTCAGCGGCATAAAACTGAATCCGGGCGCCAACGGAAGCATTGCCGATGTCAAGGCCAAAGGGATGTGGAAAGCCGGGTTCTGGACCGTGGAACTCTCCCGCCAATTGGACACCGGCAATCCCGATGACGTGAAATTCAGGCCGGGCCAAAAGATAACCGGCCAGATCGCCGTTTTCAATCGCAGTTCCGACGAACACAAGAGCGTCTCGGAGCCGCTCTTATTCGATCTAACGCAGGTCAGGTAGCTTCGGTTGCGGCTGGCGTGGCGATCGTGCTGCGATTGCGTCCGCCATCCTTGGAACGGTATAGCGCACCATCGGCCGCAAGAATCAGCGCTTCCGGTGCGGCGGCCGCGATGTCCGGATAGCATGCGATGCCGAGGCTGATCGTGACCTGAAGGTCGTCTACCCGCATCGACTCGACGTCGCAACGCAGGCGCTCGGCGACCGCCAGGGCGCCGGCTGCTCCGGTGGCAGGAAGCACGATGGAAAATTCCTCGCCACCGTAGCGGCATGGCACGTCATATTCGCGAAGTGCAGCTTTCATCACATGGCCGGTCATCTTGAGCACTCGGTCGCCCTGATCGTGTCCATAGGTGTCGTTGAACCTCTTGAAGTGATCAACGTCCAGCATGATTACTGAAAGCGGCAGGCCGCTTTGTTTGGCCCGGTCCAGCTCCGTCTTGAGCGTGGCATCAAGGTGCCTGCGGTTGTATACGTCCGTGAGTGCATCGGTCGTTGCCAGTCGTTGCAACTCGCGAAGCAGGCTCTGCTCCTGGGTGACATCGCGGAACAATGCGGCGGAGCCAATGAAGTTTCCTGTTGCGTCGCGAATCGAGGAAGCGGCGCCGAACAGCCAGCGGTCGCGATACTCGATCAGCGTCGGATCCGAGCGCGCGTCGGTAGCGTCGAGCATGCCGCGCAGTAGGTCCGGACAATCGAGCAGGTTAACTATGCCTTCGGCACGGATCTGCTCCTCGCTCTTTCCCAGCAGTTCGCACGCCGCAGCGTTTACCAAAACCACCTTTTCTGCAGCGTCGGTAACGACTACAGCCTCTTGAGTCCCCTGGATCAGGGTACTCAGCTTGCCTTTTTCGAGTTGCATGCCGAGGTGGGTGTCGCGCAGGTAGGTCCGCATCGCGTTGAAGCTTTCTGCCATTTCGCTGATTTCGCCCTTGCCTCGGGAGATCACTGCGGACTCGAAATCGCCAGACGAAATATTGCTCATGGCCTGGGTAACGGCTTCGATCGGTTCCGCCACCAGGCGGCCCAGCATGTAGCCGGTTGCGGCCATGGTGAGCGTCAGCGAGACGATCAGAATGAGCAACGATTGCAGGCGGGCCGACATCATGTCGCGTTCGAGTGCGGCCATCGAACTGGTAATCTTGACCACACCGCGAATTTTCTGATCTGCACCATGGCAACGTTCGCATTTCTTGCCGCCGGGGATGGTGTCGAACAATTGCATCAAGTTTCCCTGCGCAGGCGACGCCTCGATGCGATAGACGGACTCTTGTCCCTCGAACAGCCTGGCGATCTCCGCGTCACCAGGAAGGAAGACCGGTGCAGGATGGCTTTCCCTGGCGCGGGGTTTAAACGCCGTCTCGCCCAGCCGATCGTTCACGGCATTGATGGTCCGGTTGTCCAGAAACGCCTCGGTACCGTCTATTCTGGCGATGCGAAAATCGATTACGCCGGGCAGAGTCTTCAGGCGTTTGGTGAATTCCGGCATGATCTCGGCATGACTTTCGCTCATGATCGTTTCCACGCTCATGATCACGGAGTCGGTGAGTCGATGCAGCGTTCGTCGGTATTCGTTGTGTATCGAGATCTCAGCCGCCTGGTTATAGAAGTAGGCCATGGCGATGAAGCCGAGAAGCAGGACGGCGGCCAGGGCGGCCAGGAGCCGATGACGGATGCGACGGAACTTCATGACGCCGCCCTCGCGACAACTACCCGATTGCGTCCGCCTTCCTTTGCCTCATACAGAGCGGCATCGGCCGCCTCGATCAGCGACGCGCCGTGGTCGACGGGCAGCTCGGGAAAAGTGGCAACACCGAGGCTGATCCGTACATGAATCCCGTCTACCGCGGTTGTCTCCACTGTCTTGCGCAGGCGCTCGGCGATTTCCTGTGCCGCCAGCGACTTCAGCCCGGGCATTATCGCGACGAATTCCTCACCGCCGTAGCGGCAGGGAAAGTCGAAGCTGCGCAAGCTTTCGCGTAGACAGCGTGCAACCATTTGCAGTACCCGGTCCCCCTGATCGTGGCCGTAAGTGTCATTGAATTTCTTGAAGTGATCGACGTCGAACATGATGATTGAAATCGCATCATGGGAACGCGCGGCCCGATGGAACTCGGTGTCCAGGGTTGCATCGAGAAAGCGACGATTGAACAAACCGGTAAGACCGTCAACCGTGGCGAGGTGCCGCAAATCGTTTTCCAGCCGGTGCTCCGCCGTGATATCGCGGATCATCGCCAAAGAGCCGGTGACCTGATCGTCTGCGCCGCGGGTGATCGACGCATGGATGCGCAGCACGCGATCGCGGTACTCGACGGAAATCGAATTGCCGCTGTCGATGCAGTCGTTGATCAGCTCGGGATTGTCCACCAGGTTGGAAAAGCCGTCGGCAACGATCTTGCTGAGGCTCTTCCCCAGAAGGCGGGTTGCCGCAGTATTGGCCATCACCACCACGCCCTCAGCATCGGTTACCACCATGCCCTCGCTGGCGCTTTCGATAACGGTCGTCAATTTGTCCTGCTCGAGCCGAAGGCCCTGGTAGGTCTGCGTCAGTTCCTCGGTCATCCGATTGAAGTTCATCGCCATGCGTCCGATTTCGTCATGAGTGGTGATTACCACTCTATGATCGAGGTCGCCGTTTGAAATCCGGGTCATGGCGCGGGTGACCTTTTCGATAGGTCTCACCACCGTGCGTCCGAACATGTAGCCGGTCAGCAGCAGCGTCCCGGCGAGCGACAGAACCAGTACCAGCAGTGATTGTTGGCGCGCTTTCAGTATGTCTCGTTCCACTGCTGTCAAACTCGTGGTCAGGCGCATGACGCCCCGTATCGGCTCGGCTCTGCCATGGCATTTGTAGCAAACATCGACGTTGAGGATGGGGGCGAGGAACGTCAGCATGCGGTTGCCCTTGTCATCCGTGGCATAAATCGAAACAGGGGCTTTCTGGCTCAGGACCTTCTGGAAATCCGCATCGATAGGGTCCATGACCTTTATCGAATCCTCCTTCTCCCGAGTTATAAATATGTCATCACCCCGCCGCTGGTTTACCTCCAGGATTGTCTTGTTGTCGCGAAACGCCTCCGTTCCATCCCTGCGCATGATGCGGAATTCCAGGACCTCGGGCACCAGTTTGAGACGGTCGGCATAGACCTGTGCAATATCCGCGGAGCCGGCGAGCATGACGCTTTGCAGACCTTGGGCGACGCCAAACGTAAGCTTGCGCATGGCAAGTTCGTTTTGCGCCAGGACGGTCCGCTCCTGATACAGGGAATAGAATGCAGCTGTCGCAATTTGTCCCAGAGTGGCCGCGACGCCGACCACCAGCAGCACGCGATAGCGTATTCGATTCCGCAAACAGCTTTCCTCCATTCGATTACCCATGTCTCTGCATGGGTTATGCAAGCCAGAGCAAGCGGGATTATGGCTCTTCGGCCCCACAATTCCAAACATTGATAGGCCTCGAATTTGCTTGTATAAATAACAAGCCCGCCCGGTCGAGTTGTCTGACCGACGATTTGACTATGGATGTCATGGTAAAGGGTCATCGAGAGTCATCATCGATCGTCGACGGTTTTCGTTAGTAGCTATTTCCGACTCAGTTTTCTCATAATTTGGAATTTCCTTGCCAAACTTGATAAGCACTTTCCGTAGACTCGGGGCCGGGCGGGTAGCTGCGCAGGTCCTTGCGGTATTGGCTGGGATTCTGTTCATGATCCCGGTGGGAAGTTACTACACACGGGATCACCCAGGATTGGATGATCGGTCGCGGGACATCGCGCGGGATATCCGGTGGCGGGAGTCTGTCCTGGAAACCCTGGTCAAGCAGGCAATGCTTGCACCGGGATCGCTGATGGCTGGTGGATCGTCCGTGTTCATTGCACCCGAACGGGCACACGCTTCTGCGCGGCTTGTGTTCCAGATGCATGAAACGATCAGCAGGCTGGAAATCGCTCCCGAGGGCAAGCCCAGCATCTTCTACACGCGGAACGAAGCCGGCCATGGTGCCGATTTTGCGGCCTTTCAGTCGCCGATGGCCGGAAGTCCGCAACTCAGCCTTGAAAGTCGCGGTGATCCGATTGTTGCCATCGACAACGAATCCCTGACAGTGACTCAAGCCATGCAGGTACGTCGCGGGCGCGGCCAGGCGGAGCCTTGGGGTCATGTGATTGCCACCGTCAGAATCGCGGATCTCGCCAAGGCCTTGCGGCTCGACGAGTTGGTGCAGCAAGGCTATTCCCTTAGCCTCGATTATTTCCAGCGCGATACCGCTGCAGGCAAACCACTTATCGCCGCGGGCGGCAGCATGCGCGATACCGTGACCACGCACGAAATTCGTTTGCCGCAAGGGGACCGAATCCAACTGCGCGCAAGCCCGCCGGTCAGTTGGAACGCGCCGCCGATCGCGTTGCCCGAGTTGCTTCTGCTGCTCGCCGCAAGCGCGCTCGTCGGCCTTCTGACCTATCTGCTATTGCGTCGGTCGGCCGAGATGGCCGAGCAGGTCGCCGTGCGGACATTGCAGTTGGCATTGGACAAGGAAGTTCTGAAGTCTGAGGTCGAGCGGCGCAAACAGACCGAGTTGCTGCTGCAGAATTCGCATGCCTTGCTCGACTCGATTTTTGAGCATATCCCGAGCATGATCGTGCTCAAGCGCGCCTCGGATTTGACGGTCGTGCGCGTAAACCGCCTGGTAGAAGATGTCCTGGGCAAGTCGAAGGCGCAGTTGCTCGGTCTTTCGAGCAGGGATCTGTTCCAGGGCGAGCAGGCGGACCGCGACACCGAAACCGACTTGACGGCGATTCGCGACGGGAACCTTGTCGAGTTGCCGGAACAGTTGATCCGGATTCCGGGAGGCTCCGCGCGTTGGGTGAGGATCAAGAAGCTTGCCCTGTTCGATACCGAAGGAAAAGCGTCGCATGTGCTGGAGATCGGCGAAGACATCACGGCCCACAAGCAGCTTGACGAGGCGCTGACGGAAAACCTGAGTTTTGTCGAGCAATTGCTGGCCGCCATTCCATCGCCGGTTTTCTTCAAGGATGCCAACGGACGCTACATCGGGGTCAACAAGGCCTTCGAGGACTTTTACGGTACCACCAGCGAGGCCATGATCGGCAAGACGGTTTATGAAATAGCCCCTCAGGAACTCGCCGAGGTCTATGACAAAGCCGACCGGGATCTGCTCGAAAGCCGCGGCAAGCAAACCTACGAGGCCCGCGTCAAGTGTGCCGACGGCTCGGAGAAGGACGTGGTGTTTTTCAAGGCGGTGTTTTCAACCAGCCATTCCGAAGTAGGCGGAATTGTCGGCATCATCCTCGACGTCACTGATCACAAGCAGGCCGAGCGTCATATTCTGCGCTTGAACAGAACCTTGGCCGTGATCAGCGAGGCCAGCGAAGTCATACTTCGGACCAGGGATTGTCAGGCCCTGATTCAGGAGACCGTCGGCATTCTCCACGAGATTGGCGGGTTTCCGCTGGCCTGGGTGTATGCAAGCGACGATCAGTTACCGTCGATGGTGGTTATCGGCGAACACCCCGAACTGGCTGCGACGATTACATCCGCCCTGCGCGCGGACGCCGCCCGCAAGCCCGCGCAGCAGGATGCCGCCGATACCGGGCCTTGCAGCTTCTTCGCCTCGCTGTCCGATTGCGACAACGCGCTGGTGGAAAGCCCGCGAGGTTTCGAGGCGCACGGACTTGCGCACTTGCCATTGCGGATAGGCGGCAAGCTCGCAGGCGGAATCTGTATCGTTGGACTGGTGGAGGATCTGGTCGATGTCGAGGAACAAAATCTGCTTGCAAGTCTCGCCGACAATCTGTCCCACGCCATCGATTCGCTTGAGCAGGAGCGTGCCCGGCAGATCGCTGAACGCAAGCTCGAATTGGCGTCCCACGTGTTCGAGAACAGCGCCGAAGGCGTAATGATCACCGATAGTGACAACAAGATTTTGATGGTCAACCGAAGATTCTCGGAGATCACCGGCTACACGGCGGAGGAAGTTACCGGCAACACGCCGAGCGTGCTGAACTCCGGCCAGCAGGACAAGTCCTTCTACAGCAACATGTGGCGCTCGCTGATGAATCGTGGCGAGTGGCACGGCGAGATTCGCAACCGGCGCAAGGATGGCGAGGTCATCGTCGAGTGGATGAACATCAGTGCGGTCAAGAATGACCTTGGCGAAATCGTCAACTTCGTGGCGGTGTTCTCGGAAATCACGGTGCATAAGACGATCAAGAAGCGGATGCAGTTCCTCGCTCACTACGATGCCCTGACTTCATTGCCGAACCGTATTCTGTTCAGTGACCGGCTTGAGCAGGCCATCATCGCGGCCCGCAGGAACAAGCGCTCCACGGCTTTGATGTTGATCGACCTTGATCGCTTCGATCAGATCAACAAGACAGTTGGGCATAGCGCCGGGGACATGCTGTTGCAGGAGGTTTCCGCGCGACTGATGGCGTCCGTCGACCCCGGCCATTGCGTTGCCAGACTTGGCGGCGACGAATTCGCGATTGTCCTCTCCGATATTGCGTCAATTGACGAAGCTGCGACGGTGGCCGACCGCATCCAGCGGGAATTGAGCCGGGCGCTTTATGTCGATAGTGCGGAGTTGTACATTTCCGCCAGCATCGGCATCGGCATTTACCCGAAGGACGGGGAAGATGCAGAAACGCTGACCAAGAGCGCGGATGCAGCAATGTATCTGGCTGCGGAGGCGGGAGGCAACACCTACCGCTTCCCGCAAACCAATGAAAAGCTTTCCGACCAGATAAGGCTCAGGGAGCGTCTGCATCGGGCAATCGAGCGCGACGAACTGAAGGTGTTCTATCAACCCCTCGTATCGGGAGAGACCGGTCGTATCGTCGGCGCAGAAGCCTTGCTGCGCTGGGTCAGGCCGGAAGCCGGCTATGTCAGCCCAGAATTTTTTGTGCCCATGCTCGAGCAAGCCGGGTTGGCGGTGAGGGTTGGCGACTGGGTGCTGCGCACCGCATTGGCCAACAACATCGCGTGGCGCAAGGATTTCGACAGCGAACTGTTCATTGCCGTGAACTTCTGCGCCGATCAGGTCGCGGACGAAAAAGCCGTCGAGAAGGTCGATGCCGTGATGAAAACCCTGGGTTTCGACTCGCGTTACTTGCATCTGGAAATCTCGGAAAGCACGCTGATGCGCGATGCGCCGACCGGCCTGGCCCTGCTGCACCGGCTCAAGAGTCTTGGCGTCGCACTTTCGATGGACAACTTCGGCACCGGATATTCCAGTTTGAGTTATCTCAACCGATTCCCCATCGACAACCTCAAGATCGACCGCTCCTTTGTTCAGGACACGCCCAACGATGCAGAGGCAGTCGCAATAACCCGGACCATCATCGCAATGGGCCATGCGCTGAAACTCAAGATAGTGGCATCGGGCGTGGAATCTGCAAGCCAGGTCAACTTCTTGCGCCGGAATCGCTGTGACATCCTTCAGGGCTATCGGTTTTCGCAGGGCGTAAGCGCCGATGAGTTTTCTGTGTTGCTGGCGGAGAACCAAAAGAACGGATCTCTTTTCCCCGAGCCGGACACAACGGACCGCCTGCATCTGGTTGGATGACGGGCTGACTTCGCAGCCAGGATTGTCCAATCATTCTTGAACCCATAATCGATTGAACCAGGACTCGCTCCCTGACCCGCGGCCTGCCTCCATGGAGGCAGAAGTCAAGCGCTTGCGGGCCGAACTCGCAGACATACGCGAGCAGTTGGTCGATACCGAAAAGGCCTTTGGCCGTTTCGTACCCCGCGAATTTCTGCATTTCCTGGACATCGACAACGTTCGCAGCGTCCGCCTCGGCATGCAGACCGAGCGCAAGATGACCATCATGTTCGCCGACATTCGAAATTTCACCGGCCTCTCGGAAACGATGACGCCGCAGGAGAATTTCGATTTTATGAATTCCTATTTATCGCAGATGGAGCCGATGATTGTCCCGTTTCGCGGACTGATCGACAAATACATCGGCGATGCGATCATGGCGCTGTTTCCCGAAGGCACGGACGATGCGGTACAGGGCGCCCTGGCGATGCTCGAACGCCTCAAAGTCTATAACGAGGGCCGTGCGCGCGCAGGCTACTTGCCGATCCGGATCGGCATCGGCATCAATACGGGCATCGTCATGCTGGGGACAGTTGGCGGCATCGGACGGATGGAAGGGACGGTCATCAGCGATGCCGTCAACCTCGCTTCGCGGCTGGAGGGAATGTCGAAGGTTTACGGTGTGCCGATGCTGATCAGCGAGCACACTTTGCACAGCCTTGAAGATCCTTCGCGCTACTGCATCCGGTTTCTGGCCCGGAGTCGAGTCAAGGGCAAGCTGGAGGCCCAATCCGTGTATGAGGTCTTCGACGCGGACCCGCCGCGGATGCTGGCGGCAAAGAAGCGCACACAAAAACGCTTCGAGGAAGCTTTGGCCTTCTACTTCGTTGGGGACATTTCCCGCGCCAGGACGCGATTGGCCAGATGCCTCGAAGAGGTGCCGGAAGATGCCCCGGCGCGTCTCTATCTGAACCGCTGCGACGATTACTTGCGCAACGGTCACGCCGAAGGTGTCGAGGAGAATGAACTGACCCAGACCTGGAGCGAGGAATGCAGTTCCGGCGTGGCCGAGATCGACAGCCGCCACCGGACCCGCTTGAGCCAGATGAATGCCCTGGCCACCGCAGTTCGCGAGGGTCGCACCAAGGATACCCTGCCGCTTCTCGACCTCATCGAAGAGGGCGCGCAGGAACAGTTCGCCATGGAGGAAACGCTGATGCAGGAGTCGCGCTATGCGTTTCTTGCGGAGCACTTGCAGCAGCATCGGCGTTTCCAGACGAACCTGCAGCGCCTGAGCGGGGAAATAAAGTCCGAGACGGAAAATCCGGTATGCATGGCTTTTCGCATCAAGCTGTTGTTGATGGACTGGACGGTCAATCACAGTACCAAGACCGATCGCCACCTCGGGCATCACCTGAAGTCGAGAAGCGGCGGCTAGCCGCGCTTTCGTCCTGATGGCGGCTCGAACCAGGGCATCGATTCGGCAGCTGCGGCAAAGCAAAAGGCCGGAAACCTGGATAAGGTTTCCGGCCTTCGATTACGTGAATCCTGGTGGCGGTACTGCTACCGAATAACCAGCGGGAAGCCTTGCCAATAGCCGGTCTACGTTTTTTCATTTTTAAAAATACCGTCAAAAATACCGTCATGCGAACGGTGCTTGACCTGTTTTGGCAACCTTACACCAGGGCGCGTCCCCGCAGGCCTCGCGCCTGGTGGCGAGCGGGCAGTCGCTGCATGGTGCGGTCGGCGCCGGGCGCGTCCCCGACTTCCACCAGGGCGAAGCGCAGCGTCGGCGATCGAGGCCGGCGCCTGCAGCGGGTGCGGCCGATCGGTACCGGATCGGGCTTGCATCGTCGGCGCCGGCGGTCGAGGCCGGCGCCGGCTGGTTGCCGATGGCGGGCAGGAGGCCGGGCGGCGCCGTCACCGTCCGGGCGCGTATCCGCAGGCCTCGCGCCTGGTGGCGAGTCGGCCGGTGTTGTTGTGGTGCAGACGTATGCGGAAATACGCAGCCCAGTGGGGTGCGCCGGGGCGCACCTTCGCGCCAGAAATCGAGGGGTACGGACGGGGCGCGGGCTGGGGTCTGTACCCGTCCAGGTGGAAAACCGGGGCACAGTTTTCGCCTGAAAACCGGGGATATTCTCGGCATCCGGGGTGCGCTTTCACCCTTACCGGGGATCGCTAAAGCCAGTCGTACCAAGGGTTTCCGCGATCAATCCCCGGAATCCCCGGAATCCCCGGTTCGATTTCAGGGGATGGACTTGAGGCGGCAAAATCCCCGGTCCCTATATCTCTGACCTGATAGCTACTTATTATTCAAACAACATAGAGGGTTTTCCTGCTGTAGGACGCTTGACCCTACCCCCCCTCGGAAACTCCCGCTCATAAAAATTTGGTTAGAGGTCCGGTCCTGTCCTACGGGGTTTCAGGGATTGAAGCCCCCCCCCCGCCTACCAGGTCAGGCCCGGCCATCGCTCGGCCCCTGGTCGCTGGTCGGGATCGTCGGCGGGTGGCATGTACGCCTCGCAGCGTTTCGGCATGTTGCGGATCGGCTGATAGCTCGGCATGGCGACAATCTCACGGCGAGCGGCTGCGCTGCAGCGGCCGGCCTCCGTCAGGTTGCCGCACAACTCGCACGTGCGAAGGTCGCCAAGTGCCAGGAATATCGTTTCTCTGGCGCAGTTCGGTTTCTCCCCACCCACACCCCGCGCGCTCGATTCGATTGCTGTCCAGTGTTTTTGAACCGGGGATTCCGGGGATTCCGGGGATTGATCGCTGAAACCCTTGGTATCACTGGCTTTAGCGATCCCCGGTAAGGGTGAAAGTGCACCCCGGTTACCGGGAATATCCCCGGTTTTTTGCTGGTCGGTCGCCAATTCTGACCGGGCAGGAGGGACAGCAGACGGTATCAAGGCATCCCAATCGAGCATGGCCGTTCCCCTATTCATCATCGAAGATCGCCGGCAGGATGTGAAACATCCGCTGGTAGGCTTCGCCGGGTGGCTTGATCTTCACGGCGAAGTGTTCCTTCTCTGTTTTCAGGAAGCCACGGCCGGCGAGCAGCTTTGCCACGGTGCGCGGGTTGAAGCCCTTGCATACCTCGTTCTTGAACACCTGCGACAGCACCAGGTATTCGGTCACTACATCGTCACTCAGATAGCCGCCCTCGTCCGGCGCCGCATCAACCAGGCGGCCGCTATCCTTGTCCATCAGTCGCCGCCATCCGGCCCGATTCATGACGCGGTTCGCGTGCGTGTCCTTGGCCACGGATCGGCGCCAATCAGAGAACCGCGCTTCGCCGTGCATCTCCAGGAAGCCGCGTACCTGCATCAGCATCCCCCGTTCCTCCTGGTTGCCTTCGCCGCCCCGGTGATGCAGCCAGGCATCGAAGCACACGCCGGCTTGTGTCATGGCCGCGCCGGCTGGCCAGCCGGTAATCCCCCATCGTGTAGCCAGCTCGCCGGCGGCGCCGACCAGGGCGCAGCGATCGGCAACCCTAAGCACCTGGTTGCCGGCTTCGTGCGTCAGGTAGCGCTCGGCAAACAGCTTGCGGGCCTTCAGTAGGGTTTCCCGCATCTCGTCGGGATCGCGCTTGACCAACTCGGCAAGGAAGGCGGGGAAGGCGGTGCCGTGGCATTTCTTGACGGCGTGCGCCAGGCGTTGCGATAGCGCCTTGGGCGATGCCTCGCCGTGCAGCGCCTCATAGATGCCGGGCGGGTTGTCGCAAACGCGGGCGGGTATCTCCGCCATACGGCCTTCCATGCCCGCCGTGGTGGCCATGCCGACAGAAGCGACGTGCGCCGCCATGCCGACTTCACCCGTCGAGAGGAACAGGATTCTGAACTTCGCGGTTTCACGCAATCCGCCTTGCGCCCGTGCCCGGTTCTTTCCGTTCGCGTTGCCCAGCATGTAAATCGTATCGCCTAGCACCTTGGCATTGATCTGTGCCAGCTCGTCCATTGCCAGCAATGCATCGCAGTGCTGTAGCGCCAGGTATTCCATGCTGTTGTCGCTGGCGCGCCATTGCTTCATGTATTCCGGCCCGCCGCACACGCTGGCAGCCACGCGCAGCGCCGTAGTCTTGCCGTCGCCGGATTCGCCCGAATAGTGAATGCCGCCGCTCTCGCCGCCCACCAGGTCAAGCAAGGGCGCGGCAAAGGCGAGGCATACGGCGAAGGTCAGGCGACTGTTATCCACGCACAGGGCGGCAACCTCCTGCCGCCATTCGTCCAGGGTGCCGCGCTCCCGGTAATCGGCCGCCGCCGCACCATCCTCGAACAGCCACACTTCATCCGCTTTGCCGATGGCGCGATCGGGCAGGACGAACACGCGGCCATTTTCCGATTCATGCCAGCCGGTGCGCGCCGTGGT
>JAUYSD010000139.1 GCA_030696505.1 Sulfuritalea sp. | reverse complement strand
TGCCACCGGGCTGCTCGGCGTGCTGAACAGCCACTTGCAGCCGAGCGGGGCCCATGGGACTGTTTGAGCGTTTCCTGACCGTCTGGGTCGGTCTCGGCATCCTCGCCGGTGTCGGCCTGGGCCTGCTCACACCCGGCACCTTCCAGGCCATCGCGGGCTTCGAGATTGCACACGTCAACCTGGTGGTGGCCGTGTTCATCTGGGTCATGATCTATCCCATGATGATCCAGATCGACTGGACATCGATCAAGGACGTCGGCAAACGCCCGGGTGGCCTGGTGCTGACGCTGGTCGTCAACTGGCTCATCAAACCGTTCACGATGGCCGCGCTGGGTGTGCTGTTCTTCAAGTACGTCTTCGCGCCCTGGGTCGACCCGCAATCGGCCACCGAATACATCGCCGGCATGATCCTGCTCGGTGTGGCGCCCTGCACCGCGATGGTCTTCGTCTGGAGCCGGCTGACCAATGGCGACCCGCTGTTCACGCTGTCGCAGGTGGCCTTGAACGACAGCATCATGATCGTCGCCTTCGCCCCGCTGGTGGCTTTCCTGCTCGGCATCTCGGCCATCATCGTGCCCTGGGACACGCTGTTCACCTCGGTGGTGCTCTACATCGTGATCCCGGTGATCCTCGCCCAGCTCTGGCGCAAGTCGTTGCTCAAAAAGGGACAGGCGCATTTCGACGCCACCATGGAAAAGATCGGCCCCTGGTCGATCAGCGCGCTGCTGGCGACGCTGGTGCTGCTGTTCGCCTTCCAGGGCAAGGCCATCATCGAGCAGCCGCTGATCATCGCCCTGCTGGCGGTGCCGATCCTGATCCAGGTCTTCTTCAATTCGGCGCTGGCCTACTGGCTCAACCGCGCGGTGGGCGAAAAGCACAATGTCGCCTGTCCCTCGGCGCTGATCGGCGCTTCCAACTTCTTCGAACTCGCGGTGGCCGCCGCGATATCCCTGTTCGGCTTCGAGTCCGGCGCCGCGCTCGCCACCGTGGTCGGCGTGCTGATCGAAGTGCCGGCGATGCTGCTGGTGGTCAGGGTGGTCAATGCCAGCAAGGGCTGGTACGAACGTGGCTGAGATCAGTCTCGAATCGACGCTGCGCTGCGCGCGGCACGGACCATGCGCTGCCTGACCGACGCCTGGAACGCCCACGAAGCCGAGTTGCGCCGCTTTCTGCGCCATCGTGCGCGCAGCGAGGCCGAGGGCGACGATCTGCTGCAGGAAGTTTTCCTGCGCGCGATGCGCCGTCCCAACGGCCTGTGCGGCCTCGACAGCCCGCGTGCCTGGCTGTTTCACGCTGCGCGCAACCTGCTGATCGACCGCCTGCGTTTGGCCAAGGACCAGGTGCCGCTGCCCGATGACCTGGCCGCCGAACCCGAGGCCGTGCTCGCGCCGGTCGATGGCCTGGCGCAATGCCTGCCGCGCGTGCTGGCCGAACTGGCGGCGGAGGATCGCGACGCGATCACCTGCTGCGACATCGAAGGCATGAGCCAGAAGGACTACGCCGCCCGCCTCGGACTCAGCCTGCCGGGCGCCAAGTCGCGCCTGCAGCGGGCGCGGAAGCGGCTCAAGGCGCGCCTGACCGTAGCCTGCCAGGTGACATTCGACGCCGACGGCGTCGTCTGCTGCTTCGTCCCGCGCCAACCCGAGGCCTGAGCCTGCGGCGCCGTAGCGCCAGCGCCAACTCTTGCGAGACGGGGGTGCGCCTGCATCCTTTTCCCGGCTGCTTCGTCTCCTGTGTGTAACGGACGCTTTGTCCGATCTGCTCCGGAGCCCCTTGCATGCAAACGCTCACCATCCAACTCAAACGCTGGCCCAGCCAACAGCCCTTCATCTTCCTGGCGCTGGTGGCCGTGCTCTGGTTCGCGCTGTACCAGACGCTGATCCCCGTATCCGAGGCGCTGGTCGCGGCGCTGCCGGTGGACCGCGCCGGCCATCTGGGCGGCGCGCTGCAATTTTTCTTCTACGACACGCCCAAGGTGCTGCTGCTGCTGACCGGCATCGTGTTCGTCATGGGCATCGTGCATACCTTCGTTTCGCCCGAACGCACGCGCGCCATGCTCTCCGGCAAGCGCCTTGGCGTCGGCAACGCGATGGCCGCCACGCTCGGCATCGTCACGCCCTTCTGCTCCTGTTCCGCCGTGCCGCTGTTCATCGGCTTCCTGCAGGCCGGCGTGCCGCTGGGGATTACCTTTTCCTTCCTGATCTCGGCGCCGATGGTCAATGAAGTCGCGCTGGCCCTGCTGTTCGGCATGTTCGGCTGGAAGGTCGCCGTGCTCTACCTGGTGATGGGCCTGCTGGTCGCCATCGTCGCCGGCTTGGTGATCGGCAAGCTGGGCATGGAGCATTACCTGGAAGACTGGGTGCGCGCGATGCAGAACAGCCAGCCCGTCAGTGGCGTCGACATCCCCGCGTTGTCCTGGGGCGAGCGCCTCGGCAGCGGTTTCTCGCACGTGCATGAGATCGTCGGCAAGGTCTGGCCCTACATCCTGGCCGGCATTGCGCTCGGCGCCGGCATCCACGGCTATGTGCCGCAAGATTTCATGGCCTCGATCATGGGCAGGGATGCGCCCTGGTGGTCGGTGCCGGCGGCGGTTGCGATCGGCGTGCCGATGTACACCAACGCCGCCGGCATCATCCCCATCGTCGAGGCGCTGATGGGCAAGGGCGCGGCGCTGGGCACGGTGCTGGCTTTCATGATGAGCGTGATCGCGCTCTCCGCCCCCGAGATCATCATCCTGCGCAAGGTGTTGAAGCCCCGGCTGATCGCCACCTTTGTCGGCGTGGTGGCCGCCGGCATCCTGCTGGTCGGCTACGTGTTCAACGCGGTGCTGTAGCGGGCAGGCGCCGCTTCGCCGCCGGATTGCGAGACCTACCCCTTTCCCGGTATGGCAAATGATTGCATCCGTTTTGCGCGTTGGTCGTCTACCATGAAAAGATGCAAGACCAATTCAATCGTTCAACACGACTCAGGGAGACACCATGAAAATCGCACCCAAATTCCGCAAAGGCGCCATCGTTCACGCGGCACTCATGATGATGGGCGCGTCGGCCGCGACTGCCATTGCCGCGGACAAGACCGTGGATGTGGGCAAGTTCGAGTACGAAGGATCCTGCGCCGTATGCCACGGCATCACGGGCAAGGGCAACGGCCCCTTTATGGGCCAGTTGGCGACCAGGGTTCCTGATATCACCTTGCTCGCCCGCAGCAACGGCGGCGTGTTCCCCTTCGACCGCGTTTATCAGGTGATCGACGGCAGGCAGGAGCTGAAGGCGCACGGCTCGCGCGAGATGCCGATCTGGGGCCGCAGCTTCCGCATGCAAAGTTCCGCGTTCTTCGAGAACTACCCGGCGCACGATGCCGAATCTTCCGCGCGCAGCCGTATCCTGGCGCTGACCGAATACGTCTATCGGCTGCAGGCGAAGTGATGCACAAGCGCGGGCGGGCGTCGCGGTTTCGTGCATGAACGGTGCCCGGACCGGGACCGGGTGACCGCCTGCCGCAAGCGGGACTTCTACAAGTTCTGATTTTCGAGTGGTGAGCGCGCATGGACAGCCTGAGCTCCACCCATTTGATCGCCACCGCGCTGGTCTTCGCCGTGTCGCTGGTGTTTTCCATGCTCGGGCTGGGCGGCGCCATGCTTTACGTGCCGATCTTCAAGTGGCTGGAACTGCCGCTGAAGACGGTGGCGATTCCGCTGGGCCTGCTGCTCAACGGCGTCACTTCGTTGTCCGCCTTTTTGCGTTACTGGCGCGAAGGGTTGGTGGATTTTCGCGGCGGCCTGCCGGCGGCGGTCAGCGCCGTCATCGCCGCGCCGCTGGGCGCCTGGTGCATGGGCTATGTGCCGCGCGATGCGCTGCTCCTGATCTTCGCCGGCTTCACCGCCCTGGCGGGCGCCTATAGCCTGAAGGCGGGGGCGCAGGAAGCCGCCGCGCCGCCGTCGCGCCAGCGCCAACTCTTGATTGGCCTCGGTCTGGGCGCCGGCGAGGGTTTCGTCGGCGGCCTGCTGGGTGTTGGCGGCGGCTTCATTGTCGCGCCGGTGCTGATGGCCCTGGGTTTCCCGACCAAGCGGGCGGTGGCCACCACCAGCTTCATTGTCAGCTTCGCCTCCATCTCGGGCTTTGCCGCCCACGCGGCGGCCGGGCGCTTCGATCCGCTGCTGACCGGCCTGACCCTGGTCGCGGCGATTGCCGGCGCCCAGGCCGGCGCATGGTTCATGGCGACGCGCGCCAAGCCGGCGTGGGTCAAGCGGTTTTACGGCGGACTGTTGCTGGCAGTGGCGGCCAAACTATTCTGGGATGTGATGCATTGATCGGGAGTACACGATGGACATGAACGATACGAAACGAATCTTGTTGCAAGCCCTCGAATTTCACGGCCATCGCTGCTGGGCCAGCGTTGCCGGCGTGCGCGTCGGGCTCGCCGCGCTGCGCGAGCTGGGCGTCAAGCGCTCCGGCGGCGGCCAGTTGCATGCCGTGGTGGAGATCGGCGAAGACCACGGCGGCATGTGCTTTGCCGACGGCGTGCAATACGTTACCGGCTGCACCCTGGGCAAGGGCAACATGAGCAAGCAGCCGCTGGGCAAGCTGGCGGTGACCTTGATCGAGAAGAAAACCAATCGCGCGCTGCGCATCGGCTACAAGCCGACGCTGCAAAAGCAGATCGGCGAATCCGCCTTCATGAGCAAGCGCGGGCAGGGCATCGAACCCGACGACATTCCCGAGAGCGAGCAGATGGAACTGGTCGACCTGGTCTGGAACGCGCCCGAGTCCGACGTGCTGACCATCGAGAAGATCTTCCAGTTCGACCGCGACTGGATCCCCGAGACCATGGGTTTCGTGCCCTGCGCCGCCTGCCACGAACTGACGGCGCGGGCCTATCTGCGCGTGGTGGGCGACAAGCATGTCTGCATTCCGTGTTCCGGCTACGACCGCTGAAGGCAGGTCGGACGCGATGAAGCGCTGCGGCCTTCTGTTCCTGCTTTGCCTGACGCTGCTGGCGCCGCTCGCCGCGCGTGCGGACGATGCCTGGATCGTCACCGGTACCGATGGCCAGCCGCAGGTCCAGCTCTACTTCTTCTGGTCGCTGACCTGCCCGCATTGCACGGCGGCGCACCCTTACATCGAGGCCATCCCGCAGGCGCGGCCCTGGGTGAAACTGCACGCGCTGGAGCTAACCCGCCATCCGGAAAATGTGCGGCGCTATGAAGCCATGGCGCGCGGACTCGGTGAAGAGGCGGCCAGCGTTCCGGCATGGCTGTTCTGCGGCGAGATGTATGTCGGCTGGGGCGACGACGAGACCACCGGCGCCATGCTGCGCCGGCGCCTCGACGACTGCCGCGCGCGCGCTGCCGGCGTGGCCGGGGCTGCGGAAACCACGGCGCAGCCGCCGGCCGCGAGCATCGATCTGCCGCTGATCGGCGCGCTGGACCCGGCCAGTCTTTCGCTGCCGGCGCTGACCCTGGTGCTGGCGGGGCTCGACGCCTTCAACCCCTGCGCCTTCTTCGTGCTGCTGTTCCTGCTGTCGATGATGGCGCACCAGAAGAGTCGCACGCGCATGCTGGCGATTGGCGGCGTTTTCGTCGCGGTCTCAGGCCTCATGTATTTCGCCTTCATGGCGGCCTGGCTCAATGTCTTCCAGCTCTTCGGCCATCTGGCCTGGGTGACGCTGGCCGCGGGCGCGCTGGCGGTCTTCGTCGGCGCGGTCAACGTCAAGGACTATTTCTGGTTCGAGCAGGGGCTCACGCTGTCCATCCCCGAGTCGAGGAAGCCCGACATCTTTCGCCGCGCGCGCGACATTCTCAGTGCCGAAAGCCTGCCGGCGATGATCGCCGCCACGGCCTTCCTCGCCATCGCCGCCAACTTCTACGAACTGCTGTGCACCGCCGGCTTCCCCATGGTCTATACGCGGCTGCTGACGCTGGCCGACTTGTCGCCCGCCAGCCGCTACGGCTATCTTGCCGCCTACAACCTGATCTACGTGCTGCCGCTGGCGGCCATCGTCGCCGTCTTCGCCGGCAGCCTCGGTGCGCGCAAGCTCAGCGAGCGCGAAGGCCGCCTGCTCAAGCTGATGTCCGGCGTGATGATGCTGGAACTGGGCGCCCTGCTGCTGCTGGCGCCCGAGCGCGTGAGCCAGGTTGGCATCGCCTTCGGCCTGCTGGCGGCGGCGGTCGGCATCACTTACCTTGCCGCGAGATTCGGCCCCGCGGACTGAATCTCGCCTGCATCCTTTCGCGCGCTGCTTCGTCTTACCTAATGCAAGCGCCCGGCCTTCCCGGCCGGCGCGCCAGGCATCGAACAGGAGTCATGCAAATGCTGAACATCAAGGTCCTCGGCACCGGCTGTGCCAATTGCAAGACCACGCTCAAGCTGATCGAGGAGGCCGCGCGCGCCAGGGGCGTGGCGGTCCAGCTCGACAAGGTCGAGGAGATCAAGGACATCATGGGCTATGGCGTGATGAGCACGCCGGGCGTAGTGATCGACGGCAAAGTGGTGCATGCCGGCGGCGTGCCCGGCCGCGACAAGATCGAGCAGTGGCTGGCCGGCGCCGGCTGAACAGTATCTGCAGCGAAACGCAAACCGCCGCGTCGCCGTGTCGGACTCTGTCTGCCGGGGATTCCGCTTCGCGGGCCGGCAAGCGCCAACTCTTGCGCGAGCTGCCTCAGCGTGGAAGCAGCAGCGTGGCGCGCAGTCCGCCCGCCGGCAGATTCTCCAGCACCAGTCTGCCGCCGTGCAACAGCGCCGCGTCGCGCGCGATGGTCAACCCCAGCCCGACGCCGCCCGTCTCGCGGCTGCGCGAGGCTTCGAGCCGCACATAGGGTTCGACCACGCGCGCCAGATCGGCCTCGGCAATGCCGGGGCCGTCATCCTCGACGCTCAGGC
>JAUYSD010000122.1 GCA_030696505.1 Sulfuritalea sp. | reverse complement strand
GCCTTGTGCGTCAGGTAGTAGGGGTCGACGCCGATGCAGTGGCCGCCGACCAGGCCTGGCCGGAAGGGCAGGAAGTTCCATTTGCTGCCGGCAGCTTCGAGCACTTCCAGGGTGTCGATGCCGAGGCGGTGAAAGATCAATGAGAGTTCGTTCATCAGCGCGATGTTGAGGTCGCGTTGGGTGTTCTCAATCACCTTGGCGGCTTCGGCGACCTTGATCGAGCTGGCCTTGTGGGTGCCGGCGGTGATGATGCTGCGGTAGAGGTTGTCGACGAAGTCGGCGATTTCGGGGGTGGAGCCGGAGGTGACTTTTTTGATGCTGGGCAGGCGGTGTTGTTTGTCGCCGGGGTTGATGCGTTCGGGGCTGTAGCCGCAGTGGAAGATGTTTTGCTCCTGGCCCTCTTTTGTCCCCATCCCCTCCCCGGCCCTCCCCTTGAAGGGGAGGGAGGAGTCCCTCTCCTTGGGGGGGAGGAAGTGGTAGCGGAGGCCAGAGTGTTTTTCGAGGATGGGGACGCAGACTTCTTCGGTGGCGCCGGGGTAGACGGTGGATTCGTAGATGACGATGGCGCCCTTGGGCATGACCTTGCCGACGGTTTCGGAGGCCTTGATCAGCGGGGTGAGGTCGGGGCGCTGGGCGTTGTCGACCGGGGTTGGCACGGTGACGATGAAGACGTTGCAGGCGCGCAGTTGTTCGGGGTCGGCGGTGAAGCCGAGTTGCTTCGCTTCGGCCAGCTCGGCGGGCTCGACTTCGCGGGTGCTGTCGCGGCCGGCCTTGAGTTCGTCGATGCGGTGCTGCTTGATGTCGAAGCCGGTGACCGGATATTTCTTGCCGAATTCGACGGCCAGCGGCAGGCCGACGTAGCCGAGGCCGATGATGGCGATGCGGGGGTGGGTGGGTAGGGTCATGGGTGGCGGGGCGGTAAGTTGGTGTTGGCGGGACGGCGGTTGTTCATGGGAGGGTGCGCCACGCTTTGATTCCGGCTTCGGTAAGCCGGTATTTCTGCGTCGGGCTTCTTGGGGATTCAGGCTGGGTCATCTCGATCAAGTTGGCATCAATGGCTGATATCGCGAGCAAGCTCGCTCCTACAGTGGGAGATGCTCAGAACAGACTTCATTCAACCACTTTCCAATAGCCGCCTTTGGCGGGACCGATGCGACTCAGGCGACCTTCTTTTTTCAGCAGATTGATTTGCTTTTCAACAGCACGCGAGCTGATACCAAGTTTTTCGGCCAGCGCCTGAGCCGACAAGTTGGGATCCCCCTTTAGGTGGTGGAGAATTTTCTCCGAACTTTTCTCCGAACTTTTCTCCGGCGTTTGTTCGATTGTGGTTACTCCCTCAGTGATATCCACAACTTTGGGGGGGGGCGACGCTGGCCGGCTCAGGGTAAATGTAGCCATCACGCCGCCCTGGAATTCTTTGACGTCGAAGTCAACTTCCGGGTAATCCTTCAGAGCACTGCGGATGCGAATGAAGCCACTGCCGTATTTTTCGATGACGTTGATCAGGTAAAAGCCTTCAGCGATCAGTTTGTTGCGCAGGCTGGATCTGTAGTTGTCAGCCTGTATGTCTGCCACGGTGAGCCCGCCGTAGAAGGTTCCAGGGCTAAAGATGGTGATCTTGTCGTCGAATATTTTGATCTGAATGTCGTTGGGGTCGGTGTAGCTGCGATGAACGACGGCATTGAGCAAGGCTTCCTTGATGGCGGGCAGTGGATAGGCAAAGCGTTCCTTGCGCTGAATGCTGCCATCAAATTCAAAGGCAACGCTGATGTGCGAGACGATGAATGTCATTGCTTGTTCGACAACTTCGAACAGTGTGTCGGTGAATTGCCGGTCGTCAATGATGGTGCTGGGTGTTTTGAAGCGGCCGATGTGGATGTGGTGTCGCAATGGTTCGGCAGCAAATAGCAGCATGGCGGCCCAGGTGGGCTGCCCTTGGACAAGGTAGTTGAGCTTTTCGAGAGCCGCCAGGGGCGTGCTGCCATCTAGCTCAAAACGCCCGCTGGCGTTGACGCGCTGAATGAAGCGTTCAACTTTGCTGGGCGCCAGGTCTGCCACGCTAGCTTGCGGCGCCGTGTGTGCGTCCCAGGATATTTGCAGAGACAGCAGGTAAAGATCGGCAATTTCGTTCAAGGCCAGTGCGTGATTGGAACTGGCGATTCGTTTGTAATAGCGGCCCCGGGTGCTGACGGGTTTTACCGGAAACTCGGCTACCTCTATGGATACCACGACCTTGCCGTTGATCCGATGAGCGACAAGCTCAGGGACAAGCGACGGACTGGTGGCAGATTTTATTTGGCCAAGCCATTCATTGAGGGTTTCTTTGCCCACTGTTACGCCCCGGACGATGGCCGCGTTGCTTACGCCAACCAGCACAGTGCCGCCCTGCGTATTGGCAAATGCGACAAGGGTCTCGATGCTGGTTTTGTCAAACGACGCTTTGAATTCCAGCGACTGAGATTCGCCAGCAGCGATGCGCTCAAGCAGGTCGGTGGACGTCATTACGGGCAGGGTCATGGGTGACGGGGCAGAAAGTTGGCGCTGGCGGCATCGCCCGGGATTTCCGTTTGCGCTTGCCGCAGCGCCGCTATTTCGGCTTTCAGGGCTTCGTATTCGGCTTCCTTGCGGGCCAGGTAGCCGCGGGTGAGCTTAGCGCGATTCCTCACGCCCTCGGGGGTAAGGAGATAGGCGACCTTGGATAGCTTGCCTTCCGTGCGACCGAAATGCCCCATTTTGAGCAAGCCTTTTTCGACCAGGGCGGCGATCAGGTAGTGAACCTTCCCATTGCTGACCCCCAACTGGCGGGCAAGATCGCGCTGCGAGATTTCCGGGTTCTGCTCGATCGCGCGAAGGATCTGGAAGTGGACTTGTTCTTTTGGGGTCATCGGGAGTGAAGGAATCTGCTCAACACGGCGCATGCTCAATTATGAGCACGCGCCACTATAACGGCAGCAGGGGAATATGGCAATCGGATTTTTTGCGGGTTCTCCGGCAATCGGCGCTGGGTGGCGTCCGGTACGCCCACGCTTGCCGAGCAACCTGCTCCTCAAAGATTGAGTTCATCGAGCGTGGCCCCCCATCAACCCAATCGATCAGACATAGTCGAACTGAAACCGTTCGCCATTCAGTTCCCACTGCCAGACCACGCGATTCGGCGGCTGGATGAACAGGCTCCACGTGGTCATCTGGTGACGGAAGGGTTCCGCAACGGCTCTAAAAACCGCCGCAGTCAGGATGGTCAGACACCGGCCATCAGGACCGTTGCGGACCGATTCCGAGCGGATCATTTCGATGCCGGTTTGTCGGGCCTGCGCGGCAAGCTTCTGAGTCTTGGTGTACTCCGAAGAATGGATCCATGTTTTCCGCTGCGTCTTGAACGGTGGGCGCGTTAGATCCAGCATCGCCTGCGTGGCGCCGTGGAATTCGAAGAGGGTCATCTGCATGGTGGCGGACTGGCTGGCCAGACCTTCGCTATCCATCCAGAACCGCAAGCGCCAGTAACCGGCTTCGGCACACGCCGTTTTGACATCTTCGGCCCCGTAGAACACCGCAGGATCGAAGCGTCCCCTGAAACGCGACCCCGATGGCGGTGGCGCCATATAGCGGAAGGGCGTGCTCAGCAGAAAGTGGAGTCCTTTCGCTGCCGTCGGCAGCATGGGCTTGGCCCCGTCGATGATATCTTCGAGGACGGTCTGGTCCGCCAGATTGCCCTTCGTCAGGGCGATGGTGGCGTTCTTGTGCTGCGCCTCCACTGCGCGCCAACCCGAACCCTGCCAGGGACGCGCCTCAGGCAGGAGCGCGGTGGGCATCGACGTAGTCGCAGGCGTGCACCAGGCCGCTGGCCTTCTGGATCACCGCAAACGGGATCTCGTTGCCGAACGCAAGGTTGCGCGACTTGAGCCAGTCCTTCGCCAACTGATCGTTGCTGCCGACGATCGAGTAAAGGCTGCGGTACAAACGGACCAGGAGGGCGGCCAGTTCCCATTCCTTGGTGCGCTCACGAACCGTGAACTCGCCCCGCATCAAGCGCGATGCGGAGGGCTGGCTGATGCCGATGATGGATCCGAGGTCAGTGGAGCTGATCTCCAGGTGACGGGCAACTTCCGCGACCGCGGATGAAAGGATTCGCGCTCGATCCTGGGCATTGGCGGCGACGGCCTGCGGCATGATCACTTCTCCTTTTTTCGGGGTTTGATCTAGTCTAGTGGATAGAACATAACAATACCAGTCAAAGGAATACTTTAACTCAGCGGTCTGTTGCAGAACTACCGGGCTCCAAACGTGAAAAACCCCCGGCAGAAGCGCTGACCCGAATCACTTGCTCCATAAACCATATTCCTTACACTTTGGTGTATTGCTTATTGACAAATAATTCCTTACTCGCAACAATGTGTATGAATTCCATCACCTGTTGGAGGCAATCATGCTGGCCACTGTTACAGACAAGGGACAGGTTACGGTCCCCAAAGAAATCCGTGACCAAACCGGCATTGCGCCGGGTAGCAGGCTCGACTTCGAGGTGCAGGACGACGGTACGTTGCGGGTACGTGTGCTGACGCGTGGCGCCGACAATCTATTTGGTTTGGTGCATCGCGCCGGTAGCAAACCCCGCACCATCGAAGAGATGGACCAGGGCATCGTTACCGCTGTTGGCGCTCGCAACCGGCGCGCACGAAAGTGATCGCCCTCGACACCAATGTCCTGGTGCGGCTTGTCACCCGCGACGACGAAGCGCAGGCCCAACGCGCCAAGGCAGTGTTCGATACGCACGCTGCCGAGAACGGTGGGCTGTTTGTGGCCGATATCGTACTGGTCGAACTATGCTGGACATTGGCGCGCAGCTATGAGCTGTCGCGAGCGGACATTGCTCGCACTGTGCACGCCCTGCTCGGTAACGCCAGTATCGCCCTTGAATCGCCAGCTGCCGTGAAAAATGCGCTGGTCCATTTCGAGACCGGCAGTGCCGATTTCCCCGATTGTCTGATTGTCGCCAAGGCGGGCCAGGTTGGCTGCAGCCATACCCTCAGCTTCGACAAGCGCATGGGGCCGCTGCCTGGTGTGCGACTTATTTGATCGGGCTTCCGTGACGGCTGGGCCTCGCCTTGCGGCCGGGAAGGCCGCTGGCGTCATCGGGCGTCCTGGCCCTGCTTGTCTTCGAGCAGCCGGACCAGGGCGTGCAGGGCGCGATTGACCGGGGTCGCGATGCCCAGCGCCTCGCCGCGACGCAGCACGTAGCCGTTGAGGTGGTCGATCTCGCTGCGCTTGCCGCGCGCCAGATCCTGGGCGGTGGACGACAGCTGGCCGGGCATGCTCCGCGCGATGTCGGCGACGGCCTGGTGGATGTCGCCGGGCAGGGTCACGCCTGCGGCCTGCGCCACGGCCAGGCATTCGGCGACGATGTCGCGCATCACCTGATCCACGCCGGCACCGGCGGCAACGCGGCCGTAGGGCAGTTGCGTGATGGCCGAGAGCGCGTTCCAGGCGCAGTTGATGATCAGCTTGGTCCATAGCGCGCCGGCAACGTTGTCGGAGACCTGCACCGGCACGCCGGCGGCGGCGAACAGCGCGACCAGTTCGGCGCTGCGGGGCGACGGCCCGATCACCAGCTCGCCGCGCCCGTGGTGTTTGACGTGCCCCGGCCCGGCCATTTCCGTCGCCACGTACACCACGGCCGGCTGCACCTCGCGGCCGAGCGCGGCCTCCAGGCGATCGGCATTATCGACGCCGTTCTGCAGGCTCAGGATGATGGCATCGGCGGCCAGATGCGGCGCCATGGCCGCGGCGGCGGCCGCGGTGTCGGTCGACTTGATGCAGCACAGCAGCAGTTGCGCGCCGGCGACGCCACCGGCATCGGTGGTGGCCGCCAGCGCGACGTGCTCGCGGAAGGTTTGCGTGTCCAGCAGCAGGCCGTCGCGTTCGATCGCCGCGACGTGCTGCGCCCGCCCGACCAGCACCACCGCATGGCCGGCGCGCGCCAGCATGCCGCCGTAATAGCAACCCACCGCACCGGCGCCCATCACCGCAATTTTCATATCTCCCTCCTGTTGGTTGCCCGCCGCCGCCGCCGGGCCGGCTTGCCCGGGACGCGCTGAAACCAAGATTAGCAGCCCGCCGACCCGGCCGCCAAGAGTTGGCGCTGGCGCCCCGGCGCCGGGCGGCGCCCGCTCATCCGCCGCCGGCCTTGAAGCGCCGCAGCGTGCGCAGCCGCGCCTGCGCGTGGTCGACCACCGGCGCCGGATAGTCGCGGCCGATGACGACGCCGCAGGCGGCCTGCTGCTGCGCGCTCATTGTCCACGGCGCGTGGATGAACTTCTGCGGCACGCGCGCCAGTTGCGGCACATGGCTACGGATGAAGCGGCCTTCGGCGTCGAATCTTTCGGACTGCGTGACGGGATTGAAAATGCGGAACCAGGGTTGCGCATCGCAGCCGGTGGAGGCGGCCCATTGCCAGCCGCCGTTGTTGGCGGCGAGGTCGAAGTCCAGCAGCTTTGCGGCGAACCAGGCTTCGCCCGAACGCCAGTCGAGGCCCAGATCCTTGCTCAGAAAGGATGCGGCGACCATGCGCAGGCGGTTGTGCATCCAGCCGCTGGCAGACAACTGACGCATCGCGGCATCGACCAGCGGATAACCGGTGCGGCCTGCGCACCAGGCGGCGAACAGCTCCGGCGCGACATCCCAGCGCAGGTCGTCGCAGGCGGGCTTGAAGCATCGCGTGGCGACATGCGGGTGGTGCCAGAGGATGGCGTGGTAGAAGTCGCGCCAGATCAGTTCGGCGAGCCAGGCCGCGGCGCCCGCGCCGGGCTGGGCCTGGGCAAAGGCAGCGAGCTGGCGGATCGAAATGGTGCCGTGACGTAGATGTGCCGACAGGCAGGAGGTGCCCCTGACGGCAGGGAAATCCCGCGTCGCGGCATAGTCGTCGATGCGCTCGATGAAGTCGCGGAACAGGGCTTGCGCGCCGCTCATGCCGGTGGGCACGCCCAACCGGCCCAGATCGGTGGCGGCGAAGCTCAGGTCCTGCAACGTCGGCAGGGGTGCGTCGTCACGCGGCGGCGCGAGATGCGCGGCGTAGTCCTCCACGGGCCAGGCGCGCAGATCGGCCGCCGCGAGCCTTTTCAGCCAGGCGTTCCGGTAGGGCGTAAACACCGAGAAGGCTTTGCCGCCCTGGGTCATCAGCTCGTCGCGCTCGAAGATCACCTGATCCTTGAAATCGACAAAGTCGGCGTCGGGTTTGCCACCCTGGAGACGGCGTTTGACTACCGCATCGCGGGCGATCGCCGCCGGTTCGTAGTCGCGGTTGGCGAACACCGCGGCGACGCCGAGCTGTGCCGCGAGGCGCGGAATTTCCTTGAGCGGATCGCCATGGCGCACGATCAGCGCCCCGCCCATCGCGCGCAGCGCGGCGGCGACTTCTTCCACCGCGCGCAGGATGAACTCGACGCGCCGGTCGCGACGCGGCAGGCGTTCGAGCAGCGTGGTGTCGAAGACAAACACGCAATGCACCGGCGCGTGCAGGCGCAGCGCGTGATGCAGGGCGGCGTGGTCGTGCACGCGCAGATCGCGACGGAACCAGACGAGGGCGGCGGACATGGGATGATCGAACGGGGATACTCGGGAAGGTACCGACAGATTACAATGGCGCCAGATCCATGGAAACCGTCAGTCTCGCCAACCACTTTCTGATCGCCATGCCCGCCATGGCCGACCCGAATTTTTCCCGCACCCTGACCTACATCTGCGAGCACAACGCCGATGGCGCGATCGGCATCATCGTCAATCGCCCGATGGACATGAACCTCGCCGGACTGTTCGACCGCGTCAGCATTCCACTCGAAGACCAGCAGGCCGAGGCGCGCTTTTCCGCGCTGCCGGTGTATTTCGGCGGCCCGGTGCAGACCGACCGCGGCTTCGTGCTGCACCGCCCGGCCGGGCAATGGCAGTCTTCGCTCAGCATCAGCGAAGACATCGCGCTGACCAGTTCGCGCGACATCCTGCAGTCGATGGGCAGCACCGGAATGCCGGCCGAAGTGCTGGTCAGCCTCGGCTACGCCGGCTGGACCGCCGGACAGCTGGAATGGGAGCTGTCGCAGAACGCCTGGCTGACGGTCGAGGCCGACGTCGACATCATCTTCTACGTGCCGCCCGAAGAACGCCTGCCCGCGGCGATGCAACTGCTCGGCGTCGATTTTGCCAACCTCTCCGAAGTGGCCGGGCATGCCTGAGCGCTTGCCGCCGGGCCGCCCCAAGGCAAGCGCAGCGTTCGACCCGGAGCCGCCCGGGGGCGGCGAACTTGCGTCACCCCCGCTTGGGCGGGGGACGGGGGGTGGGGGCCGTACTGTGGAGGGTTCGGTGCTGGCCTTCGATTTCGGCACCAAACGCATCGGCGTCGCTATCGGTACCCTGCTCGCTGCGGGTCGCTCGGCTGCGGCGCGACCGCTGACCACGATCGATGCCGAAGGCAACGCTGCGCGCTTCGATGCCATCGCCGGGCTCGTCGCCGAATGGCAGCCGGTGCAGTTGCTGGTGGGCCGGCCGCTCAACGAGGACGGCACGCCGCACGAAATGACGGCGCGCTGCACGCGCTTCGCCAACCAGCTGCGCGGGCGTTTCCGCCTGCCGGTCGACGAAGTCGACGAGCGCTTCAGCTCCACCGCGGCCGAGGCGAATCTGCGCGAGCGCGGGCTGTCCTGGCAGCAGCGCAAGCTGCAGGTCGATGCCGAAGCCGCCTGCATCATTCTCCAGACCTGGTTCGACACCCATGCCGCAACGCCTGCCACTGCCTGACGCCGAAGCGCTCTGCGCCGCCCTCGCCGAGGCCATGCGGCCCCACGTCGATCCCGCCGCGACGGCGCTGGTCGGCATCCACACCGGCGGCGTCTGGGTTGCCGAACGCCTGCATGCGGCGCTGGGCCTGAAACTGCCGCCCGGCTCGATGGATGTCTCGTTCTATCGCGACGACTTCCATCAGCGCGGCTTGCATGCCAATGCCAAAACCTCGCAGATTCCCTTCGAGGTCGACGGCGCGCACATCGTGATCGTCGATGACGTGCTGCACACCGGCCGCACCATCCGCGCGGCCATGAACGAACTGTTCGACTACGGCCGGCCGGCCAGGATAGACCTCGCCGTGCTGATCGACCGCGGCGGCCGCGAGCTGCCCATCGCCCCCGCGTTCTGCGCCCATGCCCTGAGCCTGCCTGCCGCGCAGATGCTGGCGCTGGAGCAGGCCGCAGACGGCGGGCTTTCCTTCCGGGTGATAGAGAAATGAGCTTCATGAACGGCGGCGGCAACCCGCAACTCAACCGGCACGGCGAACTCAACCACCTGCTGACCATCGAAGGCCTGCCGCGCGAGGTGCTCGAGCGCATCCTCGACACTGCCGCGCCCTTCACCGAGGTTGCCGAACGCGAGGTGAAGAAGGTGCCGCTGCTGCGCGGCAAGAGCGTGTTCAACCTGTTCTTCGAGAACTCGACGCGCACCCGCACCACTTTCGAGATCGCCGCCAAGCGGCTTTCCGCCGACGTCATCAATCTCAACATCAACACCTCCTCGGCGAGCAAGGGCGAGACCCTGCTCGACACCGCCGACAACCTCGCGGCGATGCAGGCCGACATGTTCGTGGTGCGCCACGCCGCCAGCGGCGCGCCCTACCTGATCGCGCAGCACCTGGCCGCCACCGGGCGCGACCACATCCATGTGGTGAATGCCGGCGACGGCCGCCATGCGCATCCGACGCAGGGGCTGCTGGACATGTACACCATCCGCCACTACAAGCAGGACTTCACCCAGCTGACCGTGGCCATCGTCGGCGACGTGCTGCATTCGCGCGTGGCGCGCAGCCAGATCCATGCCCTGACCACGCTGGGCGTGGCCGAAGTGCGCGTGATCGCGCCCAAGACGCTGCTGCCGACCGGCGTCGAACGCCTC
>JAUYSD010000091.1 GCA_030696505.1 Sulfuritalea sp. | reverse complement strand
CGGGTCGTACTCGATCTTGGTGATGTTGCCCAACGGGTCGGTGACCTGGGTGACTTTGCCCTTGCCGTCATACCCGTAGCGGGTGACGCGGCCGACGGGGTCGGTGATGCTTTCCACCAAATTGGTGACAGGGTTAAGGGTCTGGCTGGTCACTCTTCCGAGGGCATCGGTAACGCGGGTGACATAGCCTTGGCCGTTGAAGCGGTACTCGGTCTTTCTGCCCAAGGGATCGGTCACCGTGGTCTGCGTTACCAGGCTGCCCACCGTCTGGTAGGCGTAGCCGATCGCGGAGGTGCCGTCTTCGAGGGTTTCTTTGGTGGTCCGGCCGGCGCTGTCGTACTCGAAATTGATGGCGCCACCGGTGGGGAGAGTGCGGCGCGTGACGCGATGACTGGCGTCATAGAGGAAGCTGGTGACGTTGCCGCCGGCGTCGGTGTGGGTGGATAGTCGCCCGGAGGTGTCGTAGCTGTAGCGCACGACGCGGCCCAATGCGTCGGTGACGCTGGTGATCAGCGGGTAGCGCTGGCTGGAAACGTATTGGGTGGTGGTGATGGCATAACCGCGGCCGTTGCTGTCGGTCAGGCTGTTGATGAAGCCATTGCCGTCCAGGCCGATACGAATGCTTCGCCCTTCGGCGTCGCGCAACTGGGTCAAGAGGCCGTTGGCGTTGAAGTCCATCTCGGCGCCTTGCGGGAAGCGCAGGGTGCGGCCAGAGGCGGTGTTGCGCACTTCCCAGCCCAGGGCGCCGGCCTTGCCGGTCTGGGCGCGATAGACGCCGTCGGCTTCGCGCGCCAAGCTGTAGGTGACGCCATCGGGACTGACCACCTGGACGGTGTCACCGCTCGCGGCGGCGACCCAATCGTAGGGGCTGCTGGTGCCGCGGCCGAAGAGGCCGATCCTGGGGTCGGTGCTGCGGTACTTGCAATTGATATTGACCGGCAGCAGAGCGTCGATGCCAAAGCCATGCAGTTCGAAGGGCAGATTGTTGCCCGAGGCGAGGTCGACGGGATTTTCTGACTTTGGACCGCAGCCATCTCCGCCATTGGCGCCTTTGAAGGCGGCCGCCACGGCGTTGGCCAGGCGCCGCGCGAAGCTCGCGCCGCAGCAGAACTTCGGGATACCAACGCCGGGGTCGGAGACGATGCTCTTGCCATCGGCGCTGACGGTGCCCAGGCCCATAACCTTCCACTGGTTACTGTTGGCGTCGGCAGTGGTCGATTCGTCGTAGTACCACAACTCAATCTTTTCGCCGGGAGGGGCGTCGAGATCGTTGATCATGGTTACCGGAATCGGCTGGGTCGGGTTGGCGCCGCCTTCGCGGAAGAAGTAATAGAGATACACGCTGCGAGTCTCGACCCCCGCCGGGAGCGGCTTGATCGGCAAACGATCGACGGGGATGGTGCGCACGTTGATCTGCGTCACCGGCGTACCGTCCCAGCCGAAGAGCGTGGCACCCGCCGGGATGTTGAGGCTGTAGTTCGGCAGGTCGGGCATCGTCACCGCGGCTTGGGTGCCCGGCACGATGGTGACTTGCTTGGTGGCATCGACCGGGCTCATGTAGCTGGTGAGGACCAGGTTGTCCTGGCCGGCGGTGATCTGCAGCGGCATGGCGATGGCTGAGGCGTAGCGCGTGGTTTCGGTATTGGCGGTGTGGCCATCGATCAGCACGATCTGGCTGCCCAGTACGTTCGGCGCAAGGAATCGGTAATAGCCCGATGCGTCGGTGAAAGTTTCCTGCGTTCCGAGACGGATGCGAGCGCCGACGAAAGGCTGGTCGTTGCCGGCGTGCAACACGCGGCCGCTGACGGACGTCGTGCCAGCCGCAAGCACTTCGACGTTGAGCGTCTTGCCGCGCGTGACATTGCCGAGTTCCGTGGCGCCAGTGGCCTGCACGGTGATCGGGTAAGTGCCGGCCGCAAAGCCGGCGGGGACGGTAAGTTGCAGGCCGCTCTCGCCGTTGGCAAATACAGTCGGCCGTTCAAATTTTGCGGTGATGCCGGCCGGCAATCCGGCGACGCTCAGTGTTGCTGCATAGGCATAGGGCAACAAGCCGCGGCTGTCGAGATGAATGCGTGTGGTGCTGACGCCACCCGGGGGCGCCTGCAATGTTGTCGGGCTAAGCGTGAGGTCGAAGTCCTGCTGCAACTGCACGGTGAAGGGCGTCGGGCTGGTCGCCGATCCCGCTGGGGTCGTAACTGTGACCGGACCACTGGTGGCGCGTACCGGGACGATGACTTGCAACGTAGTGGCGCTGGCGCTACCAACCACGGCACGTTCGCCGTTGAAGCGCACTTCGTTGTTGGCCGCGGTGGGATCGAAGCTCTCGCCGGTGATGGTGACCGGGCTGCCGACCGGGCCGGTGGATGGGCTCAGCGCCGTGATGAGGATCTTCGGCAGGATCTGCAGGGTTGCGACGGCGGCGACTCGGCGCGGTGCGCTGGCCGTGATGACCACTTCGCCACGAGTGCTGCCGGTCACGGTGAAGCTGGCGCTGGTCTGCCCGGCAGGGATCACGACGCTCGCAGGCGCAACGATACCGCCGCTGCCGCCGACAGTGAGACTGACCGCAAGGCCATCTGCCTCTGCTGCAACCGAACTACCGACGGTCAGCGTCAGCGACGCATCGACCTTGAGGCTGGCGGTGGCCGGTGTCAGGCTCAGCACAGGGACGGATTCGACCTGCATCTGCGTCGTGGCGCTGACGCTGCCCTGCACTGCCTTGATGCCAGCAGCACCGGCGACCAGCGCCGAGGCAACACCGGTACTGGCGATGCTGGCGACGGCCGGAGCATCGCTAGTCCAGGTCACACTGTTGGTAATGTCCTGCTGCGAAGCGTCGGTGTAGGCGCCTTGGGCGATGAAGGCGACCGTCTCACCGATATAGGCGAGCGGCGTTTGCGGTGAGAGCGTCAGGGCGACAAGCTCGGGCGCGGTGACGGTCACTTGCGAACTCGCGCTGCCGCCATTGAGGCTGGCGCTGATCGTGGCTACCCCTTGAGCACGACTCGTCACCGGAAACTCGGCGGTCAAAGCGCCGGCGGGAACCGTGACGCTGGCAGACACTTCGGCAACATTGGGGTCGCTGCTGGCGAGCGCAACCTGGGCAGTGTCGGCCGGTGCGCGCGTCAGGGTCAGTTGCAGGCGGCCGGGCACGCCCTTGGGCAAACTCAGCGCCGTGGGACTCAGCGTAGAGACCGCTGGCGGTGGTGGCGTGACAACGACATGGCCGGCAAGGCTCGTCGTGTCGATGGTTACGCTCAGGCTGCCGTCGCCGGGCGCCAGCGCGGTCACGGGCAGCGGCGCGCTGGTGGCGCCAGCAGGAACGACGATTTGCGCTGGCACCTGCAGGATGGCAGGAGTGGCGTTGGTCACAGTGACCGGCACGTCTTCGAGCTGGGCGGCGTTGATGGTGAGCGTGAGTTGGCCGGCGGCACCCTGTTGCAGCGGTAGCGGATCGGGCAGCAGGGACACTGGCACCGGAGCATGCGGGATGACGGTGACAGAGGCGCTCTGACTGGTGCCATTCACACTTGCCGTGACGATGCTGCTGCCCAACGTGAGGCCCGTCACGCCGACGACGACCGAAGTTTCGCCCGCGGGAACGATGGCTGTGGGCGCGATCTGGACAATGGCCGGATCAGCGGCGACAAGCGCTACTTCCGTGGCGGTGAGTTGCGCCGCGTTGAGCTTCACGGTCAGGCTGCCGGTGGCGTCCTGGCGCAGGGTCAGGGTCGGCGGGGTGAGCGCAGTCACGGCGGGCGCCGGCGGCAGGACCAGTAGGACCGAAGAAACACTGCTGCCGTTGAGGCTGGCCGTAATGCCTGCAGTCCCCAGCGTAATGGCGCCGACCGAGACCGGGGCGGTGAGCTGGCCGGCGGGGATGACAACCTGGGAGGGCACGTCGAGAATGCCGGTTGGAGTAGTGACCAGCGGTACCGTAGTCGATGCCGATTGCGCGGCGGAGAGGGTAAGTTGCAGGTCGGTATGGGCGCCAAGAGTCAGGATGCCAGTGACCGGCAACAATGAAACGACTTGTGCGGCAGGGGGTACGACGCGTATCTGGCTGACGGCGAGGCTGTCGCCGGATTTGTCCGATAAGCGCGCTGTGATCTGGGCGTTGCCGTAACCGAGCGCGGCAACAGCGAATTCAGCGCGATTTGAACCGGCAGGAATGCTGACGCTGCCCGGCACGCTGGCGACCGCGGTGTCGGAGGATTGCAATCCAACGGTGACAGCACGCCGCGAGGCCGCGGAGAGTTCTATCGTAAGGGTGCCATTGCTGCCGCGTACCAGGTCGAGCTGGGCTGGGGTGAGACTGGTAATGCTGATCGTCTTGCGCGAAACGTAGACTTTGCCTTCGACGCTGTGCCCATTGAGGCTGGTGCGAATCTCGCTGCGCCCAGAGGCGCGGGCTTCGACAGGCACGCTGACGCTTGTCTGACCAGCGGCGAAGCTCACGGTCGACGGTACTCGGGCGACACGCGTCTCGCTGGAGCGCACAGCGAGTGTGCCAGCCAGGTTCGGCGTGGGCGCAAGACGGACGAGCATGGTGCCGGTGGCGTCGGTAGCAAGACTCAGCTTGCGCGGATCTATGGCTACGGGGATGGACTTTTGCTCGACGCCTAGGAAGGACAGTGTGACGCGTCCGCCGGGCTTGCCGGCCAAACGCAGTTCGAAGCTGCTGGCCGGGGTGAGTTCGACGCGCTTCTCGAGGACGGAATCGTCTCGGTTGAAGTCGTTGGGACCGAGGACTTCCACGCCGTCGATGTGCAGACTGCCACTGGAAACGCGGTTGTCGCGCCGGCCGTGACGGTCCTCTTCGCCATTTTGCAAGCGAAGGGACCACGGGCCGGCGACGCCGACTGGACTGGCGATGCTCTCGCGATACACGTCCGGCCCGCCGTTGCCGCGGGTATAGCTCTTGGGGCCGAAGACGACAATGACTTCGCCGCGCGCTTCGTCGTGGTCGTCGCGCTTCTGCTCACGGTTCTCTCGCCGATCATCGTGCTTATCCTTGTCTGCGTAGACGGGATTTACACCCAAGGCGCAAACGCCGATACATGCGATTAGCAGCGCGCAGACGGCGCGGCCGAAACGGCGGCCGGTGGCCGACGTTGTCGTCGTAAATTTCATTGCGGTAACTCCTGTCGCGCGGACGTGTATATAGGTGTCGGAAAGTCTCAGCTCAGCCCAAATCGACCTGCGCCGCTGCCAGTACCGCCGCCGGCACCTCGAACTCCTTGCCGCTGACCGTGATCAGCGTCACCCGCATCTCGCCACCCATGACGGCGGCAAGGTTTACCTTTTCCACCCGCTCGCCTTTGGCATAGACTTTCAGCGCTTCGCCCTGCGCCACGGACAAGGCGTAGGTGGTCGATGCCATCAGCACGCTGGAACCGGACGGAATGTTGACGCTGCCCGTCGACGTCGAGGCTTGCAGCGTGCCAGCCAGCGCCGATGCGTTTGCAGTGACCTTGTCGCCGTACGGCTGGCTGAGTGTCTGCTTGACCACCGTCCCGATAGGAATGCCTGAGGCAGCAATCTCAATGGTGGCGGGATTCGGCAATTCACCGGGAAGCGAAACGTCGCCGGCACCGGATGGATTGGGCGGCACGGCAACGCCGCCGATACTAGTAATGGCCAGTGTCGGGATGGCGCTCAGGTTAAAGGTTCCGCCAGCGACAATTTCGACGCTGGAGCGGCCGGCGCCACCGTGACCGCCGGCATTGTAACTATCAACATTGCTCGTACCATTGCCAGGTCGACAGCCACCAGTGCCCCCACCAACGATGATCGACCCGCTGCCACTGAATGTCGGCGTCAGGATTCGTACCGCGCCGCCGGAACCGCCGCCGCCGGCGCCACCGGAATCTGAATAACCGGAATAGCAATCGCCATTGTTGATCACTCCGCCGTTGCCGCCGCGCGCATTGATGGTTCCACTAAGTGCAACGGAACCCGAAGCAACAATCATCAAAGCGCCGCCACCGGCGCCACCACCTGCCCCGGGCAAACTATAGCCGTTCGGACCGCCGCCGCCGCCGCCCCCTCCTGAGCCGCCAACCAATGGCAACATCGAGTTTGCGCCATACGGCACACCCGCGTACCCGGTTCGCAAATTTTCCGCAAAAATCCACCCGTTGTTTCCAATACACCGCGACCCTTCCCCATACGCGGCGAATCCGCCCCCACCACCACCCTGGACCTGTGCATAGCAGCCGGACTGATTGGCATCGCTCGATTGGATACCGCCACCCGCACCTCCCGGCCCGTAGCCGGTGCCACCTTTACGGTTCTGTTGCTGCAAGCCACCACGCCCGCCATCGAAACCGCCAGGGCCACCGACGCCGCCCCTGTTCATGTCTGCAGCCAGCCCGTATTTCGTCGTCAAAGAGGCGCCGCCGCTGATGTCTATCGCGCCGGCGATGGTCACGTCGCCGGTGGTCAGCATCACCACCGCGGTATTCGCAGAATTCTTGGCGAATTTAACCGTGACGCCTGCAGGAATGTTAACCGTGGTGTAGTGCAGCACTCCGCTCGGCGGCAGTTGCACCGTGGTGTTGGTGGTAGGCGCGAATGCGCCGTCAGCGCCAGTGCTGCCGCTGACAAAGGGTGCAGCGAAGGCCGGCACAGCGGCAAGGCCGGTGAGCAGCAGTGCGGTTTGAACCAGAGTGAGTTTGTGTTTCATTGCATCCTCCTTGAATTTGTTGTGGTCTATGGCTTGACGATGCCGACCAGCGGCGCGATGACCGGTCCGGCATTTGCCGATACCGACCACGGAACTCCCTTTGCGATGCCTATCGGCCCCGACACGGCCAGCGTCGTTGGCGACACCGACCACGGCAGCCCCTTGGCGATGCCGACTGGGCCCGACAACGCGTGGGCCGTCGGCGAGACCGACCAAGGCACGCCTTTGGCGATACCGATCGGCCCAGATAGGGCATGGGTAGTCGGTGACACCGACCACGGAACGCCTTTTGAAATACCTACCGGCGCACCGAAGAACACCGGATTCGCCGCGCCTGAACTGACGAAGACAATCGACTCGACTGGCTCGTTCAGACCAGTGTTGCTCACTCGCAGTAAGGTGGTTCCCTGCGCCACGCCGATGACGCCGAGGTTAGCCTCGGTCTGTCCTGCGGGGAGGTTGATCTGGGTAACGCTCGTCTTGGCAATGGCCGGCGAAAGCGTGCTCAGATTGAAGGTCTTCGCTTCGGCAAACGGTTCGCCCACGACCAGCGAAAACTTCCGCGCGATGTTGTCCGGGGCAACGGTAATGGGCTCGGGTACAAAGGCGAACGCGACCGCCGGGAGCACGTTGAAGGGCAGGCTGACGCTTCCCGCCGCGCCTTGAAAGCTCAGTTGCTGCGGACCCAGCGGCACCTGGTTCGATACCGCTAGGCGGAAATTGATCGCCGTCGCCGACTGCACGACATGGCTGACGACGATGCCGGGATGGCTGGTCTTGATCGCCACTCCGGCGAGCTCAGTGCCGCCAACGGCAATCTGTCGCACGTCATTGCGGCGCTGGTCGGCTAGTGGCCCCGAGGTAATAGATGGCGGCAGCGCCTGGCCAGGCGCTGTGACCTGCAGCATGTTGCCGACAGGATCATAGACATAATCGGTACCGCGGTTCTGGTCGTCGACGCGGCGGATCAACCGACCACCAGCGTCGTAGTCAAATCGGTCCGCTGCCGCGTGCGCCACACATGCGGAGCAAGCGACCAACGCAACCGCCAGGTTTTGCAGAAGTCGTGGCATCCGGCTCAACCCAGTTCGGCCTGCAGCGTCGCCAGCACGGCGGCGGGCACGACAAATTCCTTGCCGCTGGCAGTGATCAGCGTGACCTTCATTTCGTCGCCCAAGGCTGCCGCCAAGGTGATCTTTTCCACTCGTTCGCCGTCGGCATAGACTTTCAGCGCATCGCCTTGGGCCACTGTCAGGGCATAGGTTGTCGACGCAATGAGCGAGGTAGCGCCACTGGGTATGCTGATGCTGCCGCTCGCGGTCGAGGCTTGCAGTGTTCCCGCCAAGGCGGCGGTATTGGCCGTGACGGGGCTGCCGTAGGGTTGAGTCAGCGTCAGCTTGACCACCGTACCGACCGGAATCCCCGATGCCGCAACCGCCACCTGCAACGGATTGCCCAGGCTCAGCGGAAGGCTGATTTCGCCCGAGTTTGGCGCCACCGCGACACCACCGATCGAGGTGATCGTCAGGGACGGAATTGCGGTGACGTCGAACGAGCCCTTCGCCACGGTCTCGATGTGAAGCCGGCCCATGGCACCCCAACCTCCCGAGTTATAGCCGTCCACGTTCGTGCCGCCAAGGCCGTTCGCGGATCGACAGCCTCCCGAGCCGCCGCCGACGTCGATGTTTCCCCCTCCGGAAATGCTGGGCGCAATGATTCGGACAAAGCCGCCCGACCCACCTCCGCCGCCGGCGCCGGCATCTTGATTACCGTAATTGCAGTCGCCGTTGTTGACGTTGCCCGCGGATCCGCCAAAGGCCCTGATACTGCCGGCTATGGTCACACTTCCCGACGAGACAATCATGATCGCCCCGCCGCCGCCACCACCGCC
>JAUYSD010000073.1 GCA_030696505.1 Sulfuritalea sp. | reverse complement strand
GTCGCAGCAAGGCCTCGACGTCCTCGGTCTGCGCCGTGTGGAACGGGTCCGTGGCGCAACGCGAATAGCTGTTGTAGACCGCATGCAGCGCGGCCCGATGGGCGGCGCCCTCGGAGAATCCCGCTGGCGACAGGCGAACCGGCTGCACCACGGCCTTCGACGACATCGGGTCGTAGCCGTAGAAGCGCTCGCGCACTGCGATACCGGGGCAGCCCGATTCGAGCACCGTACCGAAGCCCCAAACCGGTATGCGGCCCCAGCCCGCCTGCGCCGGGTAGAAACCCCAGTAGTTCATGGCGTCGCCGAAGGCGGCATAGGTGATGTTGTTGGCGGTCAGCGCGAACTTGTCCACGCCGAGGCGGATCTGGCCCTCGCTGAGCGGAACCTCGGCTGTCTCGCGCAGTTCGGTTGTCGCCAGTCGGTCCCTGCGGACGAGAAAATCAAGAGTAGTCATGGCGCTGCCTCGACGTGTTGGGCGGATTCCGGTCGCCCGCGACCCATCATGGTAGCAAGCGCGCAAGGGAATAGGGCCGGCAAGGCAGCGCGCGCAGGATGCGTTAAGCTAGAGTTGCGTCAAACAAGGCCGGCAGCCGATCGGCTTGGCGCTGGCGGTATTTACCAGGGTGCGCGTCTCCAGCGTGGTTGCCTCGATCATGACGTTGATCAGGTAAACCTGCAAAAAAACCACGACCAGCAACAAAAGCCAGCTGGCATTCTTGGCCCGAACGATGTGGTCATATTTTTCCTGCCAGATGGCTTCCCGCTGCGCGGCATCCTGCTTGATGAATGCGTGAATCTCGTCCGGCGTGCAAGATGTGAGATCTGGTTCCATGGCTTTGCTTTCCCAGGATTTTTTCCAATCGGTCGATCCTAGCGTACCGATTCAACTATATCCGTGACATATTTCACACAGGGACGGAATATTATCTGAAATGGGTATGATAAACGCAATATCCGTCTGGTTTCGCGGTCCGGGTGCCTCCGGTGAGGTGCGGACTGCCTGTTCCGGAAATTTTGGGGCGATCTTCGTCCCTCGATCTGAAGCGCGCCCAGCCACATGCACTACGGCGAAAAATTCAACGCGGTAACTCATCTCGTCGGGGCCATCCTGGCGCTGTTGGGTGCGGTCGTGCTCATTGTGCTGGCCGCGCAGGATGGCGATCCGTGGAAGCTGGTGAGCGTCGCCATCTACGGCGTGACGCTGGTCCTGCTCTACAGCTTCTCCACCCTGTATCACAGCTTGCGCGGGCGCGCCAAGAACATCCTGCGCAAACTGGACCACCACAGCATCTATCTGCTCATCGCCGGCACTTACACGCCGTTCTGCCTGGTGACGCTGCGCGGTCCATGGGGCTGGTCGTTGCTTGGTACGGTGTGGGGCCTGGCGGTCCTCGGCAGCCTGCAAGAGCTCAGGCCGAGCAGCGGGGCGCGCATACGCTCAGTGGTGATCTACGTCGTGATGGGCTGGGTGGCCCTGGTCGCCCTGCTTCCGCTACTGCGCAGCCTGGGGCTGCCCGGTTTCGCCTGGCTCGCGGCGGGCGGCCTGTTCTATACGATAGGCATCGTGTTCTATGTGCTCGATACCCGCGTCACTCACGGCCACGGCATCTGGCACCTGTTTGTTATCGCCGGCAGCGTCAGCCATTACGTGGCGATCCTGAAGTACGTGGTGTAGGTGTTTGCGGTGCGGTGCTGGTCGCGCCAGGCTTCGCCGCCCATGGACTGCCCGCCGGAGGGTGGGGCGTCCCCGGAACGCCTTCCTGAAAGCAACAACGGGTTAGATCGAGGCGATCTAACCCGTTGATTTTGTTACTGGCGCGCCCGGAGAGATTCGAACTCCCTACCCCTTGGTTCGTAGCCAAGTACTCTATCCAGATGAGCTACGGGCGCTTGAGAGGGGCGGATTATACCGAAGAAAACGCCGAAAACAAGACGAAGGAGCACGGCGACGATGGTGGAGTTCCGCCCGCGGGCTATTTCTTCTGGGCCGCCCGGACGCGTTGCGCCAGGGCCCTGGCCTGCTCGGCAGATACTTCCTCGGGCGTCTTGTCCCTGAGCAGCAGCCAGAGCAGCGCGCCATTGATGAGAATCAGGGCGACTTCCAGATACAGTATCGGCGTCACCATTTGCCGCAGGGAGTTGTCGCCGAACACGAAATAGAAGCCTTCGAAGGTCGGCAGCGCAGCCTTGGTGATGGCCGAGAAATATTCGAAGGGCGGAAACAGGAGTACCAGCACCAGATTGATCGCCACCAGCGCCAGGACCGCTCTTTGCCGGCTGTTGCCGCCTGGACGCCTGAGCTGTCTCAGCGGCGGCTGGCGCAGCAGGAGCAGGGCGATGCAGGTATTGATCAGCACCACGATGATCTCAAGGGCAAGGAAGCTCGCGTTCATGACGCGATTCTGATGGGCGCCGAAGACGAGGTAAAAGCCGTCGAAGGTGGCGATGTTGCCGTACTGCAGCGAGACGTAGTCGTAAGGCGGAAAAAGCAGCAGCAGGGCAAGGTTGGCCGCTGCAAGGATCAGGGCGATTCGTTGTGCATTGTTCATGGTGCTTTCGCGGTGGGCTCGAACGGCCCTCGCCTCCTTGCCTGACTCATGCATCTAGGTTAGTCGAGAACCGATGGCGGCGCAATGTGTCGGGCCGGCGTTTTGGCCTGGCGTGGATCGCGTATAGACTGGATTCGTTTGCATGCATGAGAGGCTGCCACATGGGAAAATTTTTCTGGACTCTGCTCGGCTGCGGCGCGGCATTTTCGGTCTGCGCCCAGGATATCAGCTTGCGCCATGACCTCGACGGCAAGGTGCTGGATACCCTGGCAACGCTGGTGTTGCGCTTCAACGACGGACTCAAGGGCAAGGGCCGGGTGCTGTTGCAGGACGCACGCGGCCTGGAAAACCGCCACGTATTGCCGCATCTCGCCCTGCTCGATCCCGACGACAGCATGGAGTTTTTCGGCACCCGGCCGCGCTTCCGCCCTTTGCACGAGGTCGTGCGCGAGGGCGGACAGAAACTCGATGCCGCGATGTTCTATCCGCAGGTGGCCGATGCGGTGGACGACGCCAGCGGACGCATCCAGGCGCTGCCCATGGCACTCGCCTTGCCGGTGTTATTTACCAATCGCAGCGCCATGCGCAAGGCCGGGCTCGATCCGGACCAACCGATCAAGACCTGGCTGGATTTGCAAAAGGTGGCCGGCGAACTTTATGACCACGGCGAGAAATGCCCCCTGACCACCGTGCGCTTTGCCTGGATACACTCGGAAAACGTCTCGATGCAGGCCGGTGAGCCGCTGGTCGCCAGGCAGGGAAGCGGGCAGCAGGTGCTGGCCAACGGCATGGTCAATGTCAAGCATCTGGCCCTGCTGGCGAGCTGGCAGAAGAGCCGCTATTTCCATTATTCGGGACCGGGACGCGAAGGCAATCGGCGCTTTCTGAGCGGCGAATGCGCGCTGCTGACCGGCGAGTCGTCGCTCTATGCCGATGTCAAGCGTGCCGGAATCGATTTCGGTATCACGGCCCTGCCGCATTATGACGACGTGTATGCCCCCAGGCCGGCCGATGTCCTGCCCGATGGCGCCGGGCTGTGGGTGCTGGCCGGGCACAAGAAGCCGGAGTACAAACTGGCGGCGAGCTTCATCAGCTTCCTGCTGCGCCCCGAGGTGCAGAAGGAGTGGGTACAGGCGACCAGCTATCTGCCGATGACGCCGGGGGCGGTGACGGCATTGCGTGGTTCGGGCATGCCGCAGCAGTTGCTGGACGCGACGCAAAAGCGTCTCTCGGTCTCGCGCAAGGGCAGTACGCGGCCCAAGCACGGCCCGATCCGCGACCGCCTGCACGAGTTCCTCGGCGAGGAAGTGAACTTCGTCTGGACCACCGGCCGCGCGGCGAAGGAGGCGCTGGACAACACGGTGCGCCGGGTGAACGAGGCCATCGCGCCACCGGCCAAAGCCGCCGCTGCGGGCAAACGATGATCTACCCGCGCATCATCGCCCATCGCTGCGGCGGCGCCCTGGCGCCGGAAAACACCCTGGCCGGGCTGCGGCTGGCGGCGCGCCTCGGTTGCCGCGGCGTCGAGTTCGACGCCATGCTCTGCGCCGACGGCGTGCCGATGCTGATCCACGACGAGACGCTGGAACGCACCACCTCGGGGCGCGGCGCCGTGGCTGCCATGAGTTCCGCGCAACTGGCGCAGCTCGATGCCGGCCGGCGGCACCATCCGGCCTTCGCCGGGGAGCCAGCGCCAACTCTTGATGCCGCCTTGCGGCTCTGTGCCGAACTGGGTTTGTGGGCCAATGTGGAAATCAAGCCATCCGCCGGGCAGGAACTGGCGACGGGTGATGTCGTCGCGCGGCATGCGGCGGCGGCGTCGGGCAAGCTCGTGTTGTCCTCGTTTTCGGCGGAGGCTCTGGGTGCCGCCGCCGCCGAAGCACCGCAACTGCGGCGTGCGCTGCTGGTCGAGGCGATTCCCGCCGACTGGCGCGAGCGCATGCTGGCATCGGGTGCGCTGGCTCTGCATGCCTCGGCGCGGGCGCTGAACGCCGAGGCGGCACATGCGGTGCGCGCGGCCGGATTCCCCCTGGCCTGCTACACGGTCAATCGCCGCGTTGACGCCGAGCGCCTGTTTGCGCTGGGCGTTGTCGCGGTGTTTACCGATCGGCCCGATCTTTGGCAAAGCCCCGAGATGTAGGCCTTCGCTGCGCCGCTGCAGCGGCCGTCGCGGGCCTGCGCCGCAAGGCCGCCAGCACACCGTCTGCGGCTTGATCGCGTAAAATCCGCTTTTTTGCGTCCCAGGCTGCGCTCCTGCCATGAAAAGCTCCGAAATCCGCCAGAAGTTCCTCGATTTTTTCGCCTCGAAAGGCCATCAGATCGTCGCCTCCAGTTCGCTGGTGCCGCACGAGGATCCGACGCTGCTGTTCACCAATGCGGGGATGAACCAGTTCAAGGACGTCTTTCTCGGCTTCGACAAGCGCAGCTACAGCCGTGCCACGAGTTCGCAGAAATGCGTGCGTGCCGGCGGCAAGCACAACGACCTGGAAAACGTCGGCTACACGGCGCGCCACCACACCTTCTTCGAGATGC
>JAUYSD010000121.1 GCA_030696505.1 Sulfuritalea sp. | reverse complement strand
AGCACGTCGTAGTTGCGGCCGACGAAGCCGCGGGCGCCCCACAGCACCAGCAAAGGCATGCCGAAGCGACGTCCGGTGTCGGCCCGGTCGTGCGCCAGATCGATGCCGGCTGCGGCGCGATAATCGTCGCAACTGGCGCGTATGGCGTCGGCAGCGGAAAAGCAGCGCAGATATTCGGCCACCGCCGCCGCCGCGAACGCCTGCTCGTTGCCCATGCTCCAGCGCGTCAGGCAGCCCCTGAGCCAGGATTCCGGATCGGCGCCGATCATGCGTTCCGGCAGCGGTTGCGCCTGGATCAGAAAGAACCAATGGAAATAGGCGGTGGCCAGCGCCTGATCGGTCAGCTCGAAGGTGCTCAGGGTAGGCGCGATGTCCATGATGCAGGCGCTGGCGACGCGTGCCTGGTGGTCGAGGCACAGGCGATGCGTGACGCGGGCGCCGCGGTCATGCCCGACGACATGGAAGCGCCGATGCCCGAGCGCCGTCATCAGTTCCGCCATGTCCTGCGCCATCGCCCGCTTCGACTGGTTCGCGGCGTCCGCCAGCGAGGGCGGCTTGGCCGAGTCGCCGTAGCCGCGCAAGTCGGGCATGACGAGCGAGAAGTCCGCCGCCAGCAGCGGTGCCACGCGGTGCCACATGGCATGCGTCTCGGGGTAGCCGTGCAACAGCAGCAGCACCGGCTTGCCCGCCCGCGCGGCGAGCAACACCTGGATTTGCGTGCCATTCACCGCGATGCGGCGCGATTCATACGACGAGTCAAACAAGTTCATGGCTGCTCCCTGGCAAAGCGGTGCCCGCATCGCTGCGGCCCCGGCAAACGCGATTGTGGACCAAGGCGGCGCCCATGTGGTCAGGCGCACGCGCCGTGGCGCCAGCGCCAACTCTTGCGCCCGACGCGGCGGCATGACGGCGGCGACTATAATTGGCGCTTCCGCACAGCGTACCGACCATGCAAGACTTTCAACTCCAGGGCGAGTTCATCGAGCTGAATGTACTGCTCAAGCTGCTGGCGCTGGCGCCCTCCGGCGGCGGCGCCAAGGCGCTGATCGCCGCAGGCGAGGTACGCGTCGACGGCCTGGTCGAAACCCGCATCCGCCGCAAGCTGCGCCCCGGCCAGACGGTATCCGTGGCCGACGATGAGATCCGCATCGTGAAAGCCGTCCCATGACCATACAGTGGTTCCCCGGCCACATGACCTCGGCCCGCAAGAAGGCGGCCGAGACCATGGCCCTGACCGACGTGGTGATCGAGGTCTGCGACGCACGCCTGCCCGAAGCCAGCAGCAATCCGATGATCCGCGAGCTGCGCCAGCACCGCCAGCGCCCCTGCCTCAAGCTGCTGAACAAGTCCGACCTGGCCGACCCGGCGGCGACCCAGGCCTGGCTCGACTATTACAACAGCCAGCCCGGGGTCAAGGCGGTGGCGATTTCGAGCAAGAAGCCCGGCGAGGCGGCGCGCGTGCCGGGCCTGTGCAAGAGCCTGGCGCCGCACCGCAACGACGGCGTCAAGCCCTTGCGCATGCTGATCATGGGCATTCCCAACGTCGGCAAATCGACCCTGATGAACGCGCTGCTCAAGCGCCGCGTGGCCGCCGTCGGCGACGAGCCGGCGGTGACCAAGTCGCAGATGTGCATCGATCTGGGGCCTACCATGAGCATCACCGACACGCCGGGCCTGATGTGGCCCAAGATCACGCACGACAGCGACGGCTTCATGCTCGCCGCCAGCCACGCCATCGGCCGCAATGCGGTGATCGAATCGGAAGTGGCGATATTTCTCGCCACGCTGCTGCTGCAGCGCTACCCGGCGGCGCTGGCCGAGCGCTATGGCTTCGCCACCGCGGGCATGGACGGCGTCGGCGTGGTCGAGGCCGTGGCGAGAAAGCGCGGCTGCATCGTCAAGGGTCACCGCGGCGGCGAGCTCGACCTGGAAAAGGCGGCGATGATCCTGCTCACCGACTACCGCGCCGGCAAACTCGGCCGCGTCAGTCTGGAAACCCCGGAAAGCCGCGCCGCGATGCTGGCGGCGGCAACAGTCGATTCGAGCGCCGCCGGCACCCCGGCAGCAGCGAATCCGGGCTGACGCCCGCAGCGCCGCCAGGCACGCCGGCGGCATAATAACCTTGATAATGTTGTGGTTTCCCCGTACAGTGCGACCTCGAATTAACTTGATCCTGGTCAATTTTGCGGCGACATCCCGAGCACCAGGAAACGCCGCGCCACGAGGGGAATGTTTCATGAAAGGCGTCAGGGAGCGATGAATTCTCGGGGCAGGGCGAATCTTGCGCGTCCGCTGGGGATGCGTACGGCCGGAATCCGGCGCTGCCTGATGCTTGTCCCGCTGCTGATCGGACTCTGCGCCTGCGCGCCGGTTGCCACCAAGCAGACCAAGGCCGCCGCCCCGCAAAACCTGCTGTGGCCCCCACCGCCGGACCTGCCGCGCTTCGAATTCGAGACCGTGCTGCAAGCCGCCACCGACATCACCGTGGAAAGCGACGCCGAGCGCTGGCAACGCTCGATCCAGGGAGGGCGGCCGCTCAGCGATGGGCTGGTGCTCGACAAGCCCTCGGCGATCGCCAGCCGGGCCGGCCGCGTCTATGTCGCGGAACCCTCGGCCGCCGCCATCACGGTCTTCGATGCTGCGCGCAAGCGGTTGTTCCGCTTCGGCCTGCGCGAACCCAATATCCTGAAACGTCCCCAGGCCCTTGCCCTCGACAACGAGGGCAAGGTCTATGTGCTCGATCCGCAGTTGCGCAAGGTGATGGTTTTCGACGCCATCGGGCTGTTCGTCCACGCGATCGCCCTGGGACGCAAGTTCACCAATCCCGTGGGCCTTGCGGTGCAGGGCGACGGCAAGACGATCTACGTGGTGGATCGCGGCAATGTCGAGCAGGACGACCACAAGGTGGTGGCACTCGCGCCCGACGGCAGCGAACGCTTCCGCCTCGGCCCGCGCGGCAAGGCACCCGGGCAGTTCAATATTCCGCTGGCGGCCACAGTCGCCGCCGACGGCACGCTCTACGTCGTCGATTCGGGAAATTTCCGGATCCAGGCATTCGGCGCCAAGGGCGAATTCAAGTTCCAGTTCGGCGGGGCGGGAACCGGGATCGGCCTGTTTTCGCGCCCGCGCGCGATCTCCCTGGACGGCGACGGCAACATCTATGTCGGCGACGGCGGTTTCAACAATGTGCAGATATTCAACCCCACCGGCCAGTTGCTGATGCCCCTGGGCCGCCTGAGCCGCGACCCCGGCCCGGGCAACTACGCCCTGCTTGCCGGCATCGCGATCGATGAAACCGGACGCCTGTATGTGCTGGATCAGTACTTCAAGAAGATCGAAGTGTTTCGCTGGCTGGGCGAAGACGAAGCGCGCCTGAAGTTGGCAGCGCGCAAGCAGCGCCCAAGCTAGACCGCCGCACCGACGAGGAAGAAATCATGATGCGCAACGCAATCCCTGTTCCGAATCGATCCGGCCGACGCAACGCGCCACGCCGCATTTCGCTGCTCGCGGTGCTTTACCTAGCCGGCCTGATCCTGCTCGGCCTTGGCGCCGACGACAGCAGCGCCGACGGCGACCTGACCAGCAAGTTCTCCAATCAGGACAGCATCCGCAACACCCGGCACAACCTGACGCAGCGGCAGGCCTCGGGCGGACCGTCGGGCGTCAATATGGACCCTTACCGCAACGACTATGGCGAGATCTGCGTTTACTGCCATACGCCCCACGCCGCCAACACCAATGTCGGGGCGCCGCTGTGGAACCGCGCCATTCCGAATACCACCTACACCGTCTACAGTTCCAACAGCATGAGCCAGACGGCATCCCAGCCGGGAGCGGCCTCGCTGGTGTGCCTGTCCTGCCATGACGGACAGCAGGCGGTGGATGCGATCATGAACATGCCGGGCTCGGGACGCTACCAGGCGACGCCGAACTCGACTTTCCTCAACAACTCCTGGAACAATGCCAGCGGCCCGGATGCGACCGTACATTTGGGACTGAAACAAGGCGAGTGCCTGGCCTGCCACTCCTCGAACGCCGGATTTATCGGCGCCGGCGCCGCCGACTTCACTGTTGCGGCAATCAGCACCGACCTGCGCGACGATCACCCGGTCGGGGTCAAATACCCGGCCACAAACGGCGACGGCACCGACTGGAAGACGCCGGGCGGCAGTACCACGGGTGCGAAGTTCTTCGACGACGACGCCGACAATCGCATGGACAAGGGCGAAATCCGCCTGTACGGCAGCGGCGCCGACGCATCGGTCGAATGCGGCTCCTGTCACGATCCCCACGGCGTCACCAACGGCTCGCTGTTCAACGCCACCTTCCTGCGCAAGCCGCGCGCCACGGTTTGCCTCTCCTGTCACACCAAATAGCTTCCGCTATCTCCTGAGCCGGCGCAAAGCCGGAAGGATCGCTGCACGTTATTCCGCAGTGCAGCATTTGAATTCCCATTGCAATGCCAGGCACGCCCCGCGGTAATTCGCGGCCGTGCGCCACAGGGCTGCGGCACAATTGGCGCAGGGCGAACCAAACGGCGCTTGCGGCACTCAAAAAACCGTTTACAGCCCATCCCACAATCAGTATCATCTATCGTGTATTACAGAACTAAGTTCCGCTAAGCAGAACACGATGATTCAGTCACCGGAGCCAGGACCAGGACCGGACTACACACAGGAGGACACATCCATGAAGAGCAGCTTCGTCAAACGCCTCACCCTTGCCGCGAGTGTCATGCTGATCGGCGGCAGCGCCGCCGCCCAGGTCAAGATCGCCTACATCGACCCGCTGTCCGGACCCTTTGCCAACGTCGGCGACGCCGGCCTCAAGGGCTTCAAGGAAGCCGCCGAAATCCTGGTCAACCAGAAGGGCGGCATCATGGGTCAGAAGCTCGAGTTCACCGGCTTCGACAACAAGGGCAGCCCGCAGGAAACCCAGATCCAGCTCAAGGCCGCGATCGACCAGGGCTTCCGTTTCGTCACGCTCGGCAACGGCTCCGGTGCCGCGCATTCACTGATCGATGCGGTGAACAAGTGGAATGCGCGCAACCCGGACAAGACCGTGCTGTTCTTCAACTACGCCGCCGTCGATCCGACGCTGACCAACGAGAAATGCAGCTTCTGGCATTTCCGTTTCGACGCCAACACCGAAATGAAGATGGAAGCGATCTCCAACTTCATGGAGAAGGACAAGAGCATCAAGAAGGTCTTCATCATCGGCCAGGACTATGCCCACGGCCACCAGGTGGCGAAGTACACCAAGGAAATGCTGGCCAAGAAGCGCAAGGACATCAAGATCGTCGGCGAGGATCTGCACCCGATCGGCCGCGTCAAGGACTTCGCCCCCTACATCGCCAAGATCAAGGCCTCGGGTGCCGACACGGTGATGACCGGCAACTGGGGCAACGACCTCTCGCTGCTGATCAAGGCCGCGAAAGATGCCGGCCTCAAGGCGCGCTTCTTCACCTACTACGCGGGAGGCCTCGGCACGCCGCAGGCGATGGGCGCCGCGGGCGAGAACCAGGTGCTGCAGCTGACCGAATGGCACATGAACGTACCGACCAAGAACACCGAAAAGTTCGCGCAGGACTTCAACAAGAAGTATCCGGGCATCTGGTTCTACTACCTGCGCGTCAACAACATGGTCGAGATGGTGGCCAAGGCGATGAATACCGCCAAGTCGACCGATCCCAAGGCCGTCGCCCTGGCGCTGGAAGACATGCGCTTCCAGAACGACACGGGCGAGGTCTGGATGCGCAAGAGCGACCACCAGGCCATGCAGCCGCTGTATATCTCGATCTTCAGCAAAGCCGACGGCAAGACGGTCAAGCATGATTCCGAGGGTACGGGTTACGGCTGGAAGACCCTGGCGTCGATCTCGCAGCGCGATTCGCAGCTGCCGACCTCCTGCATCATGGAACGCCCCTGAACCGGGCGAGCCGGGCCAGCAGCGAGGACTTTGCCGAGGTCTTCGCGGCTCGCCCGGCGGGGCCCTGTGTGACCCGCCCCCTCCCAACCTCCCCCTCGCGGGGGAGGCGATTGATCAACTCGCTGCGCTCGACAATCGAGCCGGATCCACCCGGAGCCGGATCGCCAATCAAACTTAACCAGACTTGAGGATGCAATGGAATTTGTCGTCATGTCGCTGCTGAACGGCATCACCTACGGACTGCTGCTGTTCATGCTCTCTTCCGGGCTGACGCTGATATTCAGCATGATGGGCATCCTCAATTTCGCGCATGCCAGCTTCTACATGCTGGGCGCCTATTTCGCCTACCAGATCAGCACCTGGATCGGCTTCTGGCCCGGCCTGCTGGTCGCTCCCTTGGTGGTCGGCGCGGTCGGCGCGGCGATCGAGCGCTACGGCCTGCGCCGCGCGCACCGGTTCGGCCATGTCGCGGAACTGCTGTTCACTTTCGGCCTGGCCTTCCTGGTCGAGGAAATCGTGCACCTGATCTGGGGCAAGGTGGCGGTGGATTACCGGATTCCGGTCGAACTGGACGGCACCCTGTTCACCCTGTTCGACACTTCTTTTCCGATCTACAAGGGCTTCATGATGCTGATCTCGGTCGGCATGCTGCTGGCTCTCTACATGCTGCTCACGCGCACCCGCATCGGCCTCATCATCCAGGCCGCGCTGACCAAGCCGGACATGGTCGAGGCGCTGGGCCACAACGTGCCGCGCATCTTCATGCTGGTCTTCGGCGGCGGCACCGCGCTGGCCGGGCTGGCCGGCGTCATCGGCGGCAACGCCTTTGTCACCGAGCCGGGCATGGCGGCGGCGGTCGGCAGCATCGTCTTCGTCGTGGTGGTGGTCGGCGGCCTCGGTTCGCTGGGCGGCGCCTTCGTCGCCTCGCTGCTGATCGGCTGCATCCAGACCTTCTCGGTGGCGATGACGCTGTCCATCACCGACGTCTTTGCCCTGGTCGGCATCAGCCTGCCCGAAGGCTCGCAGGTGGCGCGCCTGACCATCACCCAGCTGGCGCCGGTGCTGCCCTACGTGCTGATGGTCGCGATCCTGATCTTCCGCCCGCGCGGCCTGATGGGGGCGCGCGAGTCATGAACAGCGCCCTGTTTCCGCGCGGCCGGCTGCTGCTCTGGGGCGGCTGCCTGGCCCTGGTGATCGCCCTGCCGCTGGTATTCAAGAGCGGCTTCATGGTCTCGCTGCTGTGCCAGATGGGCATCATGGTGGTGTTCGCGCTGTCCTACAACATGCTGCTGGGCCAGACCGGCCTGCTCTCCTTCGGCCATGCCGTGTATTACGGCCTCGGCGCCTTCATCACCATGCATACGCTGAACCTGATCGGCAAGGATGGCAGCCCGCTGCTGGTGGCTCTGCTGCCGCTGGTCGGCGGGCTGGCCGGACTGCTGGCCGGCGTCGTGCTGGGCTATGTGACGACCAAGAAGGCCGGCACCACCTTCGCCATGATCTCGCTCGGTATCGGCGAACTGGTCGCCGCCTGCGCCCTGATGTTTCCCGGCTTTTTCGGCGGCGAGGGCGGCGTCTCGGGCAACCGGGTGATCGGCAAGGAAAGCTTCCTCGGCTTCACCTGGGGGCCTCAGGTCGAGATGTACGGCCTGATCGTGGTCTGGGCCTTTCTGGCCACGGTCGCCATGTTCGCCCTGACGCAGACGCCGCTGGGACGCATGGCCAATGCGGTGCGCGACAATCCGGAGCGCGCCGAGTTCGTCGGCTACGACACGCAACGCGTGCGCTACCTGATGCTGATCCTCTCGGGTTTCTTCGCCGGCATCGCCGGCGGCCTGACTGCGCTCAACTACGAAATCGTCACCGCGGAAACCCTCAACGCGCATACCTCGGGCGTGGTGCTGCTGATGACCTTCGTCGGCGGTATCGGCTTCTTCTACGGGCCTATCATCGGCGCGATCCTGATCACCGTGATGCAGATCGTGATCGGCGGCATGACGCATGCCTGGCTGCTCTACTTCGGCCTGTTCTTCCTGTTCATGGTGCTGATGGCGCCGGGCGGCATCGCCAGCGTGATCGCCGTGCAGCACAAGCTGTGGGCCGCCGGCCTGTTTGGCCGCATGCTGCCGCATTACCTGGTCACGGCCCTGCCGGTGCTGGTGCTCCTGGCCGGCCTCATCGGCCTGATCGAAATGGGCTATGCGCTGCTGGCCGGCGAAGGAGTTGGCGCTGGCGACACGGCGACGCGGATCATGACCGTGGAGCTGCACCTCAACACACCCGGCCCGTGGCTGGCCGCGCTGGCCACCGCGGCGCTGGGCCTGGCGCTGACGCGCTGGATCGGCGGCCGCACCCGCGTGGCCTGGAATGCGAGCTTGTCGACGTTGCATGGGGACAAGACATGACAGCGCCCGCGATCCGCATGCAGGGTCTGAAGAAGAACTTCGGCGCCAGCGAAATCATCCGCGGCGTCGATCTCGACATCCATCGCGGCGAACGCCACGCCATCATCGGCCCCAACGGCGCCGGCAAGTCCACGCTGTTCCACCTGATCAGCGCGCGCCTGCCGGTCACCGCCGGCGCCATCGAACTCAAGGGCGAGAACGTGGTCGGCCTGAAGCCCTTCGAGATCGCGCGCCGCGGCCTCTCGCGCAGCTTCCAGATCACCAACATCTTCCACAACCTCTCGGTATTCGAGAACCTGCGCTGCGCCGTGCTCTGGTCGCTGGGCTACCGCTACTCCTTCTGGCAACGCCTGGCCGGACTCAAGGATGCGCGCCAGCGCGCAGAGGCGGTGATGGAGGAGATCGGCCTGAGCCGCCGCCGCGACACGCCAGCCGGCATCCTCTCCTACGCCGAACAGCGCGCACTGGAGATCGGCATCACGATCGCCAGCGGCGCCGACGTGATCCTGCTCGACGAACCCACGGCCGGCATGAGCAATACCGAGACCGAGGAGGCCGTGGCGATGATCCGTCGCGTCACCGAAGACAAGACCCTGGTCATGGTCGAGCACGACATGGGCGTGGTATTCGGCCTCGCCGACCGCATCTCGGTGCTGGTCTACGGCCAGATCATCGCCACCGACGCGCCGGCGGCGATCCGCTGCAACGCGGCGGTACAGGAAGCCTATCTGGGAACCAGCCTGCATTCGGAAAACGCATCATGACCCAGCCCATGCTCGAAGTCGCCGACCTGCATGCCTACTACGGCAAGAGCCACGTGCTGCACGGCGTGAACCTCCACGTCAATCCCGGCGAAATCGTCTGCCTCTTGGGCCGCAACGGCGTCGGCCGTTCGACCACGGCCAAGGCCGTGATGGGCCAGGTGCTGGCCAAGGGCGGCATCCGCTTCAAGGGCCAGGAGATACTCGGGCTGAAGGCCTACGAGATAGCCCGCCGCGGCCTCGGCCTGGTGCCCGAAGACCGCTCGATCTTTCCCGACCTGACGGTGCGGCAGAACCTGATGCTGGGCGTCAAGGACCCGCGCGCGGTGGGACGCTGGAACATCGACGACATGTATGCGCTGTTCCCGCGCCTCAAGGAACGCGACGGCACGCCCGGCGGCGTGCTCTCCGGCGGCGAGCAGCAGATGCTGACGCTGTGCCGCACGCTGATGGGCGACCCGGACCTGATCATGATCGACGAGCCGACCGAGGGCCTGGCGCCGAAGATCGTCGAGCAGGTCGGTATCTTCCTCCAGGAGATCAGGAAGCGCGGCATCTCGATCCTGCTGATCGAACAGAAGCTGGCCATCGCGCTGGACATCTCGGAACGCCTCTACCTGATGGGCCACGGCCGCATCGTGTTCGAAGGCACCCCGGCCGACCTCAAGAACAACGCCGCCATTCGCAAGGAATGGCTGGAAGTGTGAACCCCAATCATTTATGCAAGGAGCAAGCATGAGCAGCGCCAATTATGAAATGCACGGCAGCACCGCCGTCATCAAACTCGACAACCCGCCGGTCAACGGCCTCGGCTACGACCTGCGCTGCGGCATCGTCGCCGGCATCGATCGCGCCAGCGCCGATCCCGCGGTCAAGGCCGTGGTCCTGATCGGTTCCGACCGCGCCTTTTCGGGCGGCGCCGACATCCGCGAATTCGGCTCGCCGAAGTCCTATGCCGAACCCAACCTGCTGACCGTGATCCGCATCGTCGAGGCCTGCCCCAAGCCGGTGGTCGCCGCGATCGGCGGCGTTTGCATGGGCGGCGGACTGGAACTCACGCTGGGCTGCCATTTCCGCGTCGCCGTGGCCGGTGCCTCGATCGCCCTGCCGGAAATCAAGCTCGGCCTCTTGCCCGGCGCCGGCGGCACGCAGCGCATGCCGCGCATCATCGGCGTCGAAGCCGCGCTGAACCTGATCCTGTCGGGCAACCCGGTGCCGTCCGAGAAATTCAAGGGCACGCCGCTGTTCGACGAGTTCATCGAGGGTAACGGCGGCGACCTGCTCCAGGGCGCGCTGGCCTTCGCCGCCAAGGTCGTCGGCGAGAAGCGGCCCCTCAAGCGCATCCGCGACATCAGGATCGACATGCCGAACCAGGAAGCCTACTTCCAGTTCTCGCGCAACATGGTCAAGGGCGTGGCCGGCCCCTTCCCCGCCCCCTTCAAGTGCATCGACGCGGTGCAGGCCGCCGTGACCAAGCCCTTCGACGAGGGCATGAAGCTGGAACGCAGCTTCTTCATCGAGATGATGGGCACGCCCGAATCGCGGGCGCTGCGCCACGCCTTCAGCGGCGAGCGCGCCGCCTCGAAGATTCCCGACGTGCCCGACGACACCCCGACGCGCAAGATCGCCAAGGTCGGCGTGATCGGCGCCGGCACCATGGGCGGCGGCATCACCATGAACTTCCTGAATGCCGGCATCCCCGTCACCATGCTGGAAATGAAGCAGGAAGCGCTGGACCGCGGCATGGCCACGATCCGCAAGAACTACGAAAACAGCATGAAAAAGGGCAAGCTCTCCCAGGAAAAGCTGGACCAGCGCATGGGCCTGCTCAAGGGCACCCTGTCCTATGACGATTTCAAGGACGCCGACCTGATCATCGAGGCGGTGTTCGAGGAAATCGGCGTCAAGGAAGCCGTGTTCAAGCAACTCGACGCCATCGCCAAACCCGGCGCGATCCTCGCCTCCAATACCTCGACGCTCGACGTGAACAAGATCGCAAACTTCACCAAGCGCCCGCAGGATGTGGTCGGCATGCACTTCTTCAGCCCGGCCAACGTGATGAAGCTGCTCGAAGTGGTACGCGGCGCGGCCACCGCCAAGGACGTCATGGCCACGGTGATGCAGGTGGCGAAGAAGATCAAGAAGACCGCCGTGGTCTCCGGCGTCTGCGACGGCTTCATCGGCAACCGCATGATCGAGCACTACGGCCGCGTCGCCGGCTTCCTGCTGGAAGAAGGCGCGACGCCGGCGCTGGTGGACAAGGCGCTCGAAAAGTGGGGCATGGCCATGGGCCCGTTCCGCATGGGCGACCTCGCCGGCAACGACATCGGCTGGGCGATCCGCAAGCGGCGCTATGTCGAGAAGCCATCGATCCGCTACGCCAAATTCGCCGACAAGCTTTGCGAGCAGGGCCGCTACGGCCAGAAGACCGGCAAGGGCTGGTACCTCTACAAAGCCGGCGACCGCAAGGCCATCCCCGATCCCGAAGTCGACAAGATGCTGGAGGACTACCGCAAGGAACTCGGCATCACGCCGCGCAAGATCAGCGACGCCGAAATCGTCCAGCGCTGCATCTACGCCCTGGTCAATGAAGGCGCGCGCATCCTTGAAGAAGGCATCGCCGCCCGCGCCTCCGACATCGACATGATCTACCTGACCGGCTACGGCTTTCCGCTGTTCCGCGGCGGCCCGATGCTGTATGCCGACGAAGTGGGCCTCTACAACGTCGCGCGCCGCATGCAGGAGTTTGCCGCCAGTTCCGGCGACGCCTTCTGGGAACCGGCGCCGCTGATCGCCAAGCGCGTCGCCGAAGGCAAATTGCTTACCTCGGCCTGAACCCGACGAACCGAATTCTGGAGAATCACATGACTGATGCCGTTATCGTATCCACCGCTCGCACCGGACTGGCCAAGTCCTGGAAGGGCGCCTTCAACATGACCCATGGCGCCACGCTCGGCGCGCATGC
>JAUYSD010000385.1 GCA_030696505.1 Sulfuritalea sp. | reverse complement strand
CGTGCCGCTGGTCTCCTGACCTTCTTCCTCGAAACTGGAAAGCACGCGCAACTTGACTTTGTATTTGCCGGCGAATTCGACCGAGCGTATCTGCAGCACCTTGGAGCCGAGGCTGGCCATTTCCAGCATTTCCTCGAATGTGATGCGATCCAGCTTGCGCGCCTCGGGAACGATGCGCGGGTCGGTGGTGTAGACGCCGTCGACATCGGTGTATATCTGGCATTCGTCCGCCGTCAGCGCCGCCGCCAGCGCCACCGCGGAGGTATCCGAGCCGCCGCGTCCCAGCGTCGTGATGTTGCCGTCGGCGTCCACACCCTGGAATCCGGCGACCACGATCACCGCATCGTCGTCGAGATCGCGCCGGATGTTTGCGTCGTCGATCTCCAGAATTCGCGCCTTGGTGAAAGTGTTGTCGGTCAGCACCTTGACCTGGCCGCCGGTGTAACTCTTGGCCTTGAGGCCGAGATCCCGGATCGCCATTGCCAGCAGCGCGATCGTGACCTGCTCGCCGGTGGAAATCATCACGTCGAGTTCGCGTGCATCGGGCTGCGGGGAAACATCCTTGGCCAGCGCAATAAGCCGGTTGGTCTCGCCGCTCATGGCGGAAACCACCACCACCAGTTGATGCCCCTGCGCTTTCCAGCGTGCGACGCGCTTGGCGACACTGCGAATGCGGTCGGGCGAACCCATTGATGTACCGCCGTATTTCTGAACGATCAAAGCCATTGCCGTGGTTGGTCCGTTGGGAAGTCGCGAATTTTACCCGATAGTTCCTTTACCCAAGCAGGCCAAAAGTCAATAACCATTTCCCTGCCAAAGTTATACCTTCGTACTAATGTCACTACAATTTTCTTGTATGGCAGACGGATTTATCATATAGTTGAATTTCTATTACTTCGGTAATAGCGATTGGGATACTGAAATTCCAACGTATTTGCCTGATTACAATAAGTTCAAGGAGTAATTCAATGAAAGCCAATGACAAGGTTGATGCCCGAGAAATCCGCCGCAAGCTGGGAATGAACCAGCAGCAGTTCTGGTCCAAGTTGGGCGTGACCCAGAGCGGCGGCTCGCGTTACGAGAGTGGGCGCAACATGCCGCGTCCGGTTCAACAACTGTTGCGGCTGGTTCACGTCGAGCAGATCGATATCCAGAAGATCCGGCGCGAAGACTATGAAGTCGTCGAGTATCTGCGCTCGTCCAAGTCGGATGTGTTCAAGGAACTGAAAAAGGAAGCCAAGGCGGCAAGCAAGAGCAGGAAGAGCAACTGAGCATTCCGTGCATCAGGGGCTGACGCGCACCGTCAGCCCGGTTTGGCGCACGCGTTCCGCCAGTTCTTCGAGCCACCCGGCTTCGATACGCGCCAACCGGGGCGCTTCATTCTGCTGCGAAGGGCGCGCCAGGCTATAGAGATGCACACCGGCCAGCAGCGGCGCCAATGGCGCCAGCAGTGCCAGCCATGCGTCCACTTCGTGGGCGGCAGGTAATTCGTTGTCGAGGCGAAACAAGCAGGTCTGTACCCAGGTTGGAGCCAATCCGGCACAGCACGCCAACCGTCGCGCCACAAGTTCAGGTCGGGCGCGTGTGCCATTGATGCGGGCTAGCCCGGCAGCAGTTCCGCTGTCGAGCTTGAACCAGACTTCACCTCCGGCGCGACCGATGCGCGCAATGCCGGTTTGCACGGCTATGCGATCGAGCAGGCTGCCGTTGGTGATCAGGCGCACGAGTACTTTGTCGGTCAGGCCATGGACGGCCAGCACGCGCTGGACGACTGCCACCGCCTCGGCGAACTCGATGGCGCTGGTCGGTTCCCCATTCCCCGAAAATGCCACATCGACCAGTTGCCGGGCACCGACCGGAACGCGCGTGGCCATGAAGTCGCCGGAATTGGCCCAGATCAGGAAATCGTGCAGTTCCCGTTCAAGCAGTACCAGATCAATCGGCGGCGGTCCGCCGCGCTGCAAATCCGGAACCTGGCAGTAGATACAACGCCAGTTGCAGGCATTGTTCGGGTTCAGGTTGATGCCGACCGAAACACCACCGGCCCGACGTGAAATCACCGGATAGACATAGCGCATGCCGGCGCTGTCGCGGGAATGGTCTTCGGTCTTGAGCAGGATGCGGGACATGGCAGAACGAGGGAATGAAAAGCTGCAGGGACTTCCAAGAGTTGGCGCTGGCGGGACGGCGCTGCCGCGCGGCTATAATGCGCGCCAGCCCACCGGCTGCGCAGCTGCGAACACTTTGCCACAAACACGGCCACTCCGATCATGCGTATAACCCGCCGCCTCGAATTCGATGCGGGCCACCGTATCCCGAATCATCAAAGCCAGTGCCGCCACCTGCACGGCCATCGCTACGCCCTGGAGATCACCCTCGCCGGCGGCGTCATTGACGCCGCCGGCCGTCCGGACGATGGCATGGTGATGGATTTTTCCGAGGTCAAGGCGATTGCCAAGCGGCATGTGGTCGATTGCTGGGACCATGCCTTTCTGGTCTGGCGCGGCGATACCGTCGTGGCGAACTTCCTCGCCGGCATGCCGGAGCACAAGACGGTCGTGCTCGACGCCGTCCCGACTGCGGAAAACCTCGCCCGCATCGCCTTCTCGATTCTCGATCCGCTCTATCGCGACAGCTACGGCAATCATCTGCACCTGGAGCGCATCCGGCTTTACGAGACCCCCAACTGCTGGGCCGACGCCAACCGCGACGACCTCGCCTGATCCTTCCCGAGGTTTTCGGGATTCCGCTGTTGTTCCGTCAGACGGAACCGATTTCCGCCCCGTTCAATTCCCGATTGTCTCCCGCGTATTCCAATGCTATGGTTGCCGTCGAATTTGGCGCATGACCAGATCAACAGAGAGGAGTACAGCCCATGCATGGCTTGATGATGAACCGACCGCTGATGATTTCAGGGCTCCTGCAGCACGCCGCCCAGAATCACAGCGATACTGAAATCGTGTCCCGCCTGCCGGTTGGCGGAACGCATCGCTACACTTATAGCGACGCCCATCGCCGCTCGCGTCAATTGGCGCGCGTACTGCTGTCGCTCGGTGTCAAGGCCGAGGACCGCGTTGGCACCCTGGCGTGGAATACTCACCGGCATTTCGAGATCTACTATGCGGTTTCCGGCATGGCCGCGATCTGCCACACCATCAACCCGCGCCTGTTCCCCGAACAGGTCGCCTATATCGTCAATCATGCCGACGACCGCTTCATTTTCTTCGACGTCAACTTCGCCAATCTGATCGAGGCGCTGGTGCCGCATTGCCCCGGCGTCAAAGGCTGGATCGCGCTGTGCAGCCAGGCTGAAATGCCGAGCAATGCGATTCCCCATCTGCTGTGCTACGAAGAGCTGCTGGCGGCGCAAAACGACGACTACGAATGGCCGGAGTTCGACGAGAACACGGCGTCCTCGCTGTGCTACACCTCGGGCACCACGGGCAACCCCAAGGGCGTGCTCTATTCGCATCGCTCCACGGTGCTGCACGCCTATGGCGCCAGCCAGCCCGATGCACTGGGCGCTTCGGCGCGGGACTGCATCCTGCCGGTGGTGCCGATGTTCCACGTCAATGCCTGGGGTCTTCCCTATTCCTGCGCGCTGAGCGGCGCCAAGCTGGTCATGCCGGGCCCGCATCTGGACGGCGCCAGCCTGTATTCGATGTTCGAGGAAGAAGGCGTCACCATGTCGGCCGGCGTGCCGACAATCTGGCTCGGGCTGCTGCATTACCTGCAAGCCAACAAACTCAAGCTGTCGACGGTCAAACGACTGGTGATCGGCGGCTCGGCGGCACCGCCGGCCATGATCCGGACTTTCGACGAGCAGTTCGACATCACCGTGCTGCATGCCTGGGGCATGACCGAAATGAGCCCACTGGGCACGGTCAATACCTACAAGCACAAGCATCTCGCGCTCCCGGCGGAAGAGCGCGACCGCATCCGGCTCAAACAGGGCCGCAGCATATTCGGCGTCGAGTTGAAGATTGTCGATGGCAACGGCAATGCCCTGCCGCATGACGGCAAGGCCTTCGGCGACTTGCTGGTGCGCGGGCCCTGGATCACCAGCGGCTATTTCAAGGGCGAAGGCGGCGACGCATTGCGCGACGGCTGGTTTCCCACCGGCGATGTGGCGACCATCGACCCCGATGGCTACATGCAGATCACCGATCGTTCGAAGGATGTCATCAAATCGGGCGGGGAGTGGATTTCCTCGATCGACCTTGAAAACATTGCCGTCGCCCATCCGGCGGTCACCGAGGCGGCGGTCATCGGCGCCGCCCATCCGAAGTGGGACGAGCGCCCGCTGCTGGTGGTCGTCAAGAAAGCCGGACAGGAAGTCAGTCGCGACGAACTGATCGCCTTCTACGAAGGCAAGGTGGCGAAATGGTGGATACCGGACGATGTGATATTCGTCGACGACCTGCCGCACACGGCCACCGGCAAGCTTTCCAAACTGCAGCTGCGCGAGCGCCTGAGCGATTATCGTTTTCCTGGAGCATGAATTGACTACACCGATCACCCTCTGCGGCTTCGCCGTCAGCAACTACTACAACAAGGTCAAACTCTCCCTGCTGGAGAAAGGCGTTCCTTTCACCGAAGCGGTGGTTTTCCCATCGCAGGGAGATGAGATGCTGGCCGAGTCGCCGATGGGCAAGGTGCCTTTCATGCGCACGCCCAAGGGAGTGCTCAGCGAATCGCAGGTGCTCACCGAGTTCATCGAGGACAGTTGGCCCGAGCCCGCGCTCTATCCGCATGACATTTACGCGCGCGCGCGCTGCCGCGAACTGATCGAACACATCGAGCTGCATCTTGAGTTGCCGGCACGCCGGCTTTACCTTGAAGCCTTTTTCGGCGGCACGGTATCCGAGGAAACCAAGAAGGAAGTCGCGCCGCTGCTCGAAAAAGGTCTCAGGAGTCTGACGCGGCTGGCCCGTTTCGCGCCCTTCATCGCCGGGGACGGCTTCACCCATGCCGATTGCGCGGCGTGGGTACATCTGCCGCTGGTCAGCCAGGCCACGCGCAAGATCTACGGCCGAGATTTCATCGATGAGTTCCTGCCGCAAGCCAAGGCCTACCTGAAACTGATCGGCGAACGGCCTCACGCGCAGAAGGTCAATGACGATCGCAAGGCGGCCATGGAAGCCTACATGTCGCGTCCCAAGAAATGAGCGCCGCAGTCCGCCTGGAGCTTGCCGATGGCGTGTTCCATATTCAAATGGCGCGCCCGGAAAAGAAAAATGCGCTCACCGCCGAGATGTACCGATGCATGGCCGATGCACTGGCCGACGCCGACAGCGATCCGGCAGTGCGCGTGATCCTGATTTCCGGCGCCGGCGGCAATTTCACCGCCGGCAACGATCTGGCGGATTTCCTGGCAACGCCGCCGATGGATGAAAGCGCCCCCGTATATCGCTTCATCGAGGGCTTTTCCAGGCTGGAGAAGCCCTTTGTCGCCGCCGTCGAAGGCGTCGCAATCGGCGTCGGCACCACCATGCTGTTGCACTGCGACCTCGTCTATGCGGGCAGCAGCGCACGCTTCGCCCTGCCCTTCGCCAACCTTGGCCTGACCCCGGAAGCCGCATCGAGCCTGCTGTTGCCGTTGCGCGCAGGACACGCACGCGCCGCCGAAATGCTGATGCTGGGCGAAGTCTTCTCGGCGCAGACGGCATTGGAGGTCGGCATCGCCAACGCGGTGCTGCCCGACGCACAGGTGCTCGATCATGCCATGGAGCGCTGCCGAAAATTGACCACTCAACCGGCATCGTCGCTACGACTTACCAAGCAATTGATGAAGCGCGCGGCAAGCGCCCTGATCCAGGAAACAATGAACGCCGAGGCCGAGGTCTTCAGGGAACGCCTGGTGTCCCCCGAAGCCAAGGAGGCTTTTGCCGCCTTCTTCGATAAGCGCAAGCCGGATTTCTCAAGTTTCAACTGAGCCAAAGAACGGAAGGCCGCGGTGCTAAAATCCGCGGCCCGACGGATGGGTGGCAGAGCGGTTGAATGCACCGGTCTTGAAAACCGGCGAAGGTGCAAGCCTTCCGTGGGTTCGAATCCCACCCCATCCGCCACCTCCAGCCCGCAGCGCCTTTCGGGGCGCCTTGTATCGCCGTACTGTCAGCGCCAACTCTTGAGCATCTCCGCAGCTTGTCCGGAATTTGTGCACCGGAGCGCTCGTTGCCTCACTCCCCTCGCTTGGGCGCCGGTTGATTATTCTTTGCTTCGACAGACGTGGGGTCATTGGCAGATGGCGTCGGCGAACGAACAATTTGAGCCCCTGCCTCGTCATAACTTTTGCTCTCGCTATCGAGAACTATCGTCCCGTCGCGAACCAGTATCCGGCTGGCACGCACGATGCCTTCACGGTTGAGTTCGCCGCCGGGTAGCGCATGTTTCATCGTCAATCCGGCTGAGGTCATCCCGGGCGCCAGACTTCGTTGCAGGCGCAACCGTGGAGGCTCGCTGGCATGGTCCGGGCTCGACTTACCCGCCAAACGCGGGTGAGTAGCAGGCCGCGACGTTCCCAAAGTCACCGATGATCGAAGTCTCGTCCGCTTATCGCCCCCGCCGTCGCTTGGCGTGATCGATACGTCTGTCGCGGCGACGGGAGCATAAGCGGCAGCCAGATCGCCGGCTTGGGCGAATCCGCTGGACGCCGCCACCAGCATTGCCCCCAGCAGCGTAATAGACCACCGCAGCAAAGCGGTGCCGACTCGCGAGTCCAGTCCCTCAGTCGGTGCCATGTCTCAAGAATTGTTGTTCAACATCCACTCGCGACCGCACTTCCTGCATTGCGCACGCAGCCAGACGCCGCCACCTTGATCCTCCAATGCCGGATCGCCGCCATCCGGCAGCGGTG
>JAUYSD010000290.1 GCA_030696505.1 Sulfuritalea sp. | reverse complement strand
GCGACGTTCTTGCATTTCTCGACCAGCGCGGTCAGATCGTCGGCTCCTGGTCCAAGATAGGTCACCAGCGCGCGGCAGGCAAAGCGCGAGGCCGATAGCAGCGAAACCTCGACCGGCGGGGCGCTGGGCGCTGCCTCGGGTGGTGCGGCTGCAGACGCTGCGGGCGCGGCGGCTGGCTCGGCACCGGAAGCGATCTCGATATAGCCGTCCGCCAGCAGGTTGTTGAGTATGCCCTCGCTGGTCGGGTGGGAGTTCTTCGCCAGCAATTCGCGCCGGGTGGTCTTGTCGTCGACCATGATCAGCATGGTCCGCTCCCGCATGCCGAGTCTGTTCGCGCGTGTGGCGATCTCGGTTCTTCCTTTTTCGGTTTTGCGATAAATACCCTCGCTACCCATGGAACTCCTCCTAGGAATACAGGCTTGCGCCAAATGATAGCGTGTCCGCCGCCGCGCCGGGGAGTAGTTTTGCGCGCCGCGGATTTCCATCACAGGCAATGCCTGGGCTGACTGTCCGTCAGAGCTGGTAGTTCACTTTCAGCCGCTGCTGCAGCGCCTTGGCCTGGCGGAATGCCTCCTTCAGAATCCGGCGGTCGAGCTGATTGAGGCGGCCGATGAAGATCCGGTTGTCGCCGGGCCGTCCCTGGCCGGCTTCCAGGTGCTGGTGACGCAGACGCAATAGCTGGATGTAATGGAAGGCGTCGATCAGGCTATCCACGCCGTCGCCGGCGGGCAATTTTTCCGTGCGCCGCAGGCGCGCGACGGTCGATGCGGCATCGACGCCGTGGGCCAGCGCGAGCACGCGCGCGGCATCGACGAAGAGCCGCGCGCCCGATTTCTTGAGATCGATGTAGGCCTTGCCCTGCTCGTCGCTCTCGGTGACGAAGTCGCGGATCATGCCCAGCGGCGGGGCGACCGTCAGCGCGTTCTGCGCCAGCATGCGCTGGAAGGCCGAATTCGCCATGCTCAGGCCGAACAGGTGTTCGTGCATGCGCGCGGCGAGTTCCCGCTTGCCGTAGATCGCGCGGAAGTCGAAGAAGATCGTGGCGTTGAGCAGCGCCTCGGGCTGGGGCGAACGTATCCAGTGACTGAACTTCTGCCGCCATTCGTCGAGCGTCAGGCACCACTCGGGGTTGCCGGCCATGATGTTGCCCTTGCACAGCGGGAAGCCGCAGCGGTCGAGATCCCGATTGACGTCCTGGGCGAAGGCCAGCAGGCGTGCGCGCAAGGCATCGCGCTGCGCTGCATCGGCAGCCAGGAAAACGATGCCGTTGTCCTGATCGGTGGCCAGCGTCTGTTCCTCGCGGCCTTCCGAGCCGAACGCCAGCCAGGCCCACTCGATCTCGTCCATGGCATGGCGGCGCAGGTTCAGGTCCAGGATGCGCGCGGTCGCCGCATCGTTGAGCGTCGAGATGTACTGCGTCATCTGTTCCGCGCCTATGCCCTGCGCCAGCATGTTGAAGGCCGATTGCTGCACGTCGCGCAGCGCCGCCTGCAGCGACTCGATGTCCTCGGCGGATTCGATGGCGCGGCGCACCTGGCCGACGCCGACCCGTTGCAGGGCGAACAGGTCGCGCTCGGAAATCACTCCAGACAGGCGCCCCGCCTGATCCACCAGCAGCAAGTGGCGGATGCCGCGCGAGGCCATGGTGAATATCGCGTCATAGGCCGTGGCGGTCTCCGGCAGCGTCGCCGGACTGTGCGACATCACCTCGGTCAGCGCTTGCTCCAGCGGCACCCGGCCCAGCACCACGCGCCGCACCACGTCGGACTGCGTCATCAGGCCGATCGGCGCGCCGTCGCCATTGACCGCGACCACCGAGCCGGTCTTTTGCTCGCCCATGATTTCGACCGCGCGGCGGATCGGCGTCGTCGCATTGACCGAGATCGGCGGGCGCTTGATCAAGTCGATCAGCCGGGTATTGAGCGACTGCGTCGCGTTGGCCTGCTGCGCAAAATGCGCCTGCAACTGCTGCCGCGACTGGCTCACCAGCGACGCCAGATAGCCGGTGCAATGCCGGCTGAAGGCCGGGCTCAGCGCCAGCAATTGGTGGAAGGCGGCGGCCGGCAACAGCCAGGCCTCGACCTCGGTCAGCGCCGTATAGACATTGGCCGACGCGCGGCGGCCGGAGAGCGCGCCGATCGGAAAGCATTCGCCGACCGCAAGCGTCAGCTCGGTCTCGCCGGCAGTGCCGGCGGCGCCGGCCGAGACGGCCTGGACCTTGCCGCGGACGATGATGAACATCGCCTGCGCCGCGCCCTGCCCGGGCGACACCATCACGGCGCCGGCGGCAAACTTCGCCGGCTGCAGATGCCCATCGAGAAAGGCCAGCGCCTCCGGCTCGAAACGGTCGAAAGGCGGGTAGGGACGCAGGGTTTCGGCAACAGACGGAGCAGTCATCATCGCGGGCAACAGGCTTGAGGGAAGCCCGATTCTAATGGACCCGCGCCGCACCGCAACATGCGCACCGCATGCCGACGCCGTACCGCCATCACCAACTTTCGCCGCACCAAAACAAAATCCCCGACGCTGAAACAGCGTCGGGGATCTCGATCAGTGCGGACCCAATAGGAAGGTGGGTAACGGGAGGAAACCTGGGTTTCCTCCTGTTCCTTCCACTGGATATGTAATCGGCTACGCCGAATTACATGTCCATGCCGCCCATGCCGCCCATACCACCCATGCCACCCATGCCGCCCATGCCGCCGCCGGCCGGCTTGTCTTCGACCAGCTCGGCCACCATGCAGTCGGTGGTCAGCATCAGGCCGGCCACCGAAGCGGCGTTCTGCAGCGCGGTGCGCGTGACCTTGGTCGGGTCCAGCACGCCCATCGCCACCATGTCGCCGTACTCGCCGGTGGCGGCGTTGTAGCCGAAGTTGCCCTTGCCTTCGAGCACCTTGTTGATCACCACGGACGGCTCGTCACCGGCATTCGCGGCGATTTCGCGCAGCGGCTGCTCCAGGGCGCGCAGCACGATCTTGATGCCGGCGTCCTGTTCGTGGTTGTCGCCCTTGAGCGAAATCGCGGCGCGGGCGCGCAGCAGGGCCACGCCGCCGCCGGCGACGATGCCTTCTTCAACGGCGGCACGCGTGGCGTGCAGCGCGTCTTCGACGCGGGCCTTCTTTTCCTTCATTTCCATTTCGGTCGCGGCACCGACCTTGATCAGCGCAACGCCGCCGGCCAGCTTGGCCACGCGCTCCTGCAGCTTTTCCTTGTCGTAGTCGCTGCTGGCTTCCTCGATCTGGGCACGGATCTGCGTGACGCGGCCCTTGATCGTGTCTTCGGCACCGGCGCCGTCGATCAGCGTGGTGTTTTCCTTGGCGACTTCGACGCGCTTGGCCTGGCCCAGATCCTTCAGGGTGGCTTTTTCCAGCGTCAGGCCGACTTCCTCGGCGATCACCGTGCCGCCGGTCAGGATGGCGATGTCTTCGAGCATGGCCTTGCGACGATCGCCGAAGCCCGGGGCCTTGACGGCGACGGTCTTGAGGATGCCGCGGATGTTGTTCACCACCAGGGTGGCCAGCGCTTCGCCATCGACGTCTTCGGCGACGATCAGCAGCGGACGGCCGGCCTTGGCGACTTGCTCGAGTACCGGCAGCAGGTCGCGGATGTTGGAAATCTTCTTGTCGTGCAGCAGGACGAAGGGATTGTCCAGAATCGCGATTTGCTTGTCCGGGTTGTTGATGAAGTAGGGCGACAGGTAGCCGCGGTCGAACTGCATGCCTTCGACCACTTCGAGTTCGCTTTCCAGTGACTTGCCGTCTTCGACGGTGATCACGCCTTCCTTGCCGACCTTGTCCATCGCATCGGCGATGATCTTGCCGATATCGGAATCGGCGTTGGCCGAGATCGAGCCGACCTGGGCGATTTCCTGGGTCGTGGTGCAGGGGCGGGAAATCTTCTTCAGCTCTTCGACGACGGCGATCACGGCCTTGTCGATGCCGCGCTTGAGGTCCATCGGGTTCATGCCGGCGGCGACGAACTTCATGCCTTCGCGGACGATCGACTGGGCCAGCACGGTGGCGGTGGTGGTGCCGTCACCGGCGACGTCGGAGGTCTTGGAAGCGACTTCCTTGACCATCTGCGCGCCCATGTTCTCGAACTTGTCCTTCAGTTCGATTTCCTTGGCGACCGAAACGCCGTCCTTGGTGATGGTCGGGGCGCCGAAGGAGCGCTCCAGAATCACGTTGCGGCCCTTGGGGCCGAGGGTCACCTTGACTGCGTCGGCGAGGATATTGACACCACGAACCATGCGTTGACGCGCGGAATCGCCAAATTGAACTTCTTTAGCTGCCATTATTTAATCTCCTAGAATTCTGTATCGATATGTCCCGGGCAGGGCCTGGGCACGGTATCCCCTGGCGGGATTAGAGCTCGACTACGCCCATGATGTCTTCTTCACGCATGACCAGCAGTTCGTCGCCGTCGACCTTGACGGTCTGGCCCGAGTACTTGCCGAACAGCACGCGATCGCCAACCTTGAGCGACATCGGGCGAACTTTGCCGTCGTCCTGGATCTTGCCGTTGCCGACAGCCTTGACTTCACCTTGATCGGGCTTTTCCGCGGCGTTGTCGGGAATGACGATGCCGGAAGCGGTTCTCTTCTCTTCTTCGAGGCGCTTGACGATTACGCGATCATGCAAGGGACGGATTTTCATGGGGTGATCTCCTCTTAAACTGGGTTGGAACAGAAATGAGCAGCTGCGGCCGGGCCGCAAGACTGAATCGGGCAGAGGGCCTTGATTGGCACTCATCGCCGGCGAGTGCTAATAATAGGGCCTTATGTCCCGTTCTTCAAGGGGTTCCCGAATAATTTGCTGTTAGGGGGGTAGACAATATTCACCAGCCTTGCAAGGGATTAAAACCGGCGTGGATGCTGGGAGCAGGCGGGAGAAGCCGAATTGCGGTGGGTTATCGGGATTGAACGATTTCAATCACCAGTTGCCAGAAAGTGACCAGAAACCGCACCAATTCAAGCACCTGATCAATCAAAACCGGTTTCAGGCTCACTTCCAGCGTCCCTGGCTGGCGAGTCGAGCGCTGCGCACCATATGGTAGCAACCCGGACATAGGACGGCATTCTGAGGGGGGATAGGATGGAGAAAGGATGGTACATAGGATGATGCGACAGCCCAACATGACGCTGCGCAGCATAAAGGGAACGGCCAAGCCACTTCGCTGCCAGTAACGCGTCGCGTGTGTATGGGCGCGCGCGTTTTGGCACTGCCGGCCAACCCGGGGGCTGGCCTACTGATTGACCGTGAGAATCACGTTGTGGAAGTTACGGCCGGTCAGAATGAGCCAGACGCTGGAGAACGCCATCAGGCCGCAGGCAACCGATAGCCCGTAACGCGCCCAAACGCCAGCCAGCAACATGCTCGCGAGCGAAACAAGCATCGTCGCCAAAAAGGCCACGCTGGTGAAGATCAGGCGATCCACCAGCACCTCATAGTGGCCCGTCCGCTTCATGTTCGCCAGCAACTTAACGTTGATCATCGCCGTCAGAATTGACAACGCGGCGATCAAAAACCCGAGCATGGTTCCGGCGACCTGGGCAAACGTGCCGAGAGTAGTGCCGATCGAACCACTGTCTGGCGCTAACAACCATGCGCCACCCATCGCCCCAAGCAGGGCGAGGATGCTAATCCAAGACCCCATCGCCGGCGCCGAAGATGGTTTCGAGAGCGTCATTGTGTTCATCTTTTGCCTCCATGAGCCCATTAAATACCGATTGTTCGACAGGATACCGCCCAGCCATCTCGACTTCAATGCGGTGCATCAACCGGTCCGAGATCAGATCAATTGGATGCCTGCCTTCTTCATCTTCTACCAGAAGGCGCGCCACCTTGACATCGCCGTGCCCCAAGAGCCCAACAACTGACCGTTTCACCTTCTGCGACAGCGGTTGCCTCAACGCCCCTCTGCCAGTCCCCGATAGCGACAGGTGTATCGATGGAGCTTTGGCCGACTTCATCAGCGCCAGCAACTCGCGGCTGAAGTCGTCTTTTGGGAACCATTCAGCGTTTGTGGGGCGAGCGAAACTCAACTCTAAAGACATCGGCTGGACATCGGCCCGCAGCAACCGCATCGTCGCATCGGGCTGCAGCACCGGCTGAAACACAGTTGCGGCATTGAAATGATTCGAGAAGTACTCGCCAAGGCGACCCACAACGCTACCATTGCCGTTCTCCTGGTATACGAGCAGCTGGTGTTTCCGGTAATAGAGGAAATAGTTCTTTTCAAGCAGTCCGTCGTCGGGCTCGATATCGAGTTCCCGCTCCTTTCCTCCCGGCTTGCCAACGTGCGGCAAATCATCAGACCGGAAACGCGCAAACACCCCTCTAAACGAAGCCCCGTCTTTGAATCGCTTCAGCCCCCTAATCTCATAGCTCAAATTTCCAATTTTGATAACTGGGCAGCCAGCAAGATCCATCGCGTCAAGCGCTTCACTCACAAGGCCATCGCCACCAGCCGCTCCGACTTGCCCAACGTAAAAACGGACCTTGAATTGTTTGCTGTCCATTGCCACCCTCCCGGAATATGACAATTGGAGAATAGCACCAATCGATTCTAGGGAATTTCAGGGCGGCGAACGCCGCCTGCTATACACACTCTCGCAGCCGCTCCACCGCCGCCCCGAAAGTAGCGCCGGCTGGGCTCGATCCCAGTGAAATGCTTGCCCAAGCGGGAGAGGCGAGTTAATCCATCCTCCCCCTCTAGGCAACCTACCCGCGAACAAGCCTCCCAGCTGGCGCCCCAACAAGATCGCACAGGTCAGTACGCCGCTGCAACTTTGCCTTGGAAAGGCTATACGCATTGAGCTCTTTAAGTCTCGCCCACTCCAGAATTGGAGAACGCTCGCTAATGTTGAAATGAGCGTTGGGACTACCCTCCCGTGAGCGCACCATCTCGAAGCCGGCATGCAGGGCCGCGCAAATAAACGATCCGTTGGAGACGTAATAGTTATCAACGGAGGGAAGCGATTTCATGTAGTACTCTACAGAGTGCTTCAGCCCGTAGCTGCTGCGGTTTGGATTTATCGTCTTCCGCCTGGTAGCGTGAGTCAACCAGCGCAGCGCTTTATTGCACTCATCGACCTTATGCAGCAAGCTTTCGCGCTCGATCTTGAATCGCTCCACACGTTCCGCGAGCGTGTTCCCGGACCGATGATGGATTCCCAATCCAAAATGAGTTAGGGCCGGCTCCCGCTCCATGACCCTGGCGATGTCAGCCTGCGTCATCTCGTTGGCAGCCGAACGAATTGCCGTCATAGGAGCTGTTACCAGCGCGCGCATTGCTTTCGCCCACGGCATCGAGAGACCGTTCTCAGCCGAGATGCGGTCAAGTGCTTCATTCAGGGGAATACTGGAAAGGCGCGCCAGGCGCTTTGCGTCCTTGCGGCAATTACCGACGCTGCGGCCTGATGGAAAACCCAATAGATCAAGACTAGGCATGCTCCGTCTCCTCAATAAGGGCAGGCAGTCGACTCGCCGTACCCAGAGGACACGAGAGTATTAAACCGCTGATCTGATGCGATCTTAGCCACCCAAAGATGGTCGACTTGCAGGCCGTGCGGCAGGCCTGACGTAAATTTATCTCTATTGGACTGCTGGCGCAAGGTGGTCCGTAGTTATCTGGAGTGGGTTCCAGTGGGCAATCCGGTCCGCGCCGAGCGGGAGGCCCTGACGCTCGGCTGCTGGGGTAACCAAAACGCCGTCAGACCGCAGCCAGTAACGCTGCCTGCTCAATTACATCCTGAGAAACTTTTCCACCATCACCTGCGAGGCGATAAGCAAGTGCGGCAACCCTGGCCCTCTTGATGGCAGGAAGAGAGCGAGCCGCATCCGATTCATCGATCGCGCGCAGTACAGATTCAAGAAGCTCGACGTTGACCCACGGCTTGTCAGCCAAGCCCTTAATGAATGGGCTTGCCTTGAGAATTTCCAAGACGGCCGGCAGGAGCTTCGCCGATCTCCACTCTTCGCGCGACTCACCATCCCCTGACCACGCATCGTGCAAAAGCGGAATTATTGACCGAGAGAATTTCTCAACGTCGTCAGGCGAGAAGCCCAGCGCCGCGAACATTCCGTCAAAAAGTTCCCAGCGCGCCAAATCGTAGTCGACCTTTTCATCTTCCCGCATGCCGGAAAAAAGATAGCTTAAATCAACCCCTAAGCCTTCAGCCGCCGCCAAATACCCTGCGTCGGGAAACCGCTGACCAGACTCATAGGTGTACTGCGCGGTCTTTCCCACGCCACACAGCTTTGCAAAAGCCGCCTGAGTTAGGGTGATGCGTTCGCGTTCTTCCTTGAGCCGCAGGGAGAAATTCTTCATCAACACATCCTTGCCAGTATCGCAAAAGCGCGTATAGTTGCTTTTGCGATAGTTGTAATTATCGTTTTTACGATACTACAGGAAGGATACCCATGCGCGCCGGCCAACTCAAATCCAGGGACCAAATCAAGCAGGAGATGGAACGGAAAGGCATCAGCTATACCGAACTGGCCCGCCGTGTGGGCCAAGAGCGGCAGGCGGTCTATCTCGTTCTGAACACAAATACCCCTTGCCGCTTTGGAAAGAGTCACAACGCAGCCGTAGCACTGGGGATCAAGGCCGGGGAGCTGACGAATGGGTAGCAAATCAACCGCGCTAGCTTCACCCCAGCTAGCGCCTTTGCCCGCATCTGCTCAATCACTTGCTCATGAGGGGCTCTGGATCAATTCCAAAGACTTTGGGATGCTTGCTGGAATTGATGAGCGCAATGCGCGGGCGGCGATACTACGCGCCTTGAATAGGCACACCTGGCGCGGCACCGCCTTGGAAGTGCGAGCCATCAAAGGGGCCGGCGGGCGCGGCGGCAAGGCTCTTCAAGTCCATGTCCCCAGCCTTCCAGCCGCTTTGCGCGCGATTTGGCATAAACGCAACCCTGGTACGCTGAAAGCACCCGCCGTTGCCCCTATCGAGGCTGCGGCACCCGCTGCCATAGACATCGGCATCGGCGGACGTATTGCGGAAATGAATTGGAAGCTCGCCATTGTCGCCCCTGCGCTGATGCACCCCAAAGGCACCCGCGCCCGCGCTGCCGTCCTGGAGGATATTGCCTCACGCGAGCATCCTGGCCTGAATGGGAAGCCCGTGCAGATCGCGGTGGACACGATGCGCGACTGGCTAGCAAAGGTAGAGGGCGGAAACGAAAAAGCCCTTGCCCGTCCGCGCCGCGCCGACGCGGGGAAGAGGCGCTATTTTGTGAATGCGAAATGGGACAAAGCCTGTCCGCTTCCAGATACGGCAAAGCGCCCAATTGCCGATGCAATCGAGGGCTTTATTCGGGGCCTTTGGCGCGAAGCCACCAACAGCGAAGGGAAGGTTAACGCCCTCGCGTCGGCCGAGTTGCAAGGACTGTCCCGCGCCGCGGGTTGGGAAGATGCGCCGCTGATCCGGCCTGGCCTGCACCTGGTGCGCCACCTCAGCCCCTCGCGCCTGGTAGGCATCAAAGAAAAAGACGCCAAGCGTTACCACGATCAATACACCCCGCGCATTCACCGCCGCCGGCCTGATTACCCGATGGATATTGTCATTGGCGACGTGCACCCGGTTGACGTGTTGCTTACCCGTGAGGATGGCACCGAGGGCACCGCACGAATGATTGCCTGGCTCGACCTCGCGAATAACGACCTCTTCTACACCCTGGTTCTACTGCCGCGAGGAAAGGGAATAACGCAAGCCCACATTGCCGCAAGCTTTGTGGACATGGTGCAATCATGGGGGTTGCCGCGCACCCTCTACCTGGACAACGGCAGCGAATACCAATGGGCGGAAATGATCGCCGGGTTTGAGAAGCTGCAGGGGCTATGTGAGGGATTCCGGGTGTTCATAGCCGGCGCAGAAGATATCGATACCGCGGCCGGCATCGAAGGCGAGATCGCGGCAACCGAGCAAGTCCCTCGCGCCACAGTTCGAGCCAAGCCCTATAACGCTCAGGCCAAGGCGATTGAAGGGGTGTTTTCCGCGCTCGAAAAGTTCATTGCCCTGATTCCAGGCTACATCGGCGGCAACAGGATGAAGAAGAAAACCCACAACATCGGCAAAAAGCCGGCCCCCTTCCCTGGCCGCTTTGAGGACTTTAAACACGGCGCGTTTGCCGAGGCTGTAGCCTTCTATCGCAACGAACCGCAACGCGGCACGATGGGTGGGAAATCTCCGAACGAACGAAAGCGCGCCGCCGTCGCCTCTGGCTGGAAACCTGGCGCGTCCGTTCCACGCGAATCCTTCCTCTTCGCGTTCGCTAAACCGTACCAAGCACGTGTGCACCCTGGTGGCATCCAAGT
>JAUYSD010000241.1 GCA_030696505.1 Sulfuritalea sp. | reverse complement strand
AATCCGACCTGCGCCTGTTCGGCAAGCCCGAGAGTTTCAGGAAGCGCCGCATGGGCGTCGCGGTGGCGAATGCCGAGACCACCGACGAGGCGCGGACGCGCGCCAAGCTGGCGGCGAGCCGCGTGAAGCCGGTCAAGGGGTGAACGCGCTGCAGGCCAGCTTCGCCGCGCGCCTGATCCGCTGGCACCAGCGCCACGGCCGGCACGACCTGCCGTGGCAGAACACCACCGATCCCTACCGGGTCTGGCTGTCGGAAATCATGCTGCAGCAGACCCAGGTGGCGACCGTGATTCCCTACTACCTGCGTTTTCTCGAGCGCTTTCCGCGGCTCGCCGCGCTTGCCGCGGCGCCGGTCGAGGAAGTCATGGCGCTGTGGAGCGGACTCGGCTACTACGCGCGCGCGCGCAATCTGCACGCCTGTGCGCAAGCGGTGATGAGCCGGCACGGCGGCAAGTTTCCGCACGATCCGGATGTCATCGCAGAACTGCCCGGCATCGGCCGCTCCACCGCCAACTCGATCGCCACTTTCTGCTTCGGCGCCCACGCGCCGATTCTCGACGGCAACGTCAAGCGCGTGCTGTGCCGCGCCTGCGGCATCGAAGGCCAGCCCACCAGCAGCGCAGTGGACAAGCGTCTGTGGGCGCTGGCCGCGGAGCTGATGCCGGCGCGCCAGGGCGCGATCCACAACCAGGCGCAGATGGATCTCGGCGCCATGGTCTGCACCCGGACCAAGCCGCGCTGCGAGGCCTGCCCGCTCAATGACATCTGCGTTGCCCATGCCAGCGGCCGCACCGCCGAACTGCCGACGCCGAAACTGCGCCGCGAGATTCCGCTGCGCCATGCCACGCTGCTGGTGCTGCAGGACGGCGCTCGCGTGCTGCTGGAAGCCCGGCCGCCGAACGGCATCTGGGGCGGACTGCTGTCGCTGCCGGAATTGCCGCAAGGCGCCGACGCAGAAACCTGGGCCGAGCAGCGCTTCGGCTGCCGCGTGATCGCCGTGTCGCCAGCGCCAACTCTGGTGCATGGCTTCAGCCATTTCCGCCTGCACATCGCGCCACTGCTGCTGCGCGTGAAGCCGCTTCACTCGGCGATGGAACCGGGCCGGCAGTGGCTGGACCTGGCCGCCACCGAAGGCGCCGCGCTGCCGGCGCCGATCCGCACCATCCTCGCCGACGTTCACACGTCGGGCAAGAGGCCCTTGCTTTCGAGAAAGCGGTAGATGATTTCCAGGCGGTCGATGCTGTCGTCCATCTCCAGCAGCTTCTGCTTCGCCGCATTGGGGATCGGCAGCACCTCGGCATAGCGCATGCCGAGCCAGCCGGCGTCGAAAAACCGGTGCGGCAGGGCCGGCGCATGCGGCGCATCGGCAGCCATGTCTTCGACGATGGCGCGCAGCAGCGGCACCAGCCGCGCGTAGGCGCCGGGAATCGGCATGATGGCCGGCGTCGTCGCGATCAGTTCGATCTCGCCGCGCAGCAGGCCGGAATCCTCCACCCAGTGACGCTGCAAACGAAAGCGTTCGCCGCCCTGGGCGACGATGTCGAGCACACCGAGCTGCTGCATGTCCCAGTCGGCGATGTGGGCCAGCGTGCCCACCGCGTGCGGCTCGGCCGGCTTGTGGCCGGGAGCGGCAACTTCCTCGCCTTTGGCGATCAGGCAGATGCCGAAGGAACTCGATTCCTTGAGGCAGACCTTGGCCATGTCCATGTAGCGCTGTTCGAATATCCGCATCGGCAGCCGTCCGCCGGGAAACAGCACGGATTGCAGGGGAAACAGGGGAACAATCATGAGGCGGCTTTCACGGAAGACGGCGTGGCGGGAGTGGCCACGGCTGCGGCCAGCAGGCGCGCTGCCACCAGGCCGTTGATGGTACCGAAGACCAGCGCCGCCGTGGCGAACAGCGGCAGCAGGTAGAACACGCCGTCATGCGGCACCAGCCAGACCCGCGCCAGCGCGATCTGCCCGCCAATGTGGGCGAAGGCCGCCAGCACGCTGGCCGATACCGGCCCGAAGACGCGCGGCGGCAGGTGCTGCGCCAGCGCCAGCACGGCGAGGCTGCACAAGGCGCCGGCCAGCGCGAGGAAAAAACCCGGGGCGAGGAACTGGCCGATCACCAGGCTGCCCGCCACCACGCGCAGCAGGCTGACCCAGGCCGCATCGCGCCAACCATAGCGCGCCAGCACCACCAGCACGATGATGTTGGCCAGGCCCGGCTTGATGCCCGGCAGGGGGCTCGGCAGCGCCGCCTCGGCGACCGTCAGCGCGATCGCCGCCGCGGCATAGCGCGCGATGCGGTAATCGTCGGCGGTGACCGGCAGCTCAATAGTTGAGCGTGTCATAGGCGCCATTCTGGCCGCTGCGGCCCGCGAGCTGCAGCGTGACGTGGTTCGGCGCGCAGATCGCCACCGCATTGGCGCGCGTCAGCCAGCCCTGCTGTACGCAGTACTGGCGCGGGCCGGGATCGGAGAGCACGCGAGCGCGGCCGGGCTGCACCTCGATCACCGTGGTGCCGATGGCGCCGATGACTTCGTACTTGCGCGGAAGGTTCAGCGCCAGCTCGGTCACCAGTTGGCCGTCGCGCCTGACGATGGCGCGGTCCGCCACGCCGCCGCGCCACAGCAGCGGAAAGGAGGCCGCCACTAGTGCCGCGGCGCAAACCAGCAGCAGCCAGTCGCCGGGTTTGAGCAGCCTGCGCCAGGGCAGATGGCCGTCACCCGTCGCATGCGCCAGCAGTTCGCGCAGCAAGTCGGTGTGCATTCCCCCCAGCCCCCTGTCCCACGGCCGGCTTTGCACAGCCGGCCGGCTCTGACGGCGCGGAGCAGTGCTCCGCGAATCCCCGTCCTCGCCCAAGAAAGGGGGTGACGGCGGTTCGCGGTCATCGCCCGCTCCGGGGCCAGAAGGACCCGCCTTGGGGCGGCCCGGCGCCGGGTCGGGAATCCGCTCCTTCATTCGATCAGGCTGCGGTGCCGCACCAGCACCCGGGCCGAATCGCGAAAATGCGCGGCGAGCCTTTCGGCCAGATACACCGAGCGGTGCTGGCCGCCGGTGCAGCCGATGCCCACCGTGAGATAGGAGCGGTTGTCGCGGATATAGGCCGGCAGCCAGTCGCCGATGAAGCGGCGCAGGTCGGACTCCATGCGCGCCACCTCGGGCTGCGCGTCGAGGAAGCGGATCACCTCGATGTCGCGCCCGGTCAGCGGCCGCAGCGCCGGGTCGTAATGCGGATTGGGCAGGCAGCGCACATCGAACACCAGATCGGCGTCGAGCGGGATGCCGTTCTTGAAACCGAAGGACTGGAACAACAGCGTCAGCCCGGCGCGCTCGTCGAGCGCGGCGAACTCCTTGACGCAGGCGCGCAGCGCATTCGGCCGCAGGTTGCTGGTGTCGATGTGGTGGCCGAGCGAAGCCAGCATTTCGAGCGCCTCGCGCTCGCGTGCGATGGCCTCCCCCAGCGTCACGTCGTCGGTCGCCAGCGGGTGGCGGCGGCGCGTCTCGGAAAAGCGCTGGATCAGCACGTCGTCGCGCGCATCGAGAAACACGAAACGCAGCGTGACGCCCTCCGCCTCCAGCTTGCGCAACTGCGGCGGCAGCGCCGCGATGCTCGAGCCGCCGCGCATGTCCACCGCCACCGCGGCCATCCGGTGGCCTTCCAGCCGCAGGTGCTCGACCAGGTCCGACAAGAGCGGCGCCGGCAGGTTGTCCACGCAGTAATAGCCGGCATCCTCCAGCACGTTGAGCGCGATGGATTTGCCGGACCCGGAAAGGCCGCTGATGAGCACGACTTGCATGGGTGAAAGGATAGCGGATTAGCGGGAGCGCTGCCGGGTCTCGCCCTGGCAATTCCGCAGTCGCTGCCGGATTCAGGCATTCGCGGGGATTACGGGCGCCCGGCCAAATAAGCGGGTCAGTTCGGCATTGCGTTCCATGGCCTGAAGAATCGCCGTCCCGCCAACGCCGACTTCCCGCAGGCGAGCTTTGCGGCGTAATCTAGCCCGAAGGCAACCCTTGGTTGGCTCGAAATTCGTCAGGCTCTTCTGGAGATATTCCCGTGCCCAAGAACATCATCGTATCCACTGTCGTTGTACTGATTGTCGTTGCCTTGGCCTTCGCGCTGAATCCCTCGCCCGAAAAACACCGCGAGGAGATCAGGAAGGCGGTGGGAGAACGCAGTCCCATCGCTGCCGTGCTTGGCCTGGGCGCCTTGACCGCATTCGTGTCGACCTACCATCCGCTGGGCGTCGCTTCGTACACCACGGTCAATGATCGGGTTGTCTCGGTTGGGGCGTTCGGAGTGGTCGTCTTCATCGAGCCATCGAAGGAGCAGTAAGCCATTGCTCAAAGCCCCCTGACTTGGCGGACCCACGCCGCTGACCAGGGGTCCGGCGCGGCATGGAACGCCCTCATCCCTGGCGCGCGTTGTATATCGGTCCGCCGGCCTTGTGGTAGCTGCGCAGGATCGCGCAGGCCTCGTCGCGCAGCAGGTCGATCGCCACCGAGATGCCGCGCGCCTGCAGTTCATCGATCCAGTTCGCCGGCCGCGGGCCTTCGTCGAATCCCAGAGCGACGACATCCTCCCCGCGTGCCGCGCACACCAGATGGCGTGCGCCGGACCAAAGAACCGCCCCCAGGCACATCATGCAGGGCTCGGCGCTGGTGACCAGCTCGCAGGCGGGCAGCCCCGAAGCGCCGAGGTCGTGGCTGCCCAGCCGCGCCTGCGCCAGCGACAGGGCGAGTATCTCGGCGTGTGCCGAGGAACAGCGGCTCGCCACCACGCGATTGGCGCCCGCCGCCAGCAGCCGGCCGCTGTCGCGCTCGAACACCGCGGCGGCGAACGGCCCGCCTCCCGCCGCAAGATTATCCCGCGCGAGTCCCAGCACGAAACGCATGCGCGCCTCCGGCGCTGCAAGAACCGTCGGCGTAGCATTCGCCCGCGCCAGAAAGTCAGGCAGCTCGACATGCAATGCGTTACTCATACGTCAATCCTAGCATCACGGCGTGCAAGGGTAACCGCTTCCGACGCCTCCATTCGGTCGCCGTGCGGCAAGCTTATGGTCTGCAAACTATTGGGGGCGGGCTTCGGATCGTTTGTCATGGGTGTCTGATTCGCCGTCCCACCAGCGCCAACTTTCACGAAGCGCTCAAGGCTCAAGAATGCAAAGCCCAGCATACATCCACTAAGAACGCCGGGACTCGCCCCGGCGAACCTTCCTCGCTCAGCGGGTCAGAGGGGAAGGAAAACCGTCGCAAATGACAGGCCGCCGTTCAATTCAGGAACGGCTGCAGCGCAACGATTCCTGCCGTTCAGTCACGGAGTGTTACCGGCAAACCCCGGCCAAGAAGAGTCATTTCGGCGGCGAAAATCAGGGCCCGCCAAGGGCAGGTAACTGTTCAGGAACCTGCCACTCGACTCTGATTGCTGCGACGCAAGGCTCTCTTCATCCCATCGTGACGACGACCTTGCCTTTGGCGCGTCCTGATTCGACGTAATCCATTGCCTGCCGGGTCGCTTCGAACGGGAAGACCTGGTCCACGACCGGGCGGATGGCCCCGGAATCGATGAGTGCGCTGATCTCGCGCAACTGGCCGCCGTTTGCTTTCATGTAGAGGAACGAATAGCTGACCTTACTGCGCTTGGCTTGTCTCCTGATGCCAAAGCTCAACAGGCGCATGACCGATTTCACAAACCACGGCGCCCTGATTTCTTCGCCAAAAGCCGGATCGGGCGGACCCGAGACCGAGATGAGTTTTCCGCCAGGCCTCAGTACGCTCAGGGATTTGGCGAGCGTCGCGCTATCCTGGCTATTCAAGACGACATCGTAGTCATGCAGGATGGGCTCGAAATCTTCTTTCTTGTAGTCGATGACGATATCGGCACCGAGGCGCTTCACCCAATCCACATTGGCGGTACTCGTCGTCGTCGCGACAAACGCTCCGAGATGCTTCGCCAGTTGGATGGCAAATGTTCCGACGCCACCGGAGCCGGCCTGAACGAAAACCTTCTGCCCCTTCTGGAGATTCGCCTTTCCGACCAGCGCTTGCCAGGCGGTCAGGCCGACCAACGGGATCGAGGCAGCCTCCGCCATGGTGAGGGCTTTGGGCTTGATCGCCAAGGATGCTTCCCTGATCGCGATGAACTCAGCGAACGCGCCGATGCGAAAATCATCGGGCCGGGAATAGACCTCGTCACCCGGCTTGAATTGCCGTACGCGTGGCCCGACCCGGACCACCACCCCGGCCACGTCGTGGCCCAGGATGAGCGGCAAGCGGTAGGGCAGGACGAGCTTGAACTCGCCGCTCTTGATCTTGGAATCCAGCGGATTCACACCCGCCGCCTGCACCTGGACCAGCACTTCGTCATCGCGCAGTTCAGGCTCAGGCATTTCGCCAAGAAGCAGGCCGCCTTTTTTCCCATAACGATCGAGAATGAATGCCTTCATGAGTGTTGAGCCGCCGATTCTTCCATGGCCGAGGCGCGCGGCAGCGACACCGGTACGGCATCGATTCGCAGGTCTTTACGAAGTGCGGCATCCACCAGGCCGCTGGGCGCGAAGCGGCGCAGCAACCCGAGTCGGCTGGCGAGCCCGGGCGGGGTGTAGCGGAGTTTCGGGTGGGCCGCAACAGCGGCTTTCAGGACCGTGTCGGCCACCACCGACGGCCCTTGGGCGTTTGCCATGAGTTCCTTTCCCCGCTGGTGTACGACGCTACGGGCCTCGCGATATTCATCCAGCTTGGCGTCGGCCTCCAGCAAGTTCACATCGAAGGGCGTGTTCGTGTAAGCCGGCTCGATGACGGAGACGCGGATGCCACGGGTACGCAATTCGTGATCCAGCGATTCCGAATAGCCCTCGATCGCGTGCTTGGTGGCCGAGTAGAGCGCCCCGTAGGGCATCGGCAGGAAGCCGAGCACCGAGCCCATGTTGATGATGCGCCCCTTGCCCTGCTGCCGCATGTAGGGAACGACAGCACGAGTCATGCGGACCACGCCGAAGAAGTTCGTATCGAAGATGGCCCGGGCTTGCTCAATCGAACTTTCTTCCGCGCCGGCAGGGGCGACGCCGAAGCCGGCGTTATTCACCAGCAGGTCGATGCGGCCGGCGCGCCGTATTAGCTCCTTGACCAGAGCGTCGACCGATACATCGCTGGTCACGTCCAGCGTCAGCATCTCGAACGGCCGCTGCCCCGCCGGGGCTACCCGTCTGCTGGTGCCGAATACCATGTAGCCGGCCTTGGCCAGGCGCTCCGCCGTGGCTTCGCCGATACCCGTTGATGCCCCTGTTACCAAGGCGACGCCGATACTGTTCTTGCTCATGATTCGAATCTCCATGTGGGGTGGATTGCCTGCTGTCAAAGTGTTACTATCAATTCAGAAGTAACGATACTACTAAAATGAAAGTAAGTCACTATCTAAACAGTATGGACAGCAAAAATAGTTGCAACGACCCATGCCCGATAGCGCGCAGCCTGACTTTCGCCGGCGACGCGTGGAGCATCTTGATCCTGCGCGATGCCCATGCCGGCCTCACGCGCTTTGACCAATTCCGGAAGAGCCTTGGCATCGCACCGACGATCCTGACCCGGCGGCTGGCGACGCTGGCTGAGGAGGGATTGCTGGAGAAACGGCGCTACTCGGAGCGCCCTCCGCGAGAAGAATATCTACTGACCGCTGCCGGGCGCGATTTCTTGCCGGTGCTGTTCATGATCGGCGCTTGGGGACGCCAATACCGGGGTGGAGGCAAGTTGGTTCGTTTCTTCGACGCTGAAAACGGAACAGAAATCAAGGCGGTGGCCGTGGACGAGGTCACAGGGGCAAAGATCGGGACTCGCCCGATACGGATCGTCACGCCAGATGAAAGCTGACAGGTGGCTGCCAGACCAGATGGCTGCTGCCTCATGCGATGGCGGTAAAGGCCAAACGATTCCGCGATAGGTGGATTTCCCGAGTGGCGCCTTTGCGATCCGCCGGTCAGGCTCTACCCGCCGGGGCGAGTCCCGGCGAATTGGCATTGCTACTGGATTCCCGCTTCCGCTGGAATGACGGCAAAAGTAGGCGCTGGCGCTACGGCGCCATGGTCGGCAATATCCAGCCGTCCTTGATCTCGATGGACCGCGACCTGAGCAGTTCGCCGAGCAGCCAGGAGGCGAAATCCTCGTCGGAGAATCCCAGCATGCGCTGGTTGACGCTGTCGAAGAAGGGCACGCTCTTGAGGTAGGCCGGCAACTCGTCTTCGCGCAGGCGCTGCAGGTCGAGCAGGTTGAAGGTGAAGCAGGCGCGCACGGCATTGCGTCCGACGCGCGTCGAGTCGGCCTCGAAGGATTCGAGGCGGCGCAAGGCGCGCGCCAGCGCCGCATCGAAATCCTCGAAGGGCGCGCCGTGGCCGGGGATCACCGTATCGACGCCGAGCCGGCCGATCATTTCCAGCGTGGCGCGCGTGGCCGGCAGCGCGTCCTTCCTGCCCATCAGTTCGCCGAAGATGATGCCGAAGCCGTCCTGCCACAGCGCGTCGCCCGAGATCAGGATGCGCTGTTCGGCGCAGTAATAGACCAGCGCCTCCATGTCGTGGCCGGGCGCCGGCAGCGCCTGCCAGCTCATGCCGCCCATTTCGAATTCGCTGCCGGGCTCGATCACCGCGTCATGGGCGAAACGGTGGCCGCGCTGTTTCGCGGCGTCGAGCAGCAGCGCGTCGGTATCCCAGTCGGCGACCATGCGTTCGATGCCGGCGGGAATCACGATCCTGCAGCCAAACTCGGCCTGCAGCGCGGCGTTGCCGCCGATGTGATCGGAATGCGAATGGGTGTTGATCAGGCGGCCGAGGCCGACGCTGCCGCGCCGTGCCGCCAGCGCCGACTTTACGAGCGCCACGGTCTGCGGCGCATGGCCGACGTAGCCGGCATCGACCAGCGTGGCGGTGTCGCCCTCGAAGAACAGCACGTTGTTCGACGAGAGCCAGCCGCGCTCGATGACCTGGATGGTCTCAGGCAGCGTCATCGGTCGCAGTCCTGCCGGTGAGTCCGGGGGCCAGCTGGCTGCGGCGTTGCGCCACGGCCGCCAGGATCAGCCGCTTCTCGTCGTCGCCGACATTGGCCCAGCGCGCGATCTCGTCGAGGGTGCGAAGACAGCCGGCGCAAAGACCCTCTTCCATTTTGCAGATGTTGATGCAGGGCGAATTCACCATGGCTGGGCCGCCGCGCCAGGCCTTTCGATCACGCCGGCGCGGCGCGCTTGGCAAGGATGGCGCGGGCCACGCGCGAAGCCGATTCGCGCTTGAGCTGTTTGGAGATCCAGGCACCGGTGTCGACCAACGCGTCGAGATCGATTCCGGTATCGATGCCCAGGCCCTGCAGCAGCCAGACCACGTCCTCGGTCGCGACATTGCCCGAGGCGCCGGCGGCATAGGGACAGCCGCCGAGGCCGGCGACGGAACTATCGAAGATGCCGATGCCCATTTGCAGCGCGGCGTAGATGTTGGCCGTGGCCATGCCGTAGGTATCGTGGAAATGGCCGGCGATTTTCTTCAGCGGAATGCGTCGCGCCACGGCCTCGATCATGTCCTTGGTGCGCTCGGGCGTGCCGGTGCCGATGGTGTCGCCCAGGCTGACCTCGTAGCAGCCCATGTCGATCAGCGCCTGCGCCACGTCGGCCACGGCCAGCGGCATCACCTCGCCTTGATAAGGGCAGCCCAGCACGCAGGAAACATAGCCGCGCACCTTGACGTCGGCCGCCTTGGCGGCCTCGACGATGGGGCGGAAACGGTCCAGCGATTCGGCGATCGAACAGTTGATGTTCTTCTGCGAAAAGGACTCGGAGGCCGCGCCGAATACCGCGACTTCCTTCGCCCCGGCCGCCAGCGCGGCCTCGAAGCCCTGCATGTTCGGCGTCAGCACCGGATAGGCGACGTCGGGCAGCTTCTCGATGGCGGCGAAAACCTCCGCATTGTCGGCCATCTGCGGCACCCACTTGGGCGAGACGAAGGCGGTGACCTCGATGCTCTTGAGGCCGGCTGCACCGAGGCGGCGAATCAGCTCGACCTTGATCTCGGTGGCGACGGGCTTTTTTTCGTTCTGCAGACCGTCACGCGGGCCGACTTCGACGATGCGTACTTTGCTGGGAAGGGTCATACGAATTCACTGTGGCTTGGCGACTTCGAATTCTACTAGCTCGGCCCCGTCGCTGACTTGATCGCCGACATTGAAACAGAAGGATTTCACCACCCCTGCGGACGGTGCGGCGATCGTGTGTTCCATCTTCATGGCTTCGAGGATCAAGAGCGGCGCGCCCTTCTCCAGCCGGGCGCCGACTGCGGCGATCAGTGCGATGACCTTGCCCGGCATCGGTGCCGTCAGTCCGCCCTCGGCGCCGCCGCCGCTGCCGGCGTGGAACAGCGGATCGATGGCGGCGAAGACGAACGAGAGCCCGTCGATGAAGACGTGGCGCTTCTCGTTAGCGGAAACCACGGTGACATTGATGCGGCGCCCGCCCAGATCGACGCGCAATTCGCCGCCGGCGGCAAAGCGTCCCGTCGCGGTGACGGTCTGGCCTTCGAATTCGAGCGTGAAGCTGTCGCCGAGGTAGCCGGCATTTACCAGCTTTTCGACGTCGCCGGCGCGCAGCCTGATCTCGCGCCGCGCGTTGCCGTTGAGACGCCAGCCGTCGCGGGCATGCCAGGGCGAATGCGGATCGCGGCTCGCAGTCGCTTCGGCGGCGGCGTACTGCTGGTCGCGGATCAGTTCCGCCAGGGCCGCGACCAGCCAGGCTTCGGCCGGCGGTTCGGCGCTTTCGGGAAACAGGAAGGCGCGCTCGCGCTCGATCAAGCCGGTGTCGAGATCGGCCTGGGCGAAAGCCGGACAGGCGACCAGCCGCGAGAGGAAGCCGATGTTGTTCGACACCCCCACCACGCGGTAGTCGGCCAATGCCTGCAGCATGCGCGCCAGGGCGCGTTCACGTGTTTCGTCCCAGACGATCAGCTTGGCTATCATCGGGTCGTAGTGCGGCGAAATCTCGTCGTCCTGCTCGACGCCGGTATCGACGCGCACATTGAGCGTCTCGACCGGCGGCGCGAGATGGATCAGGCGGCCGATCGACGGCAGGAAGCCCTTGTCCGGATCCTCGGCATAGATGCGCGCCTCCAGCGCGTGGCCGCGAATCACCAGTTGTTCCTGGCGCAGCGGCAGCGTCTCGCCAGCGGCAACTTTCAACTGCCACTCGACCAGATCGAGGCCCGTGATCATTTCGGTCACCGGATGCTCGACCTGCAGCCGGGTATTCATTTCCATGAAGTAGAACGTGCCGTCCTGCGCATTTTCTCCAGAAACTGCGCCCGGTACGATGAACTCCACGGTACCGGCGCCGACATAGCCGACCGCCAGCGCCGCATCGACGGCGGCCTTGCCCATCGCGGCACGGCGCGCCGGCGACATGCCGGGCGCCGGTGCCTCTTCGACGACCTTCTGGTGGCGACGCTGCACCGAGCAATCGCGCTCGAACAGATACACGCAGTTGCCATGACTGTCGCCGAAGACCTGAATCTCGATATGGCGCGGGCGCTGCAGGTATTTCTCGATCAGCACATGCTGGTCGCCGAAGGACGACGCCGCCTCGCGCTGGCAGGAGGCCAGCGCATCGAGAAAGTCCTCACTGCGATCCACGGCACGCATGCCCTTGCCGCCGCCGCCGGCCGCCGCCTTGATCAGCACCGGATAGCCGATCTGGTCGGCCTGCTGCCGGAGGAAATCGGGGTCCTGATTGTCGCCGTGGTAGCCGGGAGTCAGCGGCACGCCGGCCTTCTCCATGAGCTTCTTGGCTTCGGACTTGGAACCCATGGCGCGGATCGCCGTCACCGGCGGGCCGATGAAGACCAGGCCGTGTGCGGCGCAGGCCTCGGCGAAATCCTCGTTCTCGGAAAGGAAGCCGTAACCGGGATGGATCGCCTGGGCGCCGGTGGCGCGCGCCGCGGCGATGATCTTCTCGATCACCAAATAGGATTCCTTGGGCGACGGCGCGCCGATGCAGACCGCCTCGTCGGCCAGACGCACGTGGCGCGCACCGGCGTCCGCCTCGGAATACACGGCGACGCTGCGGATGCCCATGCGCCGCGCGGTCTTGATGATCCGGCAGGCGATCTCACCGCGGTTGGCGATCAGTATTTTCGTGAACATGGTTTCAGCCCTGGGCGATCCAATTGGGTTTGCGCTTCTCCAAAAAAGCATTCATGCCTTCGCGACCTTCTTCGCTGGCGCGCAGGCGCGTGATGCGCTGCGCGGTGTCCTCGATGACTTGCGGCGAGAGCGGCTTCCAGGCCACGGCCGTGATCAGCTGCTTGCACTCGGCGAGCGCGTGCGGCCCGTTATTGAGCAGCGCATCGACGATCTCGCCGACCGCTTCGTCGAGCGCGGCAACGTCGGTGACTATCTCGTGCAGCAGGCCGATGCGGTAGGCCTCGGCCGCGGAAAAACGCTCGGCCGTCAACATGTAGCGGCGCGCGTAGCGCTCGCCGATCGCGGCGATGACATGCGGGCTGATCACCGCGGGAATCAGGCCGAGCTTGACTTCGGTCAGCGCGAACTGGGCCTCGAAGGTGGCGATCGCCACGTCGCAGCAGGCCACCAGTCCGACGCCGCCGCCATAGGCCGGGCCCTGGATGCGGGCCATGGTCGGCTTCGGGCATTGCGCGAGCTTGCGCAGCATCTCCGCCAGCGCGCGCGAATCGCGCAGGTTCTCGTCGTTGCCGTAGCCCGCGGCGCGCTTCATCCAGTTGAGGTCGGCACCGGCGCAGAAACTCTTGCCGGTGCTCGAAATAACCAGCACGCGCACCGCCGGGTCGGCCGCCATACGGTCGATCGCATCCGACAGTTCGACAATCAGCGCGTCGTCGAAGGCATTGTGCCGCTCGGGCCGGTTCAGGGTGATGATGCCGACGCCGAGGTCGGTTTCGGTAATGATGTTGTTGTACATGAAACCCCCTTTGATAGTCCGCAGATTTCGCAGATGGACGCAGATGAATAAATCTGCGAAATCTGCGAAATCTGCGGATTGCTTTTACATGCGGAACACGCCGAACTTGGTCGGCAGGATGGGTGCGTTGAGCGACGCGGAAATGCCGAGTCCGAGGGTGCGCCGCGTCTGCGCCGGATCGAGGATGCCGTCGTCCCAGATGCGTGCCGTGGCGTAGTAGGGATGGCCCTGGGTTTCGTACTGGGCGCGGATCGGGGCGCGGAAGGACTCCTCGTCCTCCTTGCTCCACTCCTTGCCGGCGGTTTCCATGCCGTCGCGCTTGATGGTGGACAGCACCGAGGCGGCCTGCTCGCCGCCCATCACGCTGATCCGCGCGTTGGGCCACATCCAGAGCATGCGCGGGCTGTAGGCGCGGCCGCACATGCCGTAGTTGCAGCACCGAATGAACCGCCGATGATCATGGTGAATTTCGGCACCTGTGCCGTCGCCACTGCGGTGACCATCTTCGCGCCGTCCTTGGCGATGCCGCTGTTCTCGTACTTGCGGCCGACCATGAAGCCTGTGATGTTCTGCAGGAACAACAGTGGAATGCCGCGCTGGGCGCAAAGTTCGATGAAGTGAGCGCCCTTCTGCGCCGATTCGCCGAACAGGATGCCGTTGTTGGCGACAATGCCCAGAGGATAGCCGTGCAAGCGCGCGAAGCCGGTGACCAGCGTGGTGCCGTAGCGCGACTTGAATTCGTCGAAGCGCGAACCGTCGACCAGACGGGCGATGACTTCGCGCACGTCGTAGGGCTTGCGCGTATCGAAGGGGATCACGCCGGCCAGTTCAGACGGGTCGTAGAGCGGTTCCTCCGGCGTGGCGATGTCGAGCGACACAGGCTTTTGCCAGTTGAGGTTGCCGACGATGCGCCGTGCGATGGACAGCGCGTGGTGGTCGTTCTCGGCCAGATGGTCGCAGACGCCGGAGATGCGCGTATGCACGTCGCCGCCGCCGAGATCCTCGGCGCTGACCACTTCGCCGGTGGCAGCCTTGACCAGCGGCGGGCCGCCGAGAAAGATCGTGCCCTGGTTCCTGACAATGACAGATTCATCGGACATGGCCGGCATGTAGGCGCCGCCTGCGGTGCAGGAACCCATGACGATGCCGATCTGCGGAATGCCCATGGCCGACATGGTGGCCTGGTTGAAGAAGATGCGGCCGAAGTGGTCGCGGTCGGGAAACACCTCGTCCTGCGTCGGCAGGTTGGCGCCGCCCGAATCGACCAGATAGATGCACGGCAGGCGGTTCTGCTGCGCTATTTCCTGCGCGCGCAAATGTTTCTTCACCGTCAGAGGGAAGTAAGAACCGCCCTTCACCGTGGCGTCGTTGGCGACGATCATGCATTCGACGCCCTTGACCCGACCGATGCCGGTGACCACGCCGGCCGAGGCAACATCGCCGCTGTACATGCCCATGGCGGCCAGCGCAGAGAATTCGAGGAAGGCCGCGCCGGGATCGATCAGCGCATTGATGCGCTCGCGCGGCAGCAGCTTGCCGCGCGCCTTGTGTTTGGCCGCGGTCTCCGGCGAACCGCCGCCGGAGACCGCGATGGTCTTCTCGCGCAGGTCGGCGACCAGCGCGCTCATCGCCGCGGCGTTGGCCTTGAACTCCTCGCTGCGCGTGTTGAGTTTGGATTTGATGACGGACACTAGAATCCTCCCGTGGCGAGCCACTTGTCGATTTGCGGCAGGCGGTCGGCGCCCCAGAAGGGCTCGCCATCCACCACGATGTAGGGTGCGCCGAACATGCCCTTGGCAATCGCGGCGTCGGTTTCCTGCTTGAGTCGATCCTTGATCTCCGGCGTCGCGATGGCCGCCGCAAAGGCATCGCGATCGATGCCGAGCCGATCGACGATTTCCAGCACGACGGGCAGCTCGCTGATGTCACGGCTGTCGACCCAGTAGGCGCGGAACACGGCGTGGGCATACTCCCTGGCCTTGGCGCAGTCCTGTCCGTGCAGCCAGTAGTAGCCGCGCGCGGCAGCCAGCGTGGCGATCGGAAACTTCGGCGGGAACTTGTAGGGAATGCCGAGGTAGCGTGCCGAACGGTCGAAGTCGCGCTTGCTGTACTCGCCCTTGAGCGGGATGGTGATCAAGAGCGGCATGTTCGAGGCCTTGAACGCTGCGCCGAGCATCATCGGCCGCCACTTGACCTTGCGCCCGTGCTTCGCCGCGAGATCGTCGATCAGTTCGCTGGCGAGGTAGGAATAAGGCGAGGAAAAATCGAACCAGAAAATGATGGGATCTTTCGCGTCGGTCATGATCAGCCTTTCGTTCCCCAACCGGCCAGCGGATGGCCCGGCATCAGTTGATAGGGGTGCTGCCAGCCGGGCAGTGCGGCGATGCGCGCCGACCAGTCGTGGATATTTGGATAATCCTTCCAGTCCACGCCGATCTCCTCGGGCCAGAACACATAGCCTGCCAGGGAAAAGTCGGCGATAGTGGGATGGCGGCCGACGACCCATTCGCGCCCGGCAAGGTGGGCGTCGAGCACTTTCCAGGCGTTTTCGGCGCGGGTGCGAAACGCGGCGAGCACCGCGGGGTCGGTGGTCGGCACGAAGTTGCGCAGGTAGCGCAAAGTGGCCGTATAGCTGGTGAACTTGTGGTTGTCGAACAGCGTCCAGCGCAGGATCTCGCGCCGTTCCTCGTTGTCCGCGGGACCGAATTTGCCTAGCACTTCGGCGAGATAGTCGAGGATCACGCCCGACTGCGAGTACGTCCTGCCCCGGTGTTCGAGCAGCGGCACCTCGCCCATAACGTTGAGGGCGCGGTACTCCGGCGTCTTGGTCGCGCCCTTGAAGAAATCGACGAAGCGCGGCTCCCAGTCGGCGCCCGACACGGCCAGCATCAGTGCCGGCTTGTAGGCATTGCCGGACTGGGCGAAACAGTGCAGTGTGTATTCGGCCATGGGCTTCTCCAATTTTCAGGCTTGCCACTCAAAGCGTTGCTCATTAACCTCGTAGCCCCATTGTTTTCCGCGCTCTTGGCTCGCCAGGCGAAAGCCGTGCTTTTCATAAAGATGCCGGGCGGCGTCCAGCCCTTCGAAAGTCCATAGGTAGACGCGCCGGTATCCGTGCGTTCGGCAGAAGTCGAGAGCACCTGCCAGCAACCGGCTACCGATACCCGAGCCGCGCAATTCGTCGGATGCAATGAACCAACGCAGATGCGCGCCGTCGGTAGCGGCTTCGCTGCCGTCGATCGCGATGGCAGCTTCCGCGCGGCCGCGCCTTACCGCGAGCCAGAGTCCGTCGCGGCTCGCATCGAAACGCTCGCAGAAGGCCGATAGTTCGCGCGCCACCTTGCTCTCGAACAACACGCCGAAACCGGCATGGCGGGAATAGAAACTGCCATGCAATTCGGCAATGCGTCCGATGCAGCCCGGCAAGTAGCCGGAGTAAATCGAGAGCTCGATTCCTGATTCCGCGGCCATTGGATTACATGCCGAGAGAGCGGCCGATGACCAGGCGCTGGATATCCGAGGCGCCTTCATAGATCTGGCAGACGCGCACGTCGCGGTAGATGCGCTCGACCGGAAAATCACTGACGTAGCCGTAGCCACCGTGAATCTGGATCGCGTCGGAGCAGACTTTCTCGGCCATCTCCGAGGCGAACAGTTTGGCCATCGAGGCTTCCTTGAGACAGGGCCGGCCGGCGTCGCGCAAGGCGGCGGCGTGGTGCACCATCTGCCGCGCGACCTCGATCTGGGTCGCCATGTCGGCGAGGCGGAAGTTGACGGCCTGATGTTCGAAGAGCGGCTTGCCGAAGCTCTCGCGTTCATGCGAGTAATGCAGCGCCGCTTCAAAGGCCGCACGCGCCATGCCCACGGCCTGGGCCGAGATGCCGATGCGGCCGCCTTCGAGGTTGGACAGGGCGATGCGGTAGCCCTGGCCTTCGCCGCCGAGCAGGTTGGCGGCGGGAATACGGCAGTTCTCGAACAGGATCTGCGCTGTGTCCGAGGCATGCTGGCCGAGCTTTTCCTCGACCCGGGCGACGATGTAGCCGGGCGTGTCGGCCGGCACGATGAAGGCCGAGATGCCTTTCTTGCCGGCGTCCGGATCGGTGACCGCGAACACCACGGCGACCTGCGCGTTCTTGCCGGTGGTGATGAACTGCTTGACGCCGTTCAAGACCCAGTGGTCGCCGTCCAGAACCGCCTTGGTGCGGATCGCCGCGGCATCCGACCCTACATGCGGCTCGGTCAGGCAGAAGCAGCCCAGCCATTCGCCGCTGGCGAGCTTACGCAGGTATTCCTCCTTCTGCGCATCGGTGCCGAAGGCATTGATCGGGCCGCAGACCACCGAGTTCTGCACGCTGATGATGGTCGATATCGCGCCGTCGCCGGCGGCAATTTCCTCCAGCGCCAAGGCCAGCGAAACGTAGTCGAGACCCGCGCCGCCCCATTCCTCCGGCACCACCATGCCGCAGACGCCGAGTTCGCCCAGCGCACGCAGTTCCTCGCGCGGGAAGTGGCAAGTGCGGTCCCACTCGGCGGCCTTCGGCGCGAGCTGCTCGCGCGCAAAATCGCGCAGCATGTCGCGGATCTGTTCCTGTTCCGGGCTCAGTACCATCTCAGTTGCTCCACCGTGCTTTGCGTGTTCCAGGACGCATGAAACGCCGTGTTCGTTGGCTGAGGGCGGCGAGCGCCGAGGGCGACAGGAGGCCGCCATCGCTCATGTCACCCGAACCGGGCTGCGCCCGGTCCTCCTTCTTTACTTCGCCATGTCGGCCCCCTGCCACCCTCGGCGGGATACGCCCGCGGTTCTTGGCCGCCAAACACCCACGGCGTATCCCGAACGGGATGGTGGGGTGTTCTGCGCAGCGAAGTAAAGGGGGGCGTAGGCAGGGTTTCGCGGAGCACTGCTCCGCGCTGCCGCAGCCGGCTTGCCATGCAGGGCAAGCCGTGGGGACGGAGGACATGAGCGGAGCAGAATGCCCCGCCGTCCCGTTCGCGCAACAGATGCCAAGTTTCATTTCAGTAATCCTTGTATGACTTGCTGCCAGGTATCGGCTCACCCGAGTCGCGCAGGCGCACGGCTTCCTTGTAGCCCTTTTCTTCGGCGTAATGCTTGAACCACTGGCCTTCCGGCGAATGGCGCGTGATGCCGTCGAACAGCGTGGCGATCATCTGGGTATTGGCCAGACCCATGTTGTCGTAGGCCTGGTTGATCATCAGCTTCTGCATCATGAGCTGGTTCTTCGGCACGCCGGCCATTCTGTTCGCCAGCTTCAGCACCGCGTCTTCGAGTTCCGCCTCCGGTACGGCGTCGATCACCAGGCCCCACTCCTTCGCGGTCCTGCCGTCGATGGTGTCGCCGGTCAAGAGCATGCGCTTGGCCTTTTCGGCGCCGAGGCGATAGACCCACATCGCGGTGGTCGGGCAGCCCCAGACGCGCGCCGGCATGTAGCCGATCTTCGCATCCTCGGCCATCACCACGAGGTCGCAGCACAGCGCGATGTCGCTGCCGCCGGCGACGGCAAAGCCCTGTACCTTGCAGATGGTCGGCTTGTGGCTGCGCCAAAGGCTGAAGAAGTCGTCGGTGAAACCCTTCATGGCACGGTAATCGACCATCGGGTCCCAGGGCATGGATTGCGTGCAGGGCGTGTCGACGTCGGCTTCAGCGAAATCCTTGAGGTCGTAGCCGGAGCAGAAGGCGCGCCCGGCGCCCTGCAGGATGATGACGTGGATGTCGTCATCGGCATTGGCGCGATCGACCGCGATCCGGATCTCGCGCGGCATCGCCGGCACGATGGCGTTGAGCCGCTCGGGCCGGTTCAGGGTGATGCGCGCGATGCGCCCCTCGGTGCTGTAGCTGAGGGTCTGCAGGGTCATGGCGAACTCAGATCAGCTCGATGCCGAAGGCGGTGGCTTCGCCGCCGCCGATGCACAGGCTGGCAACGCCGCGCTTTTTGCCCTGCTTCTTCAGCGCGCCGATCAGGGTGACGATGACGCGCGCGCCGGAGGCGCCGATCGGGTGGCCCAGCGCGCAGGCGCCGCCATGGACGTTGACCTTGTCGTGCGGCAGTTCGAGGTCGTGCATCGCGGCCATGGTGACCACGGCGAAGGCTTCGTTGATTTCCCAGAGATCGACGCTGTCCACGCTCCAGCCGTTCTTCGCCAGCAGCTTCTTCATGGCGCCGACCGGCGCCGTGGTGAACAGGCCGGGTTCCTGGGCGAAGGTGGCGTGGCCGACGACCGTGGCGATTGGCTTGAGGCCGAGCTTCGTCGCCGTTGAGGCGCGCATCATGACCAGTGCGGCGGCACCGTCGGAAATCGACGAGGAGTTGGCGGCGGTCACCGTGCCGTCCTTGCGGAAGGCCGGCTTCAGCGTCGGGATCTTTTCGAGCTGGGCCTTGAAGGGCTGCTCGTCCTTGTCGACGACGATGTCGCCCTTGCGGCCGGACACCGTGACCGGGGCTATTTCCCAGGCGAAACTGCCGTCCGAGTTGGCCTGCTTGGCGCGCGTGGTGGAAGCCACGGCGAAAGCGTCCTGCGCCTCGCGGCTGAACTTGTAGCTGCCGGCGCAATCCTCGGCGAAGGTGCCCATCAAACGGCCTTTATCGTAAGCGTCTTCGAGGCCGTCGAGGAACATGTGGTCCTTGACTTCGCCGTGGCCCAGCCGATAGCCGCCGCGCGCCTTGGGCAGCAGGTAGGGCGCGTTGCTCATCGACTCCATGCCGCCGGCGACCATGACGTCCACGCTGCCGGCGACGAGCATGTCGTGGGCGTACATCGCGGCGCGCATGCCCGAGCCGCACATCTTGTTCACCGTGGTGCAGCCGGCCGCCAGCGGCAGGCCGGCGCCGAGCGAAGCCTGGCGCGCCGGAGCCTGGCCCTGGCCGGCAGGCAGCACGCAGCCCATGATGACTTCGTCGACATGTTCCGGCTTGATCCCGGCGCGTTCGATGGCGGCCTTGATCGCAGCGCTGCCCAGTTGGGCGCAGGTCAGCGAGTTGAAGTCGCCCTGGAAGCCGCCCATCGGGGTGCGGGCGGCGGAAACAATCACGATCGGGTCGGCGGGGTTTGCAGACATGGGTGCTTCCTTTCAGATCAAGGTGGAAAGTGCGGTGGCATAGCGGCCGGCGACCTCGTCGGGAGCGCTGACGGTAAGGCCGAGGTCGCGCATCAGGCCGTCCTTGAGGCCATAGATCCAGCCGTGGATGGTCAGGTTCTGGCCGCGCTGCCAGGCGTCCTGGACGACGATGGTGCGCGAGAGGTTGATCACCTGTTCCAGCACGTTGAGTTCGCACAGACGGTCGTGGCGTTTTTCCTCGGGCAGCTCGTCGACCCGCGCCATGTGCTTGACATGCACGTCCTGCACGTGGCGCAGCCAGAGGTCGGCCAGTCCGACGCGATGGTGATGCAACGCCGCGTGTACGCCGCCGCAGCCGTAGTGGCCGACCACCATGATGTGCCTGACCTTGAGCACATCGATCGCGAACTGGATCACCGAAAGGCAGTTGAGGTCGGTGTGCACCACCACGTTGGCGACATTGCGATGCACGAACACCTCGCCGGGCAAGAGGCCGACGATCTGGTTGGCGGGCACGCGCGAATCCGAGCAGCCGATCCACATGTATTCCGGCGACTGCAGGTGGGACAGGCGCTCGAAGTAGTCCGGATCGACCTCGCGCATCTGCCGCGCCCAGGCCCGGTTGAAATCGAACAGGTGGTGCAGGGTCTGGTTGTTGAGCTGCTCCTCGGACCAGTTCTCCAGGTCGAGCGCGAGGAACTGCGTGCCTTCGAGCGAGGTCTGGTAGTAGGCCGGCGCCTCCTGGAAGCCCAGTTCGCGGTAGAGCTTCACGGCGATACGCATCGCCGGCAGGGTGTCGAGCATGATGGTGCGGTAGCCGATCTGCCGCGCGGCGCGTATCGCGGCGAGTGCCAGATTGCGACCTACGCCGAGGCCGCGGTATGCCGGTTCGACGTAAAGCCGCTTGAGTTCGCAGACGCCCTCGGCCAGCATCCGGATGCCGACGCAGCCGGCAGCCTTGCCGTCAACCTCGGCATAGAACAGGCGTCCCTCGGGCGCGGCATAGCGCCCCGGCAGGCAGGCCATTTCCTCGTCGAAATTCTGGAAGCACAGATCGACGCCCAGCCAACCCGCGTAATTGCGAAAGAACTGGCGCACCTGCTCCAGTTCGGCGACATGTTCGGCGCCGAGCACGCGTATCGCCGCGCCGCCATCACCAACTTTCACCGCGTTGCTCATGATTTCCAGGGCAGCTCGTAGGCGACCACCAGTTCGCGCGCCTTGTCCGCCGCCGCCTTGGGCAGGTGGCAGCTCTTGCGCGTCTGGGTGTCGAGGTGGATGCCGGTCAGCAAGGTGACGGCCGACACCGTATCGGTATCGGCATTGCGCATTTCATGGAAGAAGATGATCTTCTTGTCGGTGACGTCGACCACGCCGGTGCGTATGGCCACGGTATCGCCGGCATGCAGTTCGCGCTGGTAGCTGATGCGCTGGTCGATCGCCGCCATGCCGCGATGGTGCTCGCGCAGGAAGGCGGCGCTCATGCCGAGGTGGGACATCAAATTCCAGGTCGCTTCGTCGAACTTGCCCACATACCACATGACGTTCATGTGGTTCATGTGGTCGCAGTGCCACGGATAGACCGTGCCGCGATAGGTGTCGAGCAATGCAGCACGCCCCCCATCCCCCTCGCCGAGCGAGGGGGTGACTGCGGTTCGCCGCTGCGCGGCTCCGGGTTCTGGCTGCGCCGCGCTTGAGGCGGCTCTGCGCGCGTCAGACATTGAAGATCAGGCAAGTCGTTGTTGCATGCGCGTAGAGCTTGCCGTCGGCATCGACCAGCTTGCCTTCCGCGGTGCCGATCTGCTTGCCGGCGTGGATCACGCGGCCTTCGGCGCGCACCGGGCCGACGCGGTCGGTCAGGGCCCGGATGTAATTGACCTTGAGTTCGATCGTGGTGTAGCCCTGTCCGGCTTCGAGCGTGGTCTGGATCGCGCAGGCGACGCAGGAATCCAGCAGCGT
>JAUYSD010000232.1 GCA_030696505.1 Sulfuritalea sp. | reverse complement strand
CCAGACCGAGACCCAGAATTCCTCGAGATGCGCGATCGACCAGGCGTGCAGAGTTTGATAGTTGGCGCTGGCGAGACGGCGCTTCCAGCGCCGCCCGGCTGCCATCATGACGGCCGTGAGCCGCGTGCCGGCGATGCGCTCGGCCGAGGGCTGCCAGATTGGTTCGGTAAGCGTGCTCATTGGAATCCTCACGTGGCTTGGAAATATTTGGCTCACGACGCTCATGATTTACCGTACCGGTCAAAGTAAGCACCGAAGATCTGACGCTCGCTGGGCACATTCTCGGCGATCGGCCGCGATATGCGCGTGATGTTCAGGTAGTGCCGGTAATTCATGTTGTCTGAAAAGTTGTTGCCGCCCCATGTACCGCAACCCATGGACAGGGAGAACGGCAAGCCGTTGTCAAAGCTGCCCCCCGCGGCAATGCAGTGGGCTTGATTGAGGATCACGCGCGAGACGGGCAGATCGAGTCCTAGTCGCAGTGCCCGCTCAGGTATGGCGCTGTGCAAGCCGATCGAGTGTCCGGCCCCCTGCCAGGCGTATATCCGCCCGACAATGCGCGTTGCATCTTCGAAGTCATCTGCGGTGTAGATCGTAAGTACCGGGCACAGTTTTTCGCCGGAAAAGGGGTGGTCGGGACCGTATCCATCCTCATTGACCATCAGGATGCGCGGGCTGCCAGCGGCGATCTCCGCGAAGCCCGCGGTGTCGGCAATAACCCGTGCCGACTTCCCGGTCACTGCCGCCGACAGCTTGCCCTGCGGCCACATCAACCGCTGCAGCAGGTCTTTCTGGGTGTCATTGAGCAGCACCGCGCCGCGCGCCTTAAGCGCCGCAAGCATTTTGTCGCGCACCGCCGCGACCAGCACGAGGCTGTTCTCCGAGGAACAACTTGTGGCGTTGTCGAATGTCTTCGACCGCAATACACGCTCCGCCGCGGCCTCGGCATCGGCTGTTTCATCGACAATTCCAGCCACATTGCCCGCACCCACGCCGAAAGCCGGCGTACCGCTGGCGTAGGCCGCACGCACATTGGCCTGTGAGCCGGTCGCCACGACAAGATCGCACCGGCGCATCAACTCGGCGGTCGACTGCTTGCTCACTGGCGTCGGCAGCAGCTGAACGAGATCGTGCGGGGCGCCGATGCGATCAAACTGCGCGTGGATGAAGCCGATCAAGCGATCGGCCGTGCGCCAGCCCTTCGGTGACGGAGCGACAATCACGGCATTACGCCCCTTGACTGCGTTGATGATCTTGTTGGCAGGGGTCGCCCCCGGGTTCGTGGATGGCGTAATGGCGCAGACCACGCCTACCGGACGGGCTATTTCGATGATGCCGCGGACGGAATCCTCGGCGATCACACCGACGGATTTCGCTCCTGAGAGATCGCGCAGCAGCCCGAGCGTTTTGCGGCCATTCTTGCGCACCTTGTCGTCGACATCGCCGATGCCGGTATCCGCTACCGCCAGCTCGGCCAATTCCCTGTTACGCGCCGGTTCTATGATGGCCCATCCCACCGCGGCAACGAGATCATCAATACGCAGTTGGTCGTAGCCGTTGGCTACATGCTGGGCGGCGCGTGCACGCGCCATAAGTGTCGATATGGGATCCACCGGAATCTCGCTCATCACGGTTTCGGCATTTGTACTAATACAGCAGGCAGTTTCAGTATGGCTCTGGCCTCGGCAGTTGTAGCGGGGCGACGACCGTATTCCTGGCAGACATCTACAACCTTTCGAACCAGTTCCGCATTACTGGTTGCCAGGCGTTCTGGGGAAAACTTGATGTTGTCCTCTAAGCCCGTGCGGATATGGCCGCCGGCTTCAAGGCACCACCTATTTATTTCCCATTGATGACGTCCGGTGCCCGCTGCTACCCAGGTCGCGTCGGGAAGCACTTCTGCCAGTTCGGAGCGCAGGAAGTCAAAAACGCTTCGGCGCGCCGGCAGCGCATTGACGATGCCAAGTACGAACTGCACATGTAGCGGCCCCTTGAGTAATCCCTTCTTCGCGAGATTTGCAGCGTTGTACAGCATGGACAGGTCGAATACCTCGATTTCAGGCTTGATCTCGAACTCGAGCATGGTATTCGCAAGGCTTTCGACAAAGTCAGGTGGATTCTCGTATATGCCCTTGGGAAAATTGACGGAGCCCGTCGCAAGGGATGCCATATCTGGACGCAGGTATAGCATCGACGCACGCGCAGCTTGGTCGCGTCCGCGGCCGCCGGTCGAGAACTGAACGATCATTCCCGGGCAGTATTTTCGTACTCCTTCCTGAACTTCCGCAAAAAGGGCCGGATCGGAGCTCGGGTTTTCATCGCAATCGCGTACGTGGATGTGAACCAGAGTTGCCCCGGCTTCGAAAGCCTCGTGGGTCGATTCGATCTGCTCAGATGGTGTCACTGGCACCGCCGGCGTGTCTTTCTTTCGCGGCAGTGCGCCGGTGATCGCCACGGTAATGATGACAGGTTTGCTCATATCTACTCCTTTATCGTTGGACTACGGAAGCTGCGGCGCCGCCACCATATTTCGATTTATGTACATAAATATTTCATTATTCTATTGCATGCTCCTGATATCTGTGTAAATATTCCACAAACAGATATCAAATATTTCTGCTATCGAAATATGAGCCGTATTCGCTGACCCTATTCGAAAAGGATTAATCACGTGAGCAAAGGACAGATCGATTTTCAGGATGTGCTGGAACTCGTCGAATTAGTAAAGTCATCGTCAAACTTCAACGAAGTTCGCTTGCGCACGGGAAACCTCGAAGTCGAACTGCGACGCAAAAGCGGATCACCGCTGACGACGGTATCGACGAATCGGTCCGTCCCGGCGGCACCGTCCGCGCTGCCGGTTGGCGGCGACCTTGACGACAAAGAAACGGAGTCTTTCAAGCCCGCATCAACCGAAGTATCGCCAGCGTCATTGCGCCAGGGCTCAGTGGTGGTTAGGTCGCCGATGGTCGGAACCGTATATCACGCGCCCGAGCCGGGGGCCGCGCCGTTTGTCACCGTGGGCCAGTCGGTATCTCCGGGCGACCAGATCTGCATCGTCGAAGTAATGAAACTCATGAGTGCCATCAAGGCGGAGTGCCACGGAGTTGTTACCGAAATATTGGTTGCCGATGCCGAATTGGTCGAGCACGGCCAGGAACTTTTTGTCATCTCTGACCGGTAAGGATCCGTCTATGAAGTTCCCACCGCGTCACATCCGCAGGGTGCTTATTGCCAATCGTGGCGAAATTGCAGTGCGTATCCAGCGGGCCTGCCGCGAACTTGGCATCGAGGTTGTGCAGGTCTATTCCGAAGCAGATCGACAGACCATGGCAGTGCAACTCGCCGATTATGCCGTATGTATTGGTACGGCGCGGTCCAGCGAGAGTTATCTGCGCGCCGACATTGTGGTGGAAGCCGCCAAAGCGTTTAACGCCGATGCCATCCATCCCGGCTACGGCTTTTTGTCGGAGAACGCATCGTTTGCGCGCCTTTGCGAACAAAAAGGTCTCATCTTCATTGGCCCGCCGGGCGACGTGATCGCCATGATGGGGGACAAGGCGTCAGCCCGCGCAATGGCGCTGGCTGCCGGCATGCCGATAACGCCCGGCTCATCGGGCACTGTGGCGACGGCCGATGCCGCGCTGGCCGTCGCCGGGACGATAGGCTATCCGGTCATTCTGAAGGCGGTTGCCGGAGGGGGAGGGCGCGGCATGCGTATCGTCGAACAGGGAGCCAGCCTCGCCGAGCATTTTGAGGCCGCCTCCCGGGAAGCGAAAGCAGCCTTTGGCGACGGCACTATGTACGTAGAAAAGTACCTTATCAACATCCGACATGTTGAGATTCAGATCCTATCGGATGGAGACAACGTCTTGCACCTTGGCGAGCGCGACTGCTCATCTCAACGGCGCAATCAGAAGCTGGTCGAGGAAAGCCCATCGCCCGGGTTGTCGACGGCGATGCGCTCCGAGATGGGAGAGGCCGCGGTGAGACTGTGCCGGCACGTCGGCTACCGAAGCGCAGGCACAATCGAGTGCATTGTCGATCCAGTCAGTAAACGCTTCTATTTTATGGAGATGAACACGCGTGTGCAGGTTGAGCACCCGGTTACCGAATGCGTGACTGGCGTAGACATAGTCAAGGAGCAGATCCGCATTGCCCGGGGAGAGCGCCTCACCTTAAGGCAGGACGATATACGTATTCGCGGCCACGCGATCGAATGTCGCATCAACGCCGAAGATCCCGAGAATGGCTTCGCACCCAGTCCTGGCCGGCTGGGTGAACTGCGTTTTCCCGGCGGCCCAGGCGTGCGCATCGATTCGCACGTATATCCTGGATACTCAGTTCCGCCCAACTACGACTCTCTGATTGCGAAGCTCATATGCTGGGGCAATGATCGCGACGAGGCGCTGGCTCGCATGCAGCGTGCGCTGGCAGAGTTGCGCGTTGAAGGCGTCAAGACCACGGCGCCGTTTCTCGCGCAATTACTTGCCAGCGACACCTTCCGCGAGGGCGCGGTGCACACCCGTTTCGTCGAACAGTTCATTCAGGAGTCCGCTTGATGAAGGCCAACCCTTCGCGATACACCGCTAACGATGACCGACGCTACGGTCTGGTCGACGTCACGTTGCGCGACGCACACCAATGCCTGTGGTCGACTCGCATGACGACTTCGTCAATGACGCCTATTCTTTCGCGGATCGACGATGTCGGCTATGAGTACATCAACATTCTCGGTGGCGCCGTGTTCGACGTACAAGTGCGTTACCTGCAAGAAAATCCGTGGGAGCGGGTCGGTATACTTTGTGACCGTTTGCGCACACCTTGCGACGGACTCACCCGCGGTCAGAGCCTCTATACATTCGAACTGTTTCCTGACGACATCATCGAGCTCAATTCGAAGGTGCTGGCCCGTCGGGGCCTAAAGGTACTCACTGTATACGATGCGCTCAACGACAATCGCAACATCGAGTCATCAGTCCGTTCGGCCCACGAGGCTGGAATGCTGGTGAACGCAATGATGGTTTACACATTGTCGCCGGTGCACACGGATACCTACTACGTCGAACGCACCCGTGAACTGGTAGCGTTGAGGTCCGATTTCATATCGGTAAAGGACCCTACCGGCTTGCTCACGCCAGAGCGCGCGAAAACGCTGTTTCCGGCAGTGGTCGCCGCAGCGGATGGCATTCCCCTGCAGTTGCACATGCACTGCCAGTCCGGTTTGGCAACGCAGGTACATGAAGTGGCTATGCTGAATGGCTTTCGTTACGGTCATACCGCGTCGGAGCCCCTGGCGAACGGAGCTTCACATCCTGCAACGGAAGAGATCGACGATCAAGCGCGTGCCATGGGTTTCACGACAGGTATCGATCGACAGGCGTTAGCCGACGTAAGTGGATATTTTGGCATACTCGCCGAGCGCGAAGGCCGGCCGCGCGGCGAGGTACAGGCTTATGACTCGGCACTGTACGAACACCAGGTGCCGGGCGGAATGATCTCCAACCTGCGCTCACAGCTTGCCGCCATGCGCATGGAACATCGCTTGCCCGAGATTCTCGAAGAGGCCACGCGCGTTCGCAAGGACCTTGGCTATCCAATTCTGGTTAGTCCATTCGCACAGTACATCATCACGCAGTCAGTACTAAATGTCGTCCAGGGTGAACGATACAAGACCGTTCCAGACGAGGTGCGCAAGTACGCGATGGGCTGTTATGGCCGGCTGGCAGCTCCGCCCTCGGAAGAGTTCTTGTCAAAGGCCGGGGTCCATGGCAATGGCTTCTCGGCAACTCGCGCGGCAGCCGATCTGGAGCCGGCTCTACCCAAGCTGCGCCGAGAGTTCGGTAAGTCGACCTCTGATGAGGATCTTCTGCTGGCGGCCTTCTATGACCGCAGCCTGATCGAGCCCCTGATGGTCGCACCAGCGCCGTACCGATTCAGCACGACTCCGTTGATAGAACTGATGCGGTTTATCGAGTCGCGCACTGATGTGCACCAGGCGAGGGTTAAGTATGGCGATACCGAAATCACACTGACGTCCTAAACAGGCTACGCCCGCCAGTGCGCATGCATTGAGATTGACTTCGAGATAGGGCAATGACAACTTTTCTCACTAACAACGAAGGAGACAGCATGAACAAAGGAGAAAGCATGAGACGTTCGGTACTTCTTAGTCCGATGCGCCGCCAGCTCATTGCGACGGTAGCTGCAGCCATGCTGCTGGGCGTGACGGGCGCTCAGGCTGCGGGAGGCGCAACCGAGTGGGGTTGGCCGACGCCGTACGAGAAGGTGTCGGACGAATCGGTGAAGTGGTTGAAAAACAAGGGTTGGTGGCCCATCCAGGTCGCCTTCCAGGCACCGTGGTCGGGACAGAACACGGTAAACATCGTGATGAACCGTATGGGACTCCTGGCGCAGCGTGGTGTCGACGCCAAGTGGACGGCTTTCGCCTCGGGGCCGGCGATAAACGAAGTCCTGATTTCCGGACGCTATCAAGTCGGCAACGGCGGTAACTTTCCTTTTACCACGTTGGTGGATCGGAATATTCCCGTAAAGGCAATCGCGATCGTGAGCCCCAACCTTTTGCACGCATTGGTGGTGCCCAAAGACTCGCCAATAAAATCCATTAAAGACCTCAAAGGCCAGAAGCCTCCGGCGACGATCGGACTGGTAACCGGGTCGTCGGCCGAGTTCTATTTCCAGATGAGCGCGCAAATCAACGGGATTAAGATTGGTGAGGACGTGATCCTGAAGAACATGCCGCCGGGTGAGCAAATGAGCATGCCGCGCGGTATCACGGGAGTCGTGTCATGGGATCCGAGTCCGACAATGATGGTCGAGGAGCGCAAAAACGGCCGTATCGTCGACAGCATCTTTCCCTACAACATATATGAAGGCCAGTTTTACCTGCGCAACGAACTGATTGATAACGTGCCCGATGTGGTTCAGGCCTTCTCTGATGCCTTTGCCGAGGCCACGCTGTGGACGCGCCTCAATCCGGAGAAAGCCGTCGCGTTGATGGTCGAGGATCCGAATCTGAAGAACTACTCGAAAGAGATATTGCTGCAGCAGGTGAAGGCCTACAACAACCTATACAAGCCGACCCACATTTTTCCACATGGTGAATTTTACGGTAAGGTCAACGAACCAATATTCAAGTGGCTCTTTGCGGCCAATCGCATCACCCGACCGCTCGGGGCGGCAGATTTTACTGCCGCGGTCGACGATCGATTCATGCGCAAGACCTTCGGTAAGTTGGGTTGGGCGATTCCCAAGGAACCTCCGTTCCTGGCCCCCGGCTGGACTGGAAAGCCCGATCAGCCACCGTACCCAGATTACTTAAACGTCCTGAATTCCAAAGATCCTCAACCATTTCCAGGAATGGGAGACTTGACGATGCCCTGGACCTTCGGTGGGCGAACTCACCAACCCTGATCGCTGGTTCACTAAGGCCGATCCACGTCGGCCTTAGTGGGGATCCTGCGGAACGCAGTCATAACAATTGAGGGGAATATATGAATCAACTTGATACGATGGTGCGCGAGCTCGCGAATTCGGGAGAATCATCTATCGATATCTCGCCTCGGCCCGCCGGTAGGTCTTGTTCGACAGTTACGCTACCTTTACCACCCGCCGCCGGCGCAGTCTTGCTGGCGCGCATAAAGCGACTGTCCCTTCCTGTGCTGCTGCTTGCTGCTTGGCAATTAGTCAACATGTGGGTGCTTGACGAAACCACCAGAATGCTGCTGCCAGCGCCCACGGTCGTCGCAATCGCGGCATGGGATTTGGTGGCAACGGGCGAATTGTTTCGCCATCTTTTTGATTCGCTGAGCCGGGAGTTTGTCGCCTTTTCCTGGGCGTTGACGGCGATTCCCTTGGGCATTGCCATGGGTTGGTGGAAGTCGGTCCACGAGCAACTCGATTCTCTAGTCGAAATCCTGCGGCCAATTCCTCCGCTGGCGTGGATTCCGCTGTCGATACTGTGGTTCGGCATAGGCGACATGCAGAATCAGTTCATCATCTTTCTAGGGATCTTCTTTCCCATTCTCCTGAATACGATTACAGGCGTAAAGGGAGTGGAGTTGAATCTGGTGCGAGCCGCACGTTGCCTCGGTGCGGGGGAAGGCGCAGTGTTGCGCCGGGTAGTCCTTCACGCAGCGTTACCTCAGATTGTTACCGGCATACGGATCGGTCTGGGAGTCGGCTGGATGGCACTCGTCGCCGCCGAACTCGTCGGCGCCAGTTCAGGCCTTGGTTTTATGATTAACGATGCGCGCACGCTACTGCGAACCGATATCGTTATCGTTGGAATGATCACGATCGGCCTGGTCGGCCTGGTATTGGACCTGTTGATCCGCGAACTTAGCCACCGCATGTTGCCGTGGTCGCGGTCGTTGCATCACTAATCAAGGAGTATGCAATGAGCGAAGTCAATATAAGGAATGTGACCAAGATATACCCTGGGCACAGTCCGAAAGACGCGCCGGTGTTGGCCCTCGATGATATCAGCGTAAATATCGCCGACAAGGAGTTCTGCTCGATCATTGGTCATAGCGGTTGTGGCAAGACAACTCTACTGAACATGTTGGCTGGATTTGAGCAGCCAACGGCCGGTAACATAACGGTGCACGGGGAAACTGTGGGACGCCCCTCCTGGTCGCGTGCAATGGTATTCCAGGACTACGCACTGTTTCCATGGCTCACAGTGGAACAGAATATTTCTTTCGGCCTCGAAATGAAGCAAATACCAAAGGAAAAGCGCCAATCGGTGATCGACAAGCAAATCCGCCTGGTCGGTCTCGCCGGATTCGAAAAGCGTTATCCGCACCAGTTATCGGGTGGAATGAAGCAACGCGTTTCCATTGCACGGGCGCTGTCTGTCGACCCCGAAGTTCTGTTGATGGACGAGCCTTTTGCTGCTCTGGACGCACAGAACCGCGCGATCATGCAACAGGAAATGGGACGGCTACTGGCGCAGGCCGACGCAGACGTTCGTAAGACGATGGTCCTGGTGACCCACAGCATCGAGGAGGCAATACTCCTTTCCGACCGCATCATCGTCCTTTCGAGCCGCCCTGGCCGAATCAAGGAGATATTGATGGTGGACCTGCCGCGCCCGCGCAACGAAGACGATCCCAACTTCATTGCTTTGCGGCATCACCTGCGGGAACTCATTAACGAAGAAGTGGGAGCGGTGGAGTGATCCGCGCAGCTCGACAAAATGGACAATCTGCTTATCTGGACGCTGCTGGTCGCGCTTATAGGCGGTCTCGTGCGTGGCACCACCGGCTTTGGCGCTTCAATGGTGATGGCGCCGCCGCTTGCTCTGCTGATGGGCGCACATGCTGCCGTGCCGGTGACGGTGCTGTTGGAGACCTTCGCCGCGGCCCCTATGCTTCCTGCGGCACTCGCATTGGTGCGCTGGCGCGTCCTTTTTCCGATCTGCGTGGCCTCGGTATTGACGGTACCGGCGGGTGGCCTGCTCCTGAATATGGCCGCCCCCTTGACCTTGAGGCGACTCATCGCGGCGACGGTAATCGTGTTCTCACTAGCCTTGCTGTCAGGACGGCGCTTCAAAGGCAAACCACGCTTGACGACTTCTGCCGGCCTCGGTGCGCTCAGCGGCGTCATGCTGGGCGCGACGGGTATCGGCGCACCGCCCGTAATTCTCTATTTGCTGTCGGGCCCGGATCCCTTGCCGGTAACGCGAGCCAACTTAACGCTCTACGTAATGGTCATATCTGGCGCTGGTCTTTTAATGCTGATGGCTGCTGGGCTGCTCACCTTGGCGACACTAAAACAGGCTGCGCTTCTTGCCTGCCCGTTCGCCGTAGGCGTGATCGCGGGCTCCAAAATTTTCATGCGTTTTTCAGACCAGCGGTTCCGTCAGCTTACGATGGCGTTCATGTTCATGGTGTCGCTGGGTGTGTTGTTTGCTTGAGTTCATCGTGCAACTAGTTTTGCTCTGCTTGCTCCTTAGACTCCGAGTTCTTGTCACGGCTACCTTCTAGGAATACTAAAGATGCCACAGTCCACCAAATCTGATGCTACCGAATCCATCGCTTTGCGCGCGTTCTCGATGCTGGAAACGATCGTCAATGCATCGGGGCCAATGTCGCTCGACGAACTCACATCCGCGCTGAAACTACCCAAGCCAACTGTGTTTCGGATCGTCAATTTGCTAAGGGAAGCCGATCTGCTGCTTCGGGAGCCTGCCGGCAAGCGCTATATGGCGGGACCTCGACTGATCTCCTTTGGCGTCGACATGTGGCGTAGCAACACTTTACGAGTGCAATGGCATCGAGCGTTGGAAGACGCCGTAACGAAATGCGGCGAGTGCTGCAACTTGACCCTACTTGAAGGAAACCAAGTCCTCTACATCGACCGAGTCGAAACCAGCCATCCACTCCGGTTGCATCTGGAACCGGGAACCCGAGTACCTCTTCACTGCACCGCGAGCGGCAAACTGTTCCTAAGCCAGATGAGCGTTGGGGATGTGAAACGCACCTTAGGCGGCGAGCCCTATGAGCGCTTCACATCCAAGACCATCACAAGTTTTGAAACGCTCCAGCTTGAGCTCGACAAAGTGCGCAAGACCGGAGTTGGCACCCACGACTCCGAGTTGTTCGACAATTCTGTTGCTATAGCGGTGCCCGTGTTCGGCCGTAGAGGGGAAATCGTTGCCGCAGTCGCCATGCATGCACCATCTTCCCGCGCAAGCATCGATAGCTGCTTGGGATTCGTCGACGTCCTGCGGAAGGCTGCATCGACAATAGCGTCTACGATGTC
>JAUYSD010000195.1 GCA_030696505.1 Sulfuritalea sp. | reverse complement strand
ATCAACCAGGGGGAAATCCGCACCCCGGCGGGCGGCAGCGTTTATCTGATCGGCAACAACGTCAGCAACGAAGGCATCATCACCACGCCGAAGGGCGAGACCATTCTGGCTGCCGGCGCCACGGTCAGCCTGATCGACAGCGCCACCCCGGGGGTCAAGGTCGACATCACCGGCGCTGAAGGCGACGCGACCAATCTCGGGCAGATCACTGCCGAAGCGGGACGCATCGGTATCGCCGGTGTCATCGTCAGGAACAGCGGCCAACTCAATGCCAGCAGCGTGGTACGAGAAGGCGGCCGGATTTTTCTGCGCGCGACGAAGACCCTCTCCCTCGATGCCAGTTCGCAGATCAGAGCGGATGCAGGCCAGGCAGGCAATGGCGGCAGCATTTCAGTCAAGGCCGGCGACACAGCCGCCATCGACGGCGCAATCAGCAGCAAGGGCGGCCGGCAGGCCGGATATGGCGGATTTATCGAGACGTCCGCCAGCCTGGTGAGAGTTGCCGACAGCGCACGTGTCACGACCCTTGCCCCGGCAGGCCAATCCGGCCTCTGGCTGATAGACCCGACCGACTACACCATTGCTGCGATCGATCCCGGCGATGGCAGCAGCTACATGTCGAACAGCACATTGTCGACCAACCTCGGCGGCGGACCGATCCTGATCCAGACGCTGGCTACCGGCGCCGGCAACGGCGATATTTTCGTCAATGATGCAGTCACCTGGAACGTAAACAAACTTACCCTCGCCGCCCACCGCAACATCAACATCAACGCCGACCTGAACGGTTCCGGTACTGCGCAGCTTGCCCTCGACTACGGGCAGGGCGCGCTGGCAGCGGGCAATAGCAGCGGCTACAAACTCGCTACCGGCGCCAAAGTCAGCCTGCCGGCCGGACTCAACTTCAGCGCCAGGCTGGGCTCGGATGGGAGCCCGGTCAACTTCACCGTGATCACCAGCCTGGGAGCTCAAGGCAGCACGACGAGTACCGATCTGCAGGGCATGAGCGGCACATTGAGCGGCGTCTATGCGCTCGGCGCCGACATCGACGCGTCGGCTACCTCCGGCTGGAACAGCGGCGCCGGCTTCGCACCGGTGGGCAACTTCACGGGCATTCTTGAGGGCTTCGGCCATACCGTCACCGGCCTGACCATCAAGCGCAGCACGACGGACTACGTCGGACTCTTCGCCCAAACCGGCACAGGCAGCATCCTCAGGAACCTGGGGCTGTTGAATGTCAATATCATTGGTAGATATGCCGTCGGCGGTCTGGCGGGCTCCAATTGGAGCGCCATCAGCAATGCCTACACCACCGGCACCGTGTCCAGCACCGACTATGGCGTCGGCGGACTGGCGGGACGAAACTACAAAACCATCGCGAATTCCTATAGCACGGCCAACGTAACCGGCAGCAATGTCGGCGGTCTGGTGGGAATTCAGGGATCGACTGTCGACGTCGGCTCGACTACCAGTTCCTACGCTACCGGTACCGTGACCGGTACGGGCAACTATACCGGCGGGCTGGTGGGCTACAACTACGCGACCAGCACCATCAGCAATTCCTACAGCACCGGCGCAGTGGGCGGCGGTGTGAACTATCTCGGCGGGCTGGTGGGAGGCACCGACGGCCCCATCAGCAGTTCCTACAGCACCGGCAGCGTAACCGGCAGCAGCTTTGCCGGCGGGCTGGTGGGGTATGCCGGCGCCGGCACCGTCACCAATTCCTACTGGGATACCGAGACCTCCGGCAAGGCAACGAGCGCTGGCGGCGGCACCGGCAAGACCAGCGCGGAGATGAGGCAGCAGGCAACATTCTCGGGGTTTGATTTCACCAACAACTGGTGGCTGAGCGAGAGCAACACCCGCCCCTTCCTGCGCAGCGAATACAGCACCACCATCAACAATGCGCACCAGTTGCAGCTGATGGCAATCAACCTCGGTGCGAACTACACGCTGTCGGGCAATATCGACCTCGGTCCGGCGCTTGCCGCAGTGAACGGCAAGTACGCCGGCATGTGGGGCAGTTCGGGCTTTGTACCCGTCGGCAGCAATGCAACCAAATTCACCGGCACTCTTGACGGGTTGAATCACACCATCAGCAATCTCGTCATCAACCGTTCCGCCAGCGACTACGTGGGCCTGTTCGGCTATACCGACTCGGGCAGCGCAGTGCGGAATGTAGGACTCGAGGGTGGCAGCGTCGCCGGGCATAACTTCGTCGGCGCCCTGGCAGGCCTGAACAATGGCGCCGTCAGCAATACCTACAACACGGGTGCTGTGAGCGGCACGCAGTCGGTCGGTGGCTTGGTGGGAAACAACAACTACTACGGAACGATCGTCAAATCCTACAACTCCGGCAGCGTGACGGGCAACGGCAGCAGCTACTACATCGGCGGGCTGGCGGGTGAAATCTACTACGGCGACATCACAAATTCCTATAGCACCGGAAGTGTCAGCGGCTATTCTTATGTCGGCGGTCTGGGCGGCGCAAACAGCCAGGGCGATGTCACAAATTCCTTCAGCAGCGGCAGCGTGACTGCCAGCGGAACAGATGTGGGCGGCCTGATCGGCTATACCGGCGGCGGCGGCGTCTACACTTCCTACTGGGACACCGAGACCTCCGGCAGGGGATCTAGCGCCGGAGGCACAGGCAAGACAAGCGCGGAACTGTTGACCCAGACGACCTACGGCTGGGATTTCACGAACACATGGTGGATGGCGAACGGCAACACCCGCCCCTTCCTGCGCAGCGAATACAGCACCACCATCAACAATGCGCACCAGTTGCAGTTGATGGCAACGAATCTCGGTGCAAGCTACACCCTCGCGGGCGACATCGACCTCGGCCAGGCGCTTGCCGCCGTGAACGGCAAATACCCCGGCATGTGGAGCGCTACCGGTTTCATGCCGATAGGCAACAGCTCCACGAACTTCACCGGAATCTTCGACGGCCTGAGACATACGCTCACCGGCCTCTATATCAACCTCGCTTTGGCCGAGCCGACCGGGTTGTTCGGAAAGATAGGGAGCGGCGGCATCGTCCGCGATGTGGGGCTCGTCGGCGGCAGCGTCAGCGGCAGTACGTGGGCCTCGAATGCAGCGGTCGGCGCCCTGGCTGGAGAAAACCACGGCACGATAAGCAACAGTTACGCGGGTGCCGATGTGCATGGCGCTCGCAGCTTCGTCGGCGGACTGGTGGGATACAACGTCGGCAGCATCACCGCAAGTTTCGCTACCGGCAACGTGACCCTGGGTGAGAGCCGGTCGGGTGGCCTGGTGGGGCAAAACAACGGAAGCATCAGCAACAGCTACGCCACGGGCAGCGTCACCGGCGGATGCTGTGCGCTGGGCGGCCTGGCCGGACATGTGGCGGGCGGCGGCAGCATCAGCAATTCCTACAGCACGGGATTTGTAGCCCCTGCGAATACCTGGTGGCTCATCGGCGGCCTGCTCGGTGAAAGCAGCTCTGGCGGCAACAGCGTCACCAACAGTTACTGGGACATGGACACATCCGGCAGAAGTTCCAGCCTTGCCGGTACCGGCCTGAGCACCGCCCAGATGATGCAACCAGCAAGCCTGACCGGCTTCGATTTCACCAACGTCTGGAACATCGTGCCCGGAATCACCTACCCCTACCTGAAGTGGCAATTTGCGGAAACGCCGCAAGTGGTCTCCGGCCTGGCGACGGGTACTGCGGCCGGCAAGACCATTCAAGCCGTCACCAACGGCATCGATTTGGCGAAAACATTCACGGGTGCAAATGGCTTTTATTACTTCGCCTTGCCCGGCAACAGCGTGCCGAACGGCAATACGCTGGTGACTTTTGTCGCCGGGGATGCCTACAAAGGCGCTGCCGCCTACGGCTCCGCGGGCGGCCACGCGATCGGAATGGCAATTGCACAGAACACGCTGACGGTCGCGGGCGGCGGTGTTTCCAATAGTTCCCTGGGCACCGCGAAGGGCGCGCTTGCATCGACGGACATTCCTTACAGCGTCTCGGGCAGCAACCTCTCGCTGTCGAGCGGCTTCGCTTTCCAGACGCTCTCGGGCGCGAGCTACACCCTGGACGGCAACGTCACCACCGTCGATGCGGCACAGACCTGGGGCGGGACGGCCGCCATGACGAGCAACGCGATCCTCGCCGCCGGTACAGGTGCGATTGCGATCAATGGCGCGATCAGCGGCGCGGGCCGGAACCTGACCCTGAATACCGGCGGCAATGTCTCGCAAAGCGCCGCCATCAGCGTCGCCGGCCTTGAACTCCTCGGCACCGGCGGCAATTACCAACTGACGCACGGCGGCAATGCCGTCACCACTCTGGCCGGCAACACCGGTACGGTCAACTTCAGCGAAAGCAACGGCTTCGACGTTGACACGGTGAACAGCACCGACGGCGTCACGGCGACCGGCAACATCACCCTTCTGGGCACCGGGCCGGTCTCGGTTGCCAAGAACCTGTCGTCCACCGCCGGCGGCAATATTCTGCTGGCGGCGCAAGGCGTCAACTCCGCTGCGTATCTGGAGATCAATGCCAGTGTGACCGCAAGCGGCGGAACCGGCGGCATCGACTTGTACGCCGGCTATTGCGTCCAGATATCGGGTACCGGCGTAAACGTATCTACCGCCTCTACGGGCGTGATCAACATTTATGCCGGCCGTGACTACAACAACGGCGCAGTCCGCGCCGGCCAATCCTCCGGCTACATCTGGCAGCTTTCACCTTCGACCGTGAGAAGTGATGACGGAAACATCAACTTGTACGCTCCAAGCAGGATTAAGGTCGACGAAATCCATAGCAACGCCGACGGCAACGCGCAGTGGGGCGATGTACTGGTCCAGGCGGGCGACAACACGTTCGGCGTAGGCACCATTTACGGATCCATCGACAATATCAGCGGCACTGCCGCGCGCCCGCATATCAAGGCCGGAAAACTCACCCTGCGCGCCACGGCCGACATCGGCTGGATGGGCAACGGTCCCAATTTTGTTTCCATCGACGCCTCCGAACTCGATCTGAATACCAGCGGCAACCATGCCGCTCTGCTGGACGAAAACGACACGCGCGGGGACGGCCTCACGATCAGCAGCGCCGTGATCACCGGAAAGGCCGGCACAGAGGACTCCCAAGGCCTGTTCCTTCAGCAAGGAACGGCCGGCGGCATAAAGCTCGGGTTCATCGACGTGTTCGGCCGCGTGCGCTTCACTACGTCTGGCGCTATCACCGATACCAACGGTACGGCGATGAACATCATCAGCCGCGATGCCAACACAATTACCGGCGGCGTGGTCCTGCAGGGCGGAACCGGCGTCGGGACCCTTGCGGACCCGATCGAAATCCAGACGCCGAAGCTGGCGGGTACGATTTCCAACACGGGCGTCTTTTCGGTGGCGAATACCGGTGCGCTGGAAATCGGCTCGGTATTGATCTACACGACTACACCGACCGACGGCATCACCATGATTACAGGCAGCGCCACGCCGGGCGATGACATTGTTGTGACGACGGACGGGACGCTTACGCTGACCCAGCCCGTCACCAACAAGCTGGCCGGCGCCATCACTCTGGGTGCAACGGAAAGCATCATCCAATCTGGCGGCGCGATCTCCACCGCCGGTACGACATATCTGACCGCCGCTGCCGGCACCGGCGACATCCTGCTCAACAACACCACCAACAGCCTGCGCGACGTGACCGTCGTCTCCGGACGCGACGTCAGCGTGGTCAGCACCTACAACGGCGCCGCCACCATCGTCCTGCCGCTGGCGGCCGGCGGCTTGCGCGATGTCGCCATCGCCTACCCGAATTCGCCCAGCGTGACGCTCGGCAGCAGCGGCAACGGGTACTGGACCAACAACCCGATCGAGTTGAGCGGCAACCTTGCCGTCACGTCCG
>JAUYSD010000140.1 GCA_030696505.1 Sulfuritalea sp. | reverse complement strand
GATCGTGCTCGGCGTCAGCGTCACCAGTGCGCTGGGCTTCTATGCCATCTTTACCTTTGTCCGGCTCGAAGTGTTCAAGATGCTGCTGGGATCTTTCTTCCCGCTGGCGCTGATGATCCTCGCCGTGCTGGGCAGCATCGTGTTCGGCTTCGCGACGCCGACAGAGGCGGCCGCTCTCGGCTCGGCGGGCGGCTTCATCCTCGCCGCGGCCTACAAGCAGCTCAATTTCGGTGTGGTCAAGGAGTCGGTGTTCCTCACCGCCAAGACCTCGGCCATGGTCTGCTGGCTGTTCGTCGGTTCCTCGATCTTTTCGGCGGCCTTCGCGCTGCTGGGCGGGCAGAATCTGGTCGAGCAATGGGTGCTGTCGCTCAACATGACACCCCTGCAGTTCATGCTGTTGTCCCAGTTCATCATTTTCATCCTCGGTTGGCCGCTGGAATGGACCGAGATCATCGTCATCTTCATGCCGATTTTCATTCCCCTGTTGCCGCACTTCAACGTCGACCCGCTGTTCTTCGGCCTGCTGGTGGCGCTCAACCTGCAGACGGCCTTCCTCTCGCCGCCGGTGGCGATGGCGGCCTTCTATCTGAAGGGGGTATCGCCGCCGCACGTGACGCTGAACCAGATCTTCGCCGGCATGATGCCCTTCATGGTCATCCAGGTCTTCGCCCTGGCGCTGCTCTACATCTTCCCCGAGATCGGCATGTGGCTGCCCAATGTCCTCTATGGCAATTGAGCGGGAAGGATCATGAAGCCGAAAATTCTCGTTGCGCGCGAAGTCTTTCCCGAAGTGCTGGAGCGCCTGCGCCAGCACTTCGAGGTCGATGACAACCAGGCCGATGCGGTGCTCGGTGTCGAAGGTCTCAAGGCGCGCCTGGCCGACAAGGCCGGTGCCCTGACTGCGGCGACCGACCCGGTGACGGCCGAGGTCATCGCCGCGGCGCCCTCGCTCAAGGCCATCTGCAATTTCGCCGTCGGCTACAACAACATCGACCTCGCCGCCTGCACCCGGGCCGGCGTCATGGCCACCAACACCCCGGGGGTGCTCGACGACACCACGGCGGATCTCGCCTGGGCGCTGCTGATGGCGACGGCGCGGCGCTTGCCGGCGGCGGAGCGCTGGCTGCGCAACGGCGAATGGAAAGGCTGGCAGTTCATCCAGTGGCTGGGCAGCGACGTGCATCACGCCACGCTCGGCATCCTCGGCATGGGGCGCATCGGCCAGACCGTGGCGCGGCGCGCGCTGGGCTTCGACATGAAGGTGATCTACCACAAGCGCACGCCGCTGCCGGCGGAGCGCGAAGCCGAATGCCGCGCGACCTGGGTGGACAAGCAGACCCTGCTGCGCGAAGCGGATTTTCTCGTGTTGCTGCTGCCGTATTCGCCGGAAAGCCATCACACCATTGGCGCCGCCGAGCTGGCGCTGATGAAGCCCACGGCGCACCTGATCAATGTCGCGCGCGGTGGCATCGTCGATGACGCGGCGTTGATAGCGGCCTTGCGCGAGGGTCGCCTGGCGGGCGCCGGGCTCGACGTGTTCGAGGGCGAACCGAAGTTGAATCCCGGTTTCCTCGAACTCGATAATGTCGCACTGACGCCGCACATCGGCTCCAGTTCGCGGGCGACGCGCATGGCGATGGCGATGACGGCGGCCGACAACCTTATCGCCGTTCTTTCCGGTCAGCGCCCGCCCAATCTGCTGAACCCCGAAGTCTGGCGATGAGCGCAAGCAACGCCCGGCCGGCCGTGCTGCTCGGCCTCGGCGTGGCGATTGCCGCCTACCTGCTGTCCTTCTTCCACCGCGTCGCGCCGGCGGCAATCTCCGGCGACCTGCAGGTCAGCTTCGCCATTGGCGGTGCGCAGCTCGGTACGCTGGCGGCGACCTACTTCTACGTCTACACGCTGATGCAGATACCGACTGGGGTGCTGGCCGACACCCTGGGGCCGCGCCGCATCCTCTGGTGGGGCGGGCTGGTGGCCGGTGCCGGTGCGATCCTGTTCGGACTGGCACCGAGTTTCGAACTGGCCTTCGTCGGCCGCACTCTGGTCGGCCTCGGCGTCTCGGTGACCTTCATCGCCATGTTGAAACTGCTGGCGATCGGTTTCGACGAACGCCGCTTCGCCACGCTGACCGGCCTGTGCATGCTGATCGGCAATCTCGGTTCGATTCTGGCCGGCGCGCCATTGGCCTGGGCCACCCAGGCCGCCGGCTGGCGCCAGGTGTTCGTCGTGGTCGGCATCCTCTCCATCGCGCTGGCCTTCGCCAGCCGCGCCTGGGTCATCGAAACGCCGGCCGGCAAGGTCGACCGTACGGCCTGGCTCGCCGGTCTGGTCTCGGTGCTGAAGAACCGCGCGACCTGGCCCGGCTTCTTCGCCAACACCGGGCTGTCCGGCGCCTTCTTTACCTTCGCCGGACTCTGGGCGGTGCCCTATCTGACGCAGATGCACGCCATGTCGCGCGCCGTCGCCTCCAACCATGTGAGCATTTACTTCCTCGGCTTCGCTGTCGGCTCTGCCCTGTGGGGCCGTGTCTCGGATGCCGTGGGGCGGCGCAAGTCGGTGGCGCTGGCGGTTTCCGGCCTGCACGTGCTCGGCTGGGGCGTATGGCTGTGGGCGACCTGGCACGCCGATGGCGCCCTGCCGCTGGCGGCGACCTATGGCCTGTGCATCATGATGGGGCTCGCCACGGCCGGCTTCACGCTGTCCTGGGCCAGCGCCAAGGAAGTCAATCCGCCGCAGCTCTCGGGCATGGCCACCAGCGTGGTCAATGTAGGCATTTTCCTCGGCCCGGCGATCCTGCAACCGATGGTCGGCTGGCTCATGGAGCGCACCTGGGATGGCAGAATGGATGCCGGCGTGCGCATCTACTCCGCCGGCGACTGGCGCAACGGCATGCTGCTATTGACGGTGGCGGCTGTCGCCGGGTGGATCGCGACGCTGTTCGTCCGGGAAACCGGCTGCCGCAACATCTGGAAGGCTGAGGAAGCAAAGTGAAAGCAATCCTGCTGTATGGCCATGGCGCCCGCAATCCGGAGTGGGCTGAGCCTTTTCATCGCATTCGCGCTGCGATCAAGTCGCGCGACCCGAAGGCTCTGGTCGAACCGGGCTTCCTCGAACTGATGCGGCCGAGCTTCGACGAGGGCGTCGCCTGCCTGGTGGACCAGGGCGCGACGGAAATCGTCGTGGTGCCGATTTTCATGGCCGCCGGCAGCCATGTGAAGAAGGATCTGCCGCAACTGGCGGCGAATGCCATGGATCGTCACCCAGGCCTGGTCATCGAACTCGCCGCCCCGGTGGGCGAGGCGGAATCCGTTCTTGCGGCGATGGCCGACTATGCGCTGAAGGCTCAGCCCGACGCGTGAGCCTCCCACCAGGGGATACCGTCTCCGCGTCGCGCGCAGACATACCCCACCAGGGGATACCGTCTCCGCGTCCCGCGCAGACATACCCCACCAGGGGGTACCGTCTCCGCGTCCCGCGCAGACATAATGAAAAACGGGGGCCGTGGCCCCCGTTCCGTTTGCAGCAGATGCGACGACTCAATACACGTCGTGCTGGGTGTTATGCACATTGAACTTGCCGGTCGGCGTGATCAGTTTCGGATCCTTGATCACGGCCTTCAGCTTGCGCGTCTTGTCGTCGACCACCACCAGCGCCGAGGTCTTGTCCTTGGCGCTCCACACCGAGAACCAGACTTCGTCGCCAGCCTTGTTGTACTCGGGCTGAACGATGCGACGCGCGCCGTCGTCCTTGATCCCGGCCCAGTCGCCGATCGGCAGCACTTCGAAACCCTTTTCCAGGTCGTTGATGTCGAACACGGCGATCGACTGGCTGACCTTGGCTTCCGGATTCAGCGGCGTATCTATCCAGAGGTTCTTCGACTTCGGATGGGTCTTGATGAACAGCGAACCGCCGCCCTGCGCCTTGAGCGTCTGCACCACGCGCCAGGCCTGGTCCTTGTGCTTCTTCGGATCGGTGCCGATCAGGCTCACCGTTTCGTCACCGAGATGGCTGGTGGCCCAGACCGGACCGAACTTCGGATGGACGAAGTTGGCGCCGCGACCCGGGTGCGGAATCTTGCCGACGTCGACCAGCGCGGCCAGTTTGTCTTCCTTGGTATCGACCACGGCGATCTTGTTCGAGGCGTTGGCCGCGACCATGAAGTAGCGGCCGGTGGAATCGAAGCCGCCGTCGTGCAGGAAACGCGCCGCGTTGATACTGGTGACCTTGAGGTTGTTGAGATCCTTGTAATTGACCACCAGGATCTTGCCGGTTTCCTTGGCATTGACGATGAACTCCGGGTTGTAATGCGAGCCGACGATGGCGGCGACGCGCGGTTCCGGATGGTATTCCTGGGTATCCACCGTCATGCCGCGGGTCGATTCGATCTTGAGCGGCTTCAGCGTATCGCCTTCCATGATCACGAACTGCGGCGGCCAGTAGGTGCCGGCGATCGCGTACTTGTCCTCGTAACCCTTGTACTTGGAAGTCTCGACCGAGCGCGCTTCGAGGCCGACCTTGATTTCGGCGACGTTGGTCGGTTCCGGCATCCATAGGTCGATCAGGTTGATGCGGGCATCGCGGCCGATCACATAGAGGTAGCGACCCGACTTGGACATGCGCGAAATGTGTACCGCGTAGCCGGTCTTGAGGATCTTGACGATCTTCTTGCTGGCGCCGTCGATCAGCGCGATCTCTCCCGCGTCGCGCAAGGTGACCGAGAACAGGTTGGCCAGATCCAGGTTGTTCATCTTCTTGGTCGGGCGCTGGCTCGGCGGCACGTTGACCTTCTGCGAGGCGAGCATTTCCTTCATGCCCCACTCCGGCGGCGTCGGCGGCTCCTGCTGCACGTAGCGCGCCATCAGGTCGACCTGGGGGTCGGTCAGTTCGCCCGAGGTGCCCCAGTTCGGCATGCCCGCGGGCGAGCCGTACTTGATGAACACCTTCAGATACTCGGTGCCCGAGGCCAGGGTCTTGTCCGTGGTCAGCGGCTTGCCGGTGGCGCCTTTGCGCAGCCCGCCATGGCAGCCGGCGCAGCGCTGGAAGTAGATTTCCTTGGCCTGTTCGAACTCGGCCTTGGTCATCGGCGGCGCCTTGGGATTGATGTTCTGGTGCATTTCCACCTTGCCCAGCGGCGAATCACCGGCCTGGTATTTCATCTCGGTGTCAGTCACGCCGGGTTTTGCTTGATCCTGGGCGCTGGCCACGCCCAGCGGCAGCGTCAGCGCCACGATCAGTCCGAGCTTGCGCAAGCTTATGTAACGGCCTTTCTCCATACATTCCTCCACTTTCAGCTATTGATCCATCGATAAGATTTATTGTGAGCGCGGAACATGCCCGACATCCAATCGAAAGTCCTTGATGCGTGTCAATTCACTCCGGCAGGCGCCAACTTCATGATATTAAGCGGATTTCGCAACAATTTAGGTTGAAATCGGTTTGCTTCGAAGCGTTGCCGGCGAAGCGAGGCGCAGAGCCAAAGACGGCGCATTTGCCAAAAACTCCTGGGTGCGGCGCTTGATTTTTTTGAATATAAGCATATACTGATATTTCTGATGACACAGCCAAATACGCGTTTCCTCCACAAGGGTCTTCTCCTCCTCCTGACGGCCCTTGTTTCCTCGCTCGCCGGCCTGGTGCCGGCGAGCAGGTCTTTCGCTGCCGAAGCCGTGGCGAACAGTGTCGTGGTGCAATTGCATGATGTCGATTTGAGTTTCCCGGTCGAGGCGACCGTCGAAGCCGTGCGCCAGGCCACGGTGGCCGCTCAAATTGCCGGCCGCGTGCTCGAGGTTCGCGTCGATGCCGGACAGCGCGTGAAGCAGGGCGAACTCCTGATGCGTCTCGATGCGCGCGAAGCCGCGGGTTCCGACGCCAGCGCCCGGGCCACGCTGGCACAGGCCGGTGCCGCCTATGAGCGGAGCAGAAACCTGCATGCCCAGAAATTCATCAGCCAGGCAGCGCTCGATCAGGCCGCGGCCGCCTTCAAGGCTGCCCAGGGTGCGGCCGCCGCCACGGGGGCCGGCGCATCGCATGGCGTGGTGACGGCGCCCATCGCCGGCGTGGTGGCGCAACGCCATGTCGAGCCTGGCGAGATGGCGACGCCGGGACTGCCGCTGATCACGCTGTTCGACCCCAAGGGCATGCGCGTGATTGCCAGCCTGCCCCAATACAAGCTTGCGGAACTCAGAAAGGCCGGTCGTGCCCGTGTCGAGTTCCCCGAAACCGGAAAGTGGATCGACGTGCAGCGGGTCGAAATCCTGCCGACGGTGGACGCGCGCAGTCGCACCGCGACGGCGCGACTCTACCTGCCGGAAAACCTGGAAGGCGTGGTACCCGGCATGTACGCACGGGGGCATTTCACCATCGGCCAGGCCAAGAAGCTCACCGTGTCGGCCGCGGCGGTACTGCGCCGGGGTGAGGTGACTGCGGTCTATGTGCTGGACGACAAGGGCGCCGCGAGCCTGCGCCAGGTCCGTCTGGGTGAGTCGATGGCGGGCGGAGAACTCGAAGTGCTGGCCGGCCTCAATTCCGGCGAGCGGGTCAGTCTGGTGCCGCTGAAAACTGGCATCGACCTGAAGACCCTGGCCGCCCACTGATCCCATAGATTTCAGTCATGCCTGCAATCGCGGGAGTAATGACCATGTCTGCGACGTGGTTCGATAATTGGTTCCTTTTTTACAAGAACAACCAGGAGGAGAAACCATGGCTCACATCGTAATTCTCGGCGCCGGCATAGGCGGCATGCCTGCTGCGTATGAAATGCGCGACCTGCTACGTTCCGGCGACAAGCTGACGGTGATTTCAAATAATCCGAAGCACCACTTTACGCCCTCGAATCCCTGGGTTGCCGTCGATTGGCGCAAGCGCGACGCGATCGAGGTCGAGATCGCTCCCCTGCTGGCGAAGAAGGGCATCGACTTCATTCCTGTCGGCGCCAAGCGCGTGCATCCGGACAAGAACCAGATCGAGCTGGACGACGGTCGCAACATCGACTATGACTTCCTGGTCATCGCCACCGGCCCCAAACTGGCTTTCGAGGAAGTCGAAGGCCTCGGGCCGCAGGGCCACACCCATTCGATCTGCCACGTTGATCACGCAGTCGAGGCCGAGAAGGCCTGGCAGGAATTCGTCAAGGATCCCGGCCACATAGTGGTGGGCGCGGTGCAGATGGCGTCCTGCTACGGTCCGGCCTACGAGTTCGCCATGATCATGGATACCGACCTGCGCCGGCGCAAGATCCGCGACAAGGTGCCGATGACCTTCGTCACCGCCGAACCCTACATCGGTCATCTCGGCCTGGGTGGCGTGGGCGATTCCAAGGGTTTGATGGAGTCGGTGATGCGCGATCGCCACATCAAGTGGATCTGCAACGCCAAGACCACCAAGGTCGAGGCCGGCAAGATGTACGTCACGGAACACAACGACGACGGCACGCCGAAAAAGGAACATGTGCTCGAGTTCAAGTATTCGATGATGCTGCCGGCCTTCAAGGGCATCGACGCCGTCATCGGCATCGAGGGCCTGACCAACCCGCGCGGCTTCATCCTGATCGACGCCTTCCAGCGCAATCCGAAGTTCAAGAACATCTATTCGGTGGGCGTCTGCGTAGCCATTCCGCCGGTGGAAGCTACTCCGGTGCCGACCGGCGCGCCGAAGACCGGCTACATGATCGAGTCGATGGTCAACGCCACGGTGCATAACATCCGCGAAGCGCTGGATGGCAAGGAGCCGAGCCACAAGGCGACCTGGAATGCCGTGTGCCTGGCCGACTTCGGCGACAACGGCGCGGCTTTCGTCGCCCTGCCGCAGATTCCGCCGCGCAACGTGAGTTGGTTCTCCCAGGGCAAATGGGTGCATCTGGCCAAGATCGCTTTCGAGAAGTTCTACATGCGCAAGATCAAGAAGGGTACCAGCGAGCATGTTTTCGAGAAAATGGTGCTCAACTCGCTGGGCATCATGAAGCTGAAGGACAAGTAAGCACATAGTCGACGCAAAGACGCCAAGCGAAGCGAATCAAGGAAACGGAGCAGCCAGACCGACACGGATCGAAGCCTCCCGCCTCTGCGTCTTTGCGTCGACGCTTTTCGGTAGTTTCAATAAGAGGTGATGGTGGGCATTTCAGGTCGCATCGCGGAATACTTTCTCAGGAATTCCCTGACGCCGCTGATCGCATTGATCGCGCTGCTGCTGGGCATCGGCGCGACCTTGATCACGCCGCGCGAGGAAGAACCACAGATCAACGTCACCATGGCGAATGTCTTCGTGCCCTTCCCGGGCGCGTCGGCGCGCGATGTCGAGGCGCTGGTGGCGCGCCCGGCCGAGCAGGTGCTGTCGCGCATCGCCGGCATCGAGCACGTCTATTCCGTCTCACGCCCCGGCATGGCCGTGATCACGGTGCAGTACGAGGTCGGCGAGGACCCGATCCAGGCGCTGGTGCGCCTCTACGACACGATCAATTCGCATCGTGACTGGCTCTCCCCCAGCCTGGGTGTCATGGAGCCGATCATCAAGCCCAAGGGCATCGACGACGTGCCCATCGTCACCCTGACCTTCCACAGTTCCGATCTCGCGAAGTCGGCCTTCGAGATGCAGCAGGTGGCGCGTGCCGCCGAGATCGACCTGAAGCGCATCGCCGGCACGCGCGACGTGGCGACCATCGGCGGTCCCGGTCATGTGATACGCGTCGTCATGGATGCCGACCGCATGAACGCGCACGGCATCACGGCGCAGGACCTCAAGGCCGCGTTGCAGGTGTCGAACGCCTCGCAGCCTGCCGGCGCCCTGGTTGCAGGCAACCGCGAGATCCTGGTGCAGACCGGCACCTACATCGAGTCCGCGGCCGACGTGAAGCGCCTGGTGGTCGGCGTCTTCGAGAAGAAACCGGTGTATCTGGCCGACGTCGCCCAGGTCGTCGACGGCGCCGATCAGCCCTCGCGCTATGTCTGGCACGGCGACCGCAAGGCAGAGTTCCCGGCGGTAACCTTGTCGGTGTCGAAGAAACCCGGCGTCAATGCCGCCGATGTCGCCGAAGCTGTGATCGCCCGCGCCGAGGCGCTCAAGGGCACGGTGATTCCCGAGGGCGTCCAATTCACGGTCACGCGCAACTACGGCGCGACGGCGACCGACAAGGCGCAAAAGCTGATCGGCAAGCTGGTTTTCGCCACGATGTTCGTCGTGCTGCTGGTGTTGTTCGCCCTGGGCCGGCGCGAGGCGGTGATCGTTGGCGCCGCGGTGACGCTGACCCTGGCGGCGACGCTGTTCGCCTCCTGGGCCTGGGGCTTCACGCTGAATCGCGTCTCGCTGTTCGCGCTGATCTTCTCGATCGGCATCCTGGTCGACGACGCGATCGTGGTGGTCGAGAACATCCATCGCTGGCATTTGCTGGAGCCCGACAAGCCGCTGTGGCAGATCATCCCGCCCGCCGTCGATGAAGTCGGCGGGCCGACCATCCTGGCCACCTTCACCGTGATCGCAGCCCTGCTGCCGATGGCTTTCGTCACCGGCCTGATGGGCCCCTACATGAGCCCGATCCCGATCAATGCGTCGATGGGCATGTTCATCTCGCTGGCGATTGCCTTCGTCATCACGCCCTGGCTGGCGCTCAAGATGATGAAGCCGGCCGGCCACGGCGGCGGTACGCACGCCGATCCGCTGACCGGCAAGCTCGACCGCTTCTTCCGCCGCCTGATGACGCCGCTGCTCGATCCGCGTACTGGCAGGGCGGCGCGGCGCAAGCTGTGGATCGGCATTCTGGTGGCGATCCTGGCCTCGGTCAGCCTCGGCTTCTTCAAGCTCGTAGTGCTGAAGATGCTGCCTTTCGACAACAAGAGCGAATTCCAGATCGTGCTCGACATGCCGGTCGGCACCCCGCTCGAGGAAACGGCGAAAGTGCTGCGCGAAATCTCCGCCGAGATCGCGCAGGTACCGGAGGTCGCCGACTATCAGGCCTATGCCGGCACCGCCAGCCCGATCAACTTCAACGGCCTGGTGCGCCAGTACTACCTGCGCAGCGCGCCGGAAATGGGCGACATCCAGGTCAATCTGGTCGACAAGAAGCACCGCGACCGGCAGAGCCACGAGATCGCCGTCTCGGTGCGCGATCGCGTGGTGGCCGTGGCGAAAAAGCATGGCGGCAATGTCATGGTGGTCGAAGTGCCGCCGGGTCCGCCCGTGATGTCGCCGATCGTCGCCGAAATCTATGGTCCGGATTACGCCGGCCAGATTGCGGTGGCCAAGCAGGTGCGCGCCGCATTCGAAGGCACGGCAGACATCATCGGCGTGGACGATACCGTCGACGAGGACGCCGACAAGCTGGTGCTGCGCGTGTCCCAGGCCAAGGCGGCGCTGCTCGGCGTGGCGCAGAAGGACATCGTCGAGGTGGTGCGCATGGGTCTCTCCGGCGAGGATGTGACGCCCGTGCATGACGGCGACGCGAAATACGAAATACCGGTGCGCATCGTGCTGCCGGCCGAGCGCCAGAACAGCATCGACCAACTGCTCAAGCTCAAGCTGCGCGGCCGCGACGGCACGCTGGTGCCTGTCTCGGAAGTGGTCGAGGTCAAGCGCACGCTGCGCGAGAAGGTCATCTATCACAAGGATTTGTTGCCGGTGGTCTTCGTCACCGGCGACATGGGCGGCAAGCTGGACAGCCCGCTCTACGGCATGTTCGACATCCGCAACAAGCTGGCCGGGATTGCATTGCCGCAGGGCGGCACGCTGGGCGAATACTTCTTCAAGCAGCCCAAGGACCCCTACGCGCAATATTCGCTGAAGTGGGACGGCGAGTGGCAGGTGACCTTCGAGACTTTCCGCGACATGGGCGCCGCTTATGCGGTCGGACTGATCCTGATCTACCTGCTGGTCGTTGCGCAGTTCAAGTCCTACCTGGTGCCGCTGGTCATCATGGCGCCGATTCCGCTCACCATCATCGGCGTGATGCCCGGCCACGCCTTGTTCGGCGCGCAATACACGGCCACCTCGATGATCGGCATGATCGCACTGGCCGGCATCATCGTGAGGAATTCCATCCTGCTGGTCGACTTCATCAACGAACAGGTGGCCGGCGGCATGGACTTCGCCGAAGCCGTGATCCAGGCCGCGGCGATCCGCGCCAAGCCCATCGTGCTGACCGGCCTCGCGGCCATGCTCGGCGCACTGTTCATCGTCGATGACCCGATCTTCGCCGGCCTCGCGCTGTCTCTGATCTTCGGCATCTTTGTGTCCACCCTGCTGACGCTGGTGGTGATCCCGGTGCTCTACTACGCCGCGATGAAGGATCGCATCCGGCCGACTTGATTTCCCAACCTACTATTACCTCAGGAGTTTTCCAGATGACCGTCAATCAAATCGTTCGCATCGTCGCCGGCTTCTTCATCATGGCTTCGCTCGTGGCTGCCCACGCTACCGGCCAGGTCGACATGAGCCAGTTGTCCTGGCTTTGGTTCACCGCCTTCGTCGGCGCCAACCTGTTCCAGAGCGGCTTCACCAAGTTCTGTCCGCTGGATTCGATCCTGAAGAAGCTCGGCGTGCCGGAATCGACCGGCAACAGCTGCGCCTAAGCGAACAGCCGCGCCAACTCCGCGCCTGGCGAGGGAGCGCGCATGAAGGCCTCGCCGACCAGGAAGGCATGCACGCCGTGGCTGCGCATCAGGGCCACGTCGGCCGGGGCGAGGATGCCCGATTCGGTCACCACGATGCGCCCGGCGGGTATGCGGTCGAGCTGCGACAGCGTGGTGTCGAGGCTGACTTCGAATGTACGTAAATTTCGGTTGTTGATGCCGATCAGCGGCGTCGTCAGTTGCAGCGCGATGTCGAGTTCCGCCGCATCGTGGCATTCGACCAGGACGCCCATGCCCAAGCCGTGGGCAATGGCTTCCATTTCCTGCATCTGGGGCAGCGAGACCGCGGCGACGATCAGCAGGATCGCATCGGCGCCCATGGCGCGGGCCTCATAGACCTGGTAGGGATCGACCAGGAAATCCTTGCGCAGCACCGGCAGCGAACAGGCGGCGCGCGCCTCGCGCAGGTAGGCTTCCGAGCCCTGGAAGAAGGGTTGGTCGGTCAGCACTGATAGGCAGGCGGCGCCGTGCTTTTCGTAATCGGCGGCGATTTCAGCCGGGCGGAAGTCGGGACGGATCACGCCTTTCGAGGGACTGGCCTTCTTGATTTCGGCGATCACCGCCGTTGCCTGCCCGCGAAGCGGATTCCCAGGCACGCCGAGCGCGCCAGCTGCAACTATTGCGGCGATCGCCGCGGCTTCGGCATGCGGCAATCCGGCCTTTTCGTGCCAGCCTTCGCCAATGACATTGCCATCACGGACCATGACGCAGCCGACGCGGGGATTGGGTGTGGTGCTGTAGAGGCCGCGCCGCGCCAGTTGCAGCGCACGCGCCATGAAGCCGTGGTCGGCCGCCGAAAAACTCATGGGCGACGCTGAATCACGATTTCGCCCGGGGCTGCCGCGGCTTCTTGATTTCGCGGATGGCGTCGGAAAACTCGTCGACGTCCTCGAAATTGCGATACACGGAAGCGAAGCGGATATAGGCGACCTTGTCGAGCTTCTTCAGTTCGCGCATCACCAGTTCGCCGATGCGGTCCGAGGCGACTTCGCGCAATGCCAGCTGCACCAGCTTTTCCTCGATGCGGTCGAGCGCCAGATCGATGCTTTCAGTGGTGACGGGGCGCTTCCTCATCGCCAGCATCATGCTGGCCTTGAGCTTGTCGCGGTCGTAATCGGTGCGGCTGCCGTTCTTCTTCACCACCTGCGGCAGTTGCAGTTCCACCCGCTCGTAGGTGGTGAAGCGCTTGTCGCAGGACAGGCAGCGGCGGCGGCGGCGCACCGTGTCGCCGTCCTCGTTCTCGCGGGTGTCCACGACCTGCGTGTTTTCATCATTGCAGTATGGACACTTCACGACTGGCTCCGCTAGCGGCGTTCAGCCATACACCGGAAACTTCTTGCACATGGCCGAGACTTCGCCGCGCACGCGTGCCAGCACCGCTTCGTCATGCGGCGCATCGAGCACGTCGGCGATCAGGTTGGCCACCTGTTCCGCCTCGATCTCGGTAAAGCCGCGCGTGGTCATGGCCGGCGTGCCGATACGCACGCCGCTGGTGACGAAGGGCTTTTGCGGATCGTTGGGAATCGCGTTCTTGTTCACCGTGATGTGCGCCTTGCCGAGCGCCGCTTCGGCATCCTTGCCGGTGATGTTCTTGGCCTGCAGGTCGACCAGGAACACATGCGACTCGGTGCGCCCGGAAACGATGCGCAAGCCGCGGCTCTTCAAGACCTTGGCCATGACCTGGGCATTGTCGATCACCTGTTCCTGATAGTTGCGGAATTCGGGTGTCATCGCCTCCTTGAAGGCGGCCGCCTTGGCGGCGATCACGTGCATCAGCGGGCCGCCCTGAAGACCGGGGAAGATCGCCGAGTTGATCGCCTTCTCGTGTTCGGCGCGCATCAGGATCAGGCCGCCGCGCGGGCCGCGCAGGGTCTTGTGGGTGGTCGAGGTG
>JAUYSD010000118.1 GCA_030696505.1 Sulfuritalea sp. | reverse complement strand
AAAATCCCGAGGGCATCCAGTCCGGTGAATCCCGGCATCCTGAAATCCGAAATCACCGCATCCCACTGCTGCCGTGCCAGCGCAGCCGTCATCGCCGCGGCACTGTCGACGCGCTCGTGCTGCACATCGAAACCGCCGCGCCGCAGAGTCCGGATCACCAGCGTGGCATCGTCGTCCGAATCTTCGACCAGCAGCAGTCTCAAGGACGTGCTCATCGGTCCGCCGGTCCCGGCAGCGGCGCATGGTCCGAACGGCACTCAGGCGGCGGGTTAGTCTGCATGCCAACCGTGGTCATGGCCCATGTCTCCCAAGCTGAAAAAGAAAGTCGCCCCTTTGCCCTCCTTGGCTTCCGCCCAGATTCTTCCGTCGTGCCGGCGGATGATGCGTTGGGTGATGGCGAGGCCGATTCCGGTCCCCGGAAAATCGGCGGCGCGGTGCAGTCGCTGGAAGGCACCGAAAAGCCGCTGCGCGTGCGCCATGTCGAATCCGACGCCGTTGTCGGCGACGAAATACAGGCGCCTGCCGTCGCGCTCCAGCGTACCGACGCAAATCGTCGCATTTTCGGTCCTGGCCGTAAACTTCCAGGCGTTCGCGATCAGGTTTTGCATGGCGATCTGCATCAGGCCTGGATCGGCCGTGATCGTCATGCCGTCCTCGATCGCCCATTCCACGGTCCGCCCGGAGCGATCCCCCTGCACGGATGCAGCGATGCCCCGCGCGATCCCGCTGAGATCGACCGGCTCCAGTTTCAACTCGGCCCGCGCCACCTGTGACAGGCGCAGCAAATCGTCGATCAGCAGCCCCATGTGCTGGCTTGCAGCCCGAATGCGCCGCAGCGCATCCTTGCCCTCGTCGTCCAGCTTGTCGTCATAATCTTCGAGCAGCACCAGCGAAAATCCGTCCATGGCACGCAGCGGGCCGCGCAGGTCGTGCGATACCGAATAGCCGAAAGCTTCCAGTTCGCGATTCAAGGCAGCCAGTTCCTGGTTGCTGCGCTCGACCTGCAGCAGCGAATTTCGCAGCGCATGCGTCATGCTGCCGAGGTCGCGCGTCAATTGGCCTATCTCGTCCGTGCCGCCTTTCCCGAACTCGAAACTCCAGTTCCCGGCCGCAACCTGCTGGGCCGCATGTTGCAGCCTAGCGACCGGTTCGAGCACATGGCGCTGGATCGACCACGAGCCGCCGATCTGGATCAGCGCGATCAGGCCCAGTCCCGAGAGAATGACGACCAACAGCCTGTGCTGTGCGTCGTTGGCGCGCCGGGTCGCCAGGTCGATCAGGCGAAAAGCGGCGGTGAAGTTCTCCTGCTGGAGGGCGAAAATCCGGCTGAGGAGCTGGGCCTCGGAACTCCGACTCGAACTGAAGTCCGCTGCTGCGGGGACAGCGGCGGTGAGTGCAACCAGTTCGCCGAAGACTTGCCGCACCTGGATCCTTCTGGCGCCCACACCGGCCAGGACTTCGCGGTCCGCCGCATCGGAAAAGCGGGCGGTTGCAATCACCCGATCGGCGCGCTGCGAGATTTCATACCACTTCGCGCGTTCCTGTTCGCGGTGGTAGAGCGCGTATTCGAGAGTCGCCAGCCTCAGGCTGCTGAGAGTGCGCGCGATTTCCGAAGCCTCGCGCCGCTGACGGCCGCCGTCCTCGACTGCGGCATAGGTCCACCAGATTGCCAGTGCGATGATGCCGATCACGGCGAGCAAAGTCGCTGTGGCGATGCGTTCCCGGGCGCGAACCTTCATTCGCCGGCCTGCACGTCAAGGCGCCGCAGGCGCCAGCCTCGATCCGATCGCACCGTGCGCCCGACGCACCCCGCATTCAGCCCATGATAGACAAGCGCATGATTCGGATTGATTGCAGACATACGTGCCTCCAGCCAAGTCCTGCCGAAAGCGAAAATTATGCGCTTGTTTTATACCGTCGGACGTGTGTTATGTCACATGACCCCGAACCCCTCGCACAAAACCTGTCCCGCGACGCGCCTATGCCGCAACCCGCTCAGGCCCGGCGCCAGGTGGTCCCCTGCGGTCCATCTTCGAGGACGATGCCGGCAGCCTTGAGTTCGTCGCGGATGCGGTCGGACTCGGCAAAATTCCTGGCCTTCTTCGCCGTGCCGCGAGCGGCAACTCTTGCTTCGATTTCCGCGTTGCTCAGGCCGCCTTCGGGTGCGGCCTGGAGGAAGCCTTGCGCATCGCGCTGCAGCAAGCCCAGCACGCCGCCCAGGGCCTTGAGCTGGCCGGCCAGGGCGGCATCGCCGCGATTCACCAGGGTGGCCAGGTCGAACAGCACGGCCATGGCTTCCGGCGTGCCGAAATCGTCGTCCAGCGCCGCCTTGAAGCGCTGGGCATGCGGCTCGTTCCAGTCCACCGCGACCTCGCCGGCGACGCCCTTGAGCGCGGTGTAAAGCCGCGTCAGCGCGTGTCGCGCGTCGTCGAGATGAACGTCGGAATAATTCAGCGGGCTGCGATAGTGGGCGCGCAGGATGAAGAAGCGCACCACTTCCGGATCGAATTTTTTCAGTACCTCGCGGATGGTGAAGAAGTTGCCCAGCGATTTCGACATCTTCTCGTCATCGACGCGAACGAAGCCGTTGTGCATCCAGTAATTGACGAACTGGCAGTGGTGCGCGCCTTCCGACTGAGCAATCTCGTTTTCGTGATGGGGGAACTGCAGGTCCTGGCCGCCGCCGTGGATGTCGAAGTGCCGGCCGAGCAGTTCCGAACCCATGGCCGAGCACTCGATATGCCAGCCGGGACGTCCCGGGCCCCAGGGCGAAGACCATTTCACTTCGGCCGGCTCGTCATCCCTGGCGTGCTTCCACAGCACGAAGTCGAGCGGGTCCTGCTTGCCGGCCATGACATCGACACGCTCGCCGGCGCGCAGATCCTCCAGCGACTTGCCGGACAGCTTGCCGTAGCCGTCGAACTTGCGCACCGAGTAGCAGACGTCATGGCTCTCGGCGACATAGGCATAGCCATTGGCTTCCAGCGTACCGATCATGTCCAGCATCTGCGCCACATAGTCGGTGGCGCGCGGCTCGGCGTCGGGCCGCAATACACCCAGCGCCGTCGCATCCTCGTTCATTGCGGCGATGAAGCGGTCGGTCAACTGACGTATGGTTTCGCCGTTTTCCTGCGCGCGACGGATGATCTTGTCGTCGATGTCGGTGATGTTGCGCACGTAGTTCAGGGCGTAGCCGCTGGCCCGCAGCCAGCGCGCGACCAGGTCGAACACCACCATTACGCGGGCATGGCCCAGGTGGCAAAAGTCATATACCGTCATGCCGCAGACGTACATATCGACCTGGCCGGGCCGAATCGGGACGAAGACCTGCTTTTCGCGGGCCAGGGTGTTGTATATCTTCAGCATGAGGAAAAATCTGTCCGGACGGCGGGGTAAGCGGGAAAAAGGCCACGAAAGGCCGGCATTATCAGCTCATTGATCAAACGCGGTCAGGTTGTGGGGAAGGCGGGCTTCTTGTTAGAATCCGAAGCTGAATCCCGCATGGTCTATCCCGGCGAAAACGCAGTTCCAGCGCAGGTTGACGCCTGCTTCATCAGCACCAAGCGCAACGGCCGTAACTAAATTCATTTTCTGGCAACCGCCAACGAGAAGTATATACCATGACCCAATTCCGCCTCAATGCCGCACGCCTCATGGCATCCGCCGCTTCTGTCGTTCTCCTGGCCGTTGCGCCGGCGGTCCATGCCGACGCCCTGCAGGACATCAGCAAGCAGATCAAGCAGGGGCAGCACGCCCAGGCGCTGGAACAGGTGGACAAGTACCTCGCGGGCAAGCCCAAGGACGCGCAGGGCCGCTTCCTCAAGGGCATCGTGCTGGCCGAAATGAACAAGCCCAACGAAGCGATCGTGGTGTTCACCAAGCTGACCGAGGACTATCCCGAACTGCCCGAGCCCTACAACAATCTGGCGGTCATCTACGCCCAGCAGAAGCAATACGACAAGGCCAAGCAGGCCCTGGAGATGGCCATCCGCACCCACCCGTCCTACGCCACCGCCCACGAAAACCTCGGCGACATCTACGCCCGGCTGGCCAGCCAGGCTTATGACAAGGCCTTGCAGATCGATTCGTCGAATCCCAGTGCGCAGAAGAAGCTGGCCCTGATCCGCGACCTGATGGGCACCGCCGGCCGTCCCGGCAAGACGACCAAGCCGATCGGCGACGCGCGCCCGGTGGAGCCCGTCAAGCTGGTTGAAGCGCCCAAGCCGCCGCCGGCTCCGGTCGCCGCCGCCCCCGCCGCTGCCGCCCCTGTGGCGACGCCGCCGGCCGCTGCACCCGTCAACGCAGCACCGGCCGCCGCGCCGGCCAAGCCCGCCGCCGAGAAGCCCGCTGCCGATGCCAACGCCGACATCGTGCGGGCCATCGACCTGTGGGCTGCAGCCTGGTCGCGCAAGGACACCAAGGCCTACCTGGCGGCCTATGCCCGCGACTTCAAGACACCGGGTGGCGAATCGCGTACGGCATGGGAGTCGGAGCGTCAGAAGCGCATTGCCAAGCCGGGCGCGATCCAGGTCAGCGTCGAAAACCTGCGCGTGAGCGTCGATGGCGACACCGCCACGGCAAAGTTCCGCCAGCACTACAAGTCGGCCACGCTCAAGACCTCCAGCAACAAGGTACTGCTCCTGGGCAAGCGCGATGGCAAGTGGCAGATCGTGCAGGAGCGGGTCGGTAGCTAATGCGCCACCCGTCGCGTTCCCTGGCGGCCGTCGCAGCCTGCGGATTGCTGATTGCGGCAGGTTTAGCGGAAGCTGCCGGCAAAGCCCCGGGACATCTGAAGAAAGGCGCCCGTGCCGCGGGCGCCGAAGCGCGCTATTCGGATTCGGGCCCGGAACCGCTGCTGGCAAAAGTATTCGATGCCATCGAAGGCAACCAGCTCGACCTCGCCATGCAGCAAACGGAAATGCTGATCAAGGCCTATCCGAACTTCCGCCTGGCGCATCTGGTCATGGGCGATCTGCTGCTGGCGCGCTCGCGCCCGCTGATGAGCTTTGGCGAAGGCGGCGGATCGGCATCCGGGGACAAGATCGCCGACTTGCGCGACGAAGCCATTGTCCGCCTCAAGGGCTACCGCACCAAACCACCGGCCGACTATGTGCCGCGCTATCTGCTGCAGATGCATCCGGAACAGAAACATGCCGTGGTGGTGGACACCCAGAAATCCAGGCTCTACCTGTATCAGAACGACCAGGGCACGCCGCGCTTCGTTGCCGACTACTACATCACGCAGGGCAAGCTCGGCGCCGACAAGGCACGCGAGGGCGACAAGAAGACGCCGATCGGCGTCTATCACGTCACCTCCAGCCTGCCGCGAAAAAAACTCACCGATTTTTACGGCAGCGGCGCCTTCCCCATCAACTATCCCAACGAGTGGGACAAGCGCCAGGGACGCAACGGCCACGGCATCTGGCTCCACGGCACGCCCTCCGACACTTTTTCACGGCCGCCCAGAGCGTCCGACGGCTGCGTGGTGCTGGCCAACCAGGATCTCGACTCGCTGTCGAAAAGCCTGCAGATCGGCCTGACGCCGGTGATCATCAGCAACAGCATCGAATGGCTGTCGCTCGACGACTGGCAGAGCGAACGCAGTTCACTGCTGAAGAATGTCGAGGAGTGGCGGCAGGACTGGGAAAGCCGCAATGTCGACCAGTACGCGCGGCACTATTCCCACAAGTTCAAAGCCGACGGCCACGGCTACAAGGACTGGATCGAACAGAAGCGCAAGGTCAATGCCGGCAAGAGCTGGATCAAGGTCGGCACCGGCAATATCAGCATGTTCCGCAATCCCGGCAAGGAAGAGCACGTTGTTGTAACCTTCGAACAGGACTACCGCTCCAGCAACCTTTCCGGCCAGATGAAGAAGCGTCAGTACTGGATCAAGGAAAGCGGCCGCTGGAAGATCGTCTTCGAAGGCGCCGCCTAGCACCCGCCGTCCGGCCGAATCGCCCCTCCCCTCACCCCTTCCCCGGAGATATCATGCACCGCCTGTTTCTGTTCGCTTTCGCATTTCTGTTCGGCATTGCCGCCCACGCCGCCAATCCCCAGGTCGAACTGAAGACCTCGCAAGGCACCCTGACCATCGAGCTATACCAGGACAAGGCACCCAAGACGGTGGAGAACTTCCTGCAGTACGCCAAGGACGGCTTTTTCAACGGCACGGTGTTCCACCGCGTGATTCCGGGCTTCATGATCCAGGGCGGCGGCTTCACGGCGGACATGAAGCAGAAGGAAACCCGTGCCCAGATCCAGAACGAGGCCAAGAACGGCCTGAAGAACGAAACGGGTACGCTGGCCATGGCGCGCACCAATGATCCGCATTCCGCCAGCGCGCAGTTCTTCATCAATCTCAAGGACAACAGCTTCCTCGACTACCCCGGCCGCGACGGCTGGGGCTATGCGGTGTTCGGCAAGGTCGTGCAGGGCTTCGACCTCGTGCAGAAGATCGCCACGGTACCGACGGCGAATGCCGGCCCGCACCAGAACGTGCCGACCACGCCGGTGCTGATCGAATCCGTCAAGTTGCTGCCGGCAAAGAAATAATTCACCAAGGACAAATCCCATGATCAAGCTCACCACCAACCACGGCGTCATCACCCTCGAACTCGATGCCGAGAAGGCGCCCAAGAGCGCCGCCAACTTCATCGCCTATGTCGAAGCCGGCCATTACGACAACACGATTTTCCATCGCGTGATCGATGGCTTCATGATCCAGGGCGGCGGCTTCGAGCCGGGCATGGAGCAGAAGCCCGTCAATGCACCGATCGAGAACGAAGCCAAGAACGGCCTGCGCAACGCGTGCTACACCGTTGCCATGGCGCGCACCAGCGACCCGCACTCGGCCACGGCACAGTTCTTCATCAACGTCGGTGACAACGACTTCCTCGATTTCGACAAATGCCAGGACGGCTGGGGCTATTGCGTGTTCGGCCGCGTCGTCGAAGGCCAGGACGTGGTCGATCAGATCAAGTCGGTGAAGACGGGCAACAAGGGCTTCCACCAGAACGTGCCGAAGGAAGACGTCGTCATCGAGCGCGCGGAAGTAGTTTGATTGAACGGGGCGGTTCCATGCTGACCATTGCAGGAACCGCCCGTTTTGTTTCCGACCTGCATCTGCGGGCGGAACGCCCCGACCTGACGCAGCGTTTCGCCGTCTTCCTCGCCGACACGGCCGCGGCCCATGTCGAAACGCTGTTCATCCTCGGCGACCTGTTCGAGTACTGGATCGGCGACGACGACCTGGCCGATCCCTTCAATGCGCAGGTCTGCCGTCTGCTGCGCGAACTCGCGGACCGCGGCACGCGCATCTACTTCATCGCCGGCAACCGGGATTTTCTGATCGGCGCGACCTTTGCCGCCGCGGCCGGCATCACCCTGCTGGGAGAAACCGAGAAAGTTGACGCTGGCTCTCTCTGCGTACCTGGAACTCCGCTTTATGTCCCGGAGGGACGGTATCCACCCGGACGCGGGCAGGTAACGGCGAACTTGCTGATGCATGGCGATACCGTATGCACCGACGACCTGCCCTACCAGGAATTTCGCCGCATGGTGCGCTCGCCGCAGTGGCAGGCGGACTTTCTGGCCCGCCCCCTGGCCGAGCGCCGCGCCGAGGTGGAAAACCTGCGTCGGCGCAGCGCCGAAGCGATGCAGGGCAAGACCGCCGCGATCATGGACGCCAACGCCGAGGCAATACGGGCGGTGCTGACCAGCCACGGCTGCACCCGGCTGATCCACGGCCATACCCACCGGCCGGGCCACGAAACCATCGAGCTCGCCGCAGGCAGTGCCGAACGCTGGGTGCTGTCGGATTGGGATACCGGTCGCGGCGACGCCCTGGAAATCGACGCGGCGGGCGTGCGCCGGATCGACTTGTCGCGCTAACCGAGTCCGCGCGTCAGGTCGGCTCGCAAGTCGGCCTGACTTTCCAGCCCGACCGCGATCCGCAACAAGCCTTCGCCGATGCCCGAGGCCGCCCGCGCCTCGGCCGTGATGCGGCCGTGGGTGGTCGAGGCCGGATGCGTGATGGTGGTCTTCGTGTCGCCCAGATTGGCGGTGATCGACAGCAGGCGGCAGTTATCCACCACGCGCCATGCGGCGTCGCGACCGCCCTTGACATCGAAGGACAGGATCGCGCCGCCGCTCGCCTGCTGGCGCAACGCCAGCGCGTGCTGCGGGTGCGAAGCCAGGCCGGGGTAATACACGCGCGCGACCTGCGGCTGCGCTTCGAGCCACTGCGCCAGTTCCAGCGCATTCGCCGACTGAGCCTTCATGCGTATCGACAGGGTTTCCAGCCCCTTGAGGATCACCCAGGCATTGAAGGGCGACAGGGTCGGCCCCGCGGTACGCAGGAACTTGAAGACTTCCTCGGTCAGGACACGGGCGCCGCAGACCGCGCCGCCCAGCACGCGGCCCTGGCCGTCGAGGTACTTGGTCGCGGAATGGATCACCAGGTCGGCGCCCAGTCCGAGCGGCCGCTGCAAGGCCGGCGTGCAGAAGCAGTTGTCGACCACCAGCAGCGCCCCGCCGGCGTGCGCCACTTCGGCCAGCGCGGCGATGTCGAAGACCTCGGTCAGCGGATTCGACGGCGTCTCGACGAATACCAGTTTCGTGTTCGGCCGCAGCGCGGCACGAAACGCCTCGACCGTGCCGCCGTCGACAAAACTGGTGTCGACGCCGAAACGCGGCAGGATATTGCCGAACAATTGCTGCGTGGCGCCGAAGATGCTGCGCGAGGCGACGATATGCTGGCCGGCCTGCATCAGCGCCATCACGGTGGAAAGTATCGCCGCCATGCCGGTGGCGGTGGCGACGCAGGCTTCCGCGCCTTCGAGCGCCGCCAGGCGTTCTTGCATGGTGCTTACGGTGGGATTGGTGAAGCGGGCGTAAACATTGCCCGGCTCCGCGCCGGAAAAACGTGCCGCCGCCTGTGCCGCGTTGTCGAAGACGAAGCTCGACGTGAGGTAGAGCGCCTCCGAGTGCTCGTTGAACTGGCTGCGCTCCTGCCCGGCGCGCACGGCCAGCGTCTCGAAAGACCAGTGCGGATTTTCGTCCGCCAGGCTCATCTCGACTGCACCAGATTCAGGTCGAGCTGTTCGCCGTCGGGGCCGTCGAAGCCGTCCTGGTCGTCCTGCTTCGGCAGCGGCGGCAGGTTGTGCTTGTCCTCCATGCTCTGCAGATAGCCCGCGCTGACGTCGCCGGTGATGTACTGGCCGTCGAAACAGGAAGTCTCGAACTGGGTCACGGTCGGATTGACCGAGCGCACCGCCGCCTTGAGCGCGTCGAGGTCCTGGTAGATCAGTGCGTCGGCACCGATCTCGCGGCAGATTTCCTCGTCGCTGCGAAAGGCGGCGATCAGTTCGCTGCGCGTCGGCATGTCGATGCCATAGACGTTGGCAAAGCGCACCGGCGGCGAAGCCGAGGCGAAATACACCTTCTTCGCGCCGGCTTCGCGCGCCATCATGATGATCTCGCGGCTGGTGGTGCCGCGCACGATGGAATCGTCGACCAGCAGCACGTTGCGCCCCTTGAATTCCTGGCTGATGGCGTTGAGCTTCTGTCGCACCGATTTGCGCCGCGTCGCCTGGCCGGGCATGATGAAGGTGCGCCCGATGTAGCGGTTCTTGACGAAACCCTCGCGGTAGGGAAGGTCCAGGCGCCGCGCCAGTTCCATCGCCGAATGGCGGCTGGAATCGGGGATCGGAATCACCGCATCGATCTCCAGGTGCGGCATGGTCAGCCGAATCTTGTCGGCCAGGTAGTCACCCATCTTGGCCCGCGTTTCGTAAACGGAAATGCCGTCCATCACCGAATCGGGCCGCGCCAGGTAGACGAACTCGAACATGCACGGGGCATGGAGCGTGCGCTCGGCGCACTGCCGGCTGACGAAGTTGCCGCGCATGTCGACCAGCACAGCCTCGCCGGGTTCGACGTCGCGCAGCATCTTGAAGCCCAGCGTGTCGATCGCCACGCTCTCCGAGGCGACCAGGTATTCGGTGCCTTGCGGCGTCTCGTTCTTGCCGATCACCAGCGGACGGATGCCGTAGGGATCGCGGAAGGCCAGCAGGCCGTAACCGGCGATCATCGCCACCACGGCATAGGCGCCCTTGACGCGGCGGTGCACGCCGGCCACCGCCTTGAAAATCGTCTCGGCATCGACCTGGTACTTGGTCGACGCGGCCTGCAGTTCGTGCGCCAGCACATTGAGCAACACCTCCGAATCGGAGTTGGTGTTCATGTGGCGCAGATCCTGGAGGAACATGTCCTGCTTCAGCTGGTCGGCGTTGGTCAGGTTGCCGTTGTGCGCCAGCATCAGGCCGAAGGGCGAATTGACGTAGAAGGGCTGCGCCTCGGCGGCGTTGTCGGCCGAGCCGGCAGTCGGATAACGGCAATGGCCGATGCCCCAATTGCCCATCAGGCTGCGCATGTTGCGGGTACGGAAGACATCGCGCACCAGGCCGGAACCCTTGTGCATGTGGAAGCGCCCGCCCTCCGCCGTGGCTATGCCCGCGGCATCCTGGCCGCGGTGCTGGAGCACCTGCAAACCGTCGTAGAGCAACTGGTTAACCGGCGTGGTGGCCACCACACCCAGAATTCCGCACATGGTCCTTCTCCGCAGGGCCGCCCCAAGGCGAAGCGGCCAAAACATGGAGCGGGCAGCGCCCGCGAACAATTATCGCCCCCTTCCCCGGGAAGGGGAAAGAGGAGATGGTCATCTTCCTCTATCGAAACCGAATCCGTTTTGCCGCTTCCGGCGGCAACCAGGGTTTTGCCGCGATCACCACAGTCTCCAGCGGAGGCGCCAGCATCGCATCGCGCCACCACGCTTCCCTGGGTAACTGGGTCATACCCGCCACCAGCACCACCGCCAATACCACCAGCGTCCCGCGCAAGACGCCAAAACCCGCACCCAGCAGGCGGTCCAGCAAACCCAGGCCAACCGCCTTCAGCATCAAGGAAATAAGCATGCGCGCGATTGCGAAGACCAGCAATACCCCGACAAAAACCAGCACATACGCCACCGGCAAGCGCAGGCCCGGTTCGGCGATATGCGCGGCCAGCCAGTTTGCCACGTCCGCCGCCGCGGCGCGCGCCACCAGAAAAGCCACTATCCATGCCGCCAACGCCAGAATCTCGCTGACCACGCCACGCCACAAACCCAACAGCACCGACGCCGCAATGATCGTCAGCACCGCGTAATCGAACACCGTCATCGCGCTACTTTGGGGCGACGGGGCCGTCCACGCCGATGATCTTGATTCTCGACCGAGCCTTTTCTGCGGCGTCCTGACTGGGGAAGGGGCCGGCCCGAACACGGGTGCGCGGACCCTGCGGCGAATCGAATTTTTCAGTGTAGGCGGGTACGCCGACCCCCTTCAGCTTGGCCAGCAGCAGTTTGACGTTGCCCGCCTCCTTGTAGGCACCCAGTTGCACCACCCACTGACCAGCGGCTTCAGGCGTCGGCCTGGAATCGGTGGCTGGCTTGCTTGGCGCAGGAGTTTTTGCCGGCTCGGCTTTCTTTGGCGCTGCCACGGACTTTTCGGCCGGCTTTGCCGCCGGGGCCGGCGCAGCAACGGGCTCGGATTTGACCTCGGGCTTGGGTTCTGATTTGGGTTCAGACTTGGGTTCCGCCACGGCTTCCGGTGCCGGCATCGGGCTTGCCACGGGCTTGCCGGGAATGACCTTGGCCGCAAGGCCGGTCGCGTCCTGGCTGGGAATGCGCACCTGGATGTCCTGATTCAGCGGCCGCGGCTCGCGATCCATCACCATCGGCAGAACCAGCACTGCAAACAGCGCCAGCGCGGCAGCGCCAACCAGCCGGCGGCGAGCGCGCTTCTTCAACTGCAAATCTGCGTCAGGCGTGGTGTCTTGTTCCGCCATCGTGGTTACGCGTGGTTAGCTCTGGCGGCCAAGCGTTTGCAGGGCCGCAGCAACAGTGAGGAAGGATCCGAAGGCGAGGATTCTATCATCTTCGCCTGCGTGCTCCTGGGCAAAAGCGAGCGCTGCAGCGGGCGCGGCGAACACTCCCGCGACCTTCATTCCGCGGCTCTGCAAACGTTCGGCCAGAGAGTTGGCGCTGGCGGCACGGCGGCCTTCGAGGGTACACGGCAGCCAGTGCGTGACCCGGTCGCGCAAGGCATCGATGACGCCGTCGATATCCTTGTCGGCGAACATGCCGAACACCGCCCAGGTATTGCGGTGAAAACTCATGTCACCGAGGTTGGCGGCCAGGACTCGGGCCGCCTGCGGGTTGTGGGCGACATCCAGCACCACCGCCGGACGGCCCGGCAGAACCTGGAAACGCCCTGCCAGTTCAACCGTGCCCAGACCCTGGCGGATGTCCTTCATGGCAACCGGCAAAGCCTGGTGCACGGCGTCGAGCGCGGCCAGCGCACAAGCCGCGTTGCCCAATTGCCGCTCGCCGCGCAAAGCCGGGAACGCCAGCCCGCCGCGGCGCGTGGCCGCCTCTGGATCGCCGGCCGCGCGGCCCCAGTACAACCACTGCTGTTCCTGTTTCAGGTAGCCGAAATCCCGGCCCAGTATCTGCAATCGGGCGCCGATCGTTGCCGCATGATCGGTCAGGGACAGGGGTGGCTGCGGGTCGCCGCAGATGGCCGGAATTCCGCTACGGAAAATGCCCGCCTTCTCGCGTCCGATCGCCTCGCGATCGGCGCCGAGAAAATCCATGTGGTCGAGGTCGACGCCGCTGACGATGGAACACGCGGGTTGGTAGATATTGGTGGCATCCAGCCGCCCGCCGAGGCCGACCTCAAGGACGATCGCATCGAGTCCGGCGGCGGCGAAGACTTCCCAGGCCGCCAGGGTGCCGAACTCGAAATAAGTCAGCGCAGCATCGCCGCGTGCCTGCTCGACGCGAGCGAATGCGGCGCACAGGCCGGCATCGTCGACCGCGACGCCATTGACCCTGACGCGCTCGTTGTAGTGCAGCAGGTGGGGAGAGCTATACAGGCCGACGCGGTAGCCGGCGGCGAGCAGGATGCGCTCCAGCATGGCGCAGGTCGATCCCTTGCCGTTGGTACCGCCGACCAGAATCACCGGACAGGTCTCGCGCTGGCCCAGCCGCGACTTGACCGCGGCGACCCGTTCCAGACCGAGTTCGATGCCGGCGCTGCCGCGCGGATGCAGCGCTTCGAGATGCGCCAGCCATGCCGTCAGCCCGGCAACGGGCTGCAGTTGCGGCATCAGGCGGCCGGGACGCGCTGCAGCAGGGTGATCAGGGAGGCCAGCCGATCGCGTAATTCGCGGCGATCGACAATCATGTCGATCGCGCCTTTTTCGAGCAGGAACTCGGCGCGCTGGAAGCCCGCCGGCAGCGTCTCGCGTACGGTCTGCTCGATCACCCGCGGCCCGGCGAAACCGATCAGGGCACCGGGCTCGGCAATCACCACGTCGCCGACGAAGGCGAAGGAGGCGGAAACGCCGCCCATGGTCGGATCGGTCAGCAGCGTGATGAAGGGCAGCTGGTGATGCGCGAGCTGGGTCACGGCGGCGGTGGTCTTGGCCATCTGCATCAGGGAAAACAGGCCTTCCTGCATGCGCGCGCCGCCCGAGGCGGTGATGCAGATGAAGGGCGACTGCAGTTCGATTGCCGCCTTGACGCCGCGCACGAAACGCTCGCCGACCACGGCGCCCATCGAACCGCCGAGAAACTCGAACTCGAAGCAGGCGATCACCACCGGCACGGTCTTGATCGCGCCCTGCATGACGACCATGGCATCGGCCTCGCCGGTATCCTCATTGGCGGCGGCCAGACGATCGATATAACGCTTGCTGTCCTTGAACTTGAGCGGATCCATGGGGATGACTTCGGTGCCGATCTCGAAGCGTCCCTCGGGATCGAGCAGCGCATCCAGCCTGACGCGGGCACGCAGCCGCAAATGGTGGGAGCACTTGGGACAGACGTTCTGGTTGTTCTCCAGGTCGGTGCTGTAGAGCACCGCCTCGCAGGCCGGGCACTTGGCCCAGAGTCCCTCGGGGATAGACTTGCGCGTGCCTTCCGAGCGCTTGATTTTCGGCGGCAGCAGCTTCTGTAACCAGCTCATGCGATGGCACCTCGTTTGTCAGTAGCGGCATCCATGGCCGCACGAATTCCGGAGAGAAAGTCCTTCACCCGCGCCGGCGCTTCGCCGATGGGAGCGCGCTCGATTTCCTCGATGATGCGGCTGCCGATCACCACGGCGTCCGCCACCGCGCCGATGCGCGCTGCAGTCGCGCCATCGCGGATGCCGAAGCCGACACCGACCGGCATGCCTACCTTGTCGCGGATCAGCGGAATGCGCCGCGCGACTTCGTCCAGGTCGAGACTGCCGGAGCCGGTCACGCCCTTCAGCGACACGTAATATATATAGCCGCTGCCGATCTGCGCCACTTCGCCGTAACGCTGCTCGGTGGAGGTCGGCGCCAGCAGGAAGATCGGATCGATATGCGCCTGCTTCATCACGGCGGCGAAGCCGGCACACTCCTCCGGCGGATAGTCGACCACCAATACGCCATCGACGCCGGCGGCCTGCGCGTCGCGGGCAAAAGCCTCGATGCCATAGGCTTCCACCGGATTGGCATAGCCCATCAGCACCACCGGCGTCGCCGCATTCTCCCGACGGAATTCGCCTACCAGCGCCAGCACCCGGCGCAGGCTCATGCCATGCGCCAAGGCCCGTTCGGACGCGCGCTGGATGGTCGGACCGTCCGCCATCGGATCGGAAAACGGCACACCGAGCTCGATGATGTCGGCACCGCCGGCAACCAGCGCGCGCATCAGCGGCAGCGTGGCATCGGGATCGGGATCGCCGGCGGTGATGAAGGGAATCAGGGCCTTGCGGCCTTGTGCGGCAAGCGTGGCGAAAGTGGCAGGAATGCGTGACATGAAGGGGACCGAATCAGAACTGGATGCCGGATTTCTCGGCGACGGTATGCATGTCCTTGTCGCCGCGGCCGGAAAGATTGACCAGCAGCACCTTATCCGCCGCCAGGGTCGGCGCGAGTTTCGCCGCATAGGCCAGGGCGTGGCTGGATTCGAGCGCCGGGATGATGCCTTCGAAATGGCAGAGGTCATGGAAGGCCTGCAAGGCCTCGGCATCGGTGATGGTGACGTACTCGGCGCGGCCGGAGTCCTTGAGCCAGGCATGCTCGGGGCCGACGCCGGGGTAGTCGAGACCGGCCGATATCGAGTGGGTCTCGATCACCTGCCCGTTTTCGTCCTGCAGCAGATACGTCCGGTTGCCATGCAGCACGCCGGAACGGCCGGCCGTGAGCGAAGCGGCATGCTGGCCCGATGCGAGGCCGTGACCGGCGGCTTCGACGCCGATCAGTTTTACGCCGGCCATCGGAATGAAGGGATAGAAGATGCCCATGGCATTAGAGCCGCCGCCGACGCAGGCGATCACGGCGTCCGGCTGGCGGCCCGCAAGCTCGGGCATCTGCGTCTTGCATTCCTCGCCGATCACCGCCTGGAAGTCGCGCACCATCATCGGATAGGGGTGCGGGCCGGCAACCGTGCCGATGATGTAGAAGGTGTTGCCGATGTTGGTCACCCAGTCGCGCATGGCCTCGTTCAAGGCGTCCTTGAGCGTCTTCGAACCGGATTCGACGGGCACCACGGTGGCGCCCAGCAGTTTCATGCGATAGACGTTGGCGGCCTGGCGCTTGACGTCCTCGGACCCCATGTAGACCACGCATTCCATGCCATAGCGGGCGGCCACCGTGGCGGTGGCGACGCCGTGCTGGCCGGCGCCGGTTTCGGCGATCACGCGCGGCTTGCCCATGCGGCGCGCCAGCAGAGCCTGGCCGATGCAGTTGTTGATCTTGTGCGCACCGGTGTGATTGAGGTCTTCGCGCTTCAGGTAGATCTGCGCCCCGCCGAGCAATCCCGACCAGCGCTTGGCGTGGTAGATCGGGCTGGGCCGTCCGACATAGTGCTTGAGGTCGTATTCGTATTCGGCGCGGAATTCCGGATCGGCCTGGGCGGCGGCATAGGCCTCGCGCAGTTCGGTCAGGGCCGGCATCAGCGTCTCTGCAACGAAGATGCCGCCGTAGGGACCGAAGTGGCCGCCCGCATCGGGCAAGTTATAGGGAAGGTCCTGCATCTGCATCTCGCACTCCGGCAATGAATTCGGTGATCTTTTGCGCATCCTTGATGCCGCGGGCGCTCTCGACGCCGCTGCTGACATCCACCGCCCATGGCCGCACGGCGCGCACCGCCTCGGCGATGTTGCCTGGATGCAGGCCCCCGGACAGTATGACCGGCAGCGGCAACGACTGCGGAATCAGGGACCAGTCGAAGCTTTTGCCGCCGCCGCCATAGCCTTCGACATGGGCATCCAGCAACAAGCCCGATATTCCAGGGGCCCCGGCAAATGCGGACGCGTATTCTAGCAAATCGAATCCCGGCTTTACCCTCGCGGCCTTGATCCATGGCCGGCCGAAACTGGAACAGAAGGCCGCGTCTTCATCGCCGTGAAACTGCAGCAGATCCAGCGGCACCTGCGCCAGCACCGCGCCTACGGTTTCCGCCGACTCATTGACGAACAACCCGACCCGGGCGACGAAGGCCGGCACCTGCGCCACGAGTTGAGCCGCCCGCTGCGGCGTCACATAACGCGGACTGGGCGCGTAGAACACGAAACCCAGCGCATCGGCGCCCGCCGCCACGGCCGTGGCAAGGTCTTGCTCGCGGGTGATGCCGCAGATCTTGATTCGCGTGCGTTTCATGGGTTCAGATCAGGTTCAGGGCAGGATCAGCGCCGTGTCGCCAGCACCAACTCTCAGTTGCCAGACCGGATCATAATCGACGCCCGCAAAGTACAGGCCGCAGGCTTCGAAAGTCGGTGCCGCGCGGGCGCGATCGCGCCCGGCCAGCAGTTCGCCCAGCCACGCCGGCGGATGCGCGCCCTTGCCGACATAGACCAGCGCGCCGACCAGGTTGCGCACCATGTGATGGAGGAAGGCGCTGGCCTCGAAGTCGAAGACCAACAGGTCGCCGTGACGTGCGACATCGGCGCGGCGCAGGATCTTGACCGGCGACTTGGCCTGGCACTCGACCGCACGAAAGGCCGAGAAGTCGTGTTCGCCGAGCACCAGACGCGCCGCCGCCGCCATCGCGTCGGCATCCAGCGGACGATGGAACCAGCCGACGCGCCGGGCCATGAGACCGGGCCGCTCGGCGCGGTTGAGCAGCAGGTAGCGGTAGCGCCGGCCTCGCGCCGAAAACCTGGCGTGGAACTCGTCGCCTACCGGCTGCGCCCAGCGCACGGCAACGCTGGCCGGCAGATGGGCATTGACGCCGCGTACCCACGCCGTAAGCGGACGCACGGCTGCGCTATCGAAATGCACCACCTGCGCCAGGGCATGGACTCCGGCGTCGGTGCGTCCGGCACAGACGACTCGCGTCGGGCTGTCGGCAACAATGGACAGTGCCGCCTCGACCACATCCTGCACCGCCCCCCCGCCCGCCTGCGACTGCCAGCCGCAGAATCCGGAGCCCTCGTATTCGAGTCCGAGCGCGATTCTCACGTCAGCCACGCGCCCAGCAGCAGGGCCCCGGCCAGGACACCGAGACAGAAGTCAGCCGCGCCGAAAACTGCCGCGGGAAGGGACAGCGTGGCGGCAATGCCGCCCTGCCTGTCATCCGGCTGCCGAGCCGCCTCGACTTCTTCGAGAGTCAGCGCGAGGCGCACCGCAATCCGGTCACGGGAGATGCCCAGAAGCGCCAGGGGCGCCAGCAGCGAACGCATGCCGGCGACCAGTTGGTTGGGGGTCAGGACTTTCAACAGCATGGCCACGGTGCACAGTGCAATGAACAGGCGGGCAAGGCTCTCGGCAGCCAGCAACAGCCCTTCCTGGCTCGCCCCGGGGATCCCCGGCAACGGTGTCCCCGGCGTCAGCCAGCCGAACATGACAAGCATGGTAAGCGCCAGCCAGCGGCTGCGTCGCAGCAGCAAGCGCAAATGCGACGTGGCGACTGTCAGCGCCGCCAGGGCGAGGCCCAGGCAGGCCAGAAACAGCGGCATTCCAGCGCGCGAGGAGGCGGCCACAAGTACGGCCAGGCCCAGCAGGATCAGGCTGGCGGAATCGGGGCGCTTCATTGGAACAGCATCTCCCGACGCACAGGCGTCGGGAGAGCGGGATCGCTCAGGCGAGACTGTCAAGTTTGGCGCGCGCCGCCTTCTGCTGCGCCGGACTGCCTTCTGCCAGGGCTTCCTGGAACAGTTCGCGGGCACCGTCCTTGTCGCCCATTTCCTCATAGGCCGCCGCCAGCTCCAGCTTGGTGGCAACCTCCGGATTGTCGGGCATATCGGCTACGGCAGCGGCAGGCTCGGGCGCTGTGCCGGCAGGCGTATCCAACTCCAGGCTGATATCCCCAAGGTTGAACTCTGCCGGCGCCGGTGCCGGCGTCGGAACTTCGATCGACATCTCGGGCAAGGGAGCTGGCGCGGCAGTTGCCGGCGTCCCCAGGTCGAAGTCGAAATCGATGCTGCCGGAATCGGTTGCGGCGGCGACAGGCGCTGCAGGGGCTGCCACCGGCGCGGGTGTCTCCGCGGCCATGGGAAAATCAAGCCCCGACGCAGGCGCGGGTGCCTCCTTGGTCGGCAAGTCGAAATTGATATCGAGTATGACTTCCTCGCTCTTGACCTCCGACTTGACGGCGGGCTCGGGAGCAGACGCGGCCGCGGGCGCACCCAGATCCAGGTCGAAATCCAGTCCGGCGGATTCGGTCTTGATTTCGGCAGTCGGGGTAACCGCGCTCGCCGTATCACTGGTTCCGATATCCAGATCGAAATCCAGAGCTACAGGCGCGGCCGGTGCAGGAGCAGACTCTGCGGCTGCGGCGGGCTGCGCATCGGGCGTAATCACCCCGGGCTGGATGATCATCGTCGCGTTCATGTCCGGCCCGGCGGCAGGAATCGGCGCGGCCGCCTGATCGCCCGAGGAACCGGAGGCGTAAAGCGAACATCCGGGATCGAGGGCAGCACCCATGGCGGCCACCTTGTCCCAGACCTCACCGGTGCCGCCGGTCAGGGCACGCATGTCGCGGGCGACCAGCTCGAACTGGCCGGCGTTCTTGCGCGCCGCATAGATGTCGAGCAGCTTCAGGTGAATCGCCTGGCGCTGAGGATCCGTCTTCAGGGCTTCAAGAAGGATTTCCTCGGCCTGGGCGTCGCGCCCGAAGGCGAGGAAGGTATCGGCTTCGACTACCGGATCGACGGTCTCCTGGTTGGCAGCCATGCCCATTCCGGTGGTGCTGAACTGGCTGGTCTCCTGTTCGCTCGGGGGCGGCGCTACGCTGGTCGTGCTGAACACCGAGTGCGCCGAAAGATCGGTCTCGGCTATCGGTGCATTGGAAATCGCAGCTCCGCGCTTCTTGCGGTAGGCCGAAATCCCCAGCCATGCAAACAGCAGCGCCAACACTGCGCCACCACCAAATACCAGCGGCGCGTTCTCTTCGATGAAGTCGGGTTCAGGCTCGGGCGGCGGTGGCGGAACGGCCTTTTTCTTCGGTGGAGGAGGCTTGGGCGCCTCGGCGGGTTTCGCTGCTTCGGCCGGTTTGGCTGCGGCATCGGCAACCTGGACTGCGTCGGCCGGCTTCGGTGCTTCCGCGGGCTTGGCGGCTTCGACCGGCTTGGGTGGCTCTGCTGCCTTGGGTGCTGCGGCAGGCTGCGTTGCCTGGGCCGCTTTCTGCACGTCGGCACCTGCCTTGCTCTTGATCTCGGCGAGTTTTTTCAGGTCGCTGAGATTCTTTTCCAGTTCGGCAATGCGGCCGCTGGCTTCCTTGAGCGCCCTGTCGCGGGACACCAGGTCTTCCTCGAGCGCGGCAATCCGCCCCTGCAAGGGCTTGTTCCCGGCACCGCGCGCCGCTTCCGTGCGCGATACCTCCAGCTTGTCCTTGCCCGTCGCCAACGGCAGCTTGTCTTCAACCCTGGGCGAGATCTTGCCGCTCACCGCCTGCTTGGCGCCCCGATCGCCGGCCGGTTCGGAAGCTGCCGCGGCCGCGGCCAGACGCTGTCGATAGGCGTTGAAATCGGCTGCCTGGGCGACAACTTCCCGACGCGCTTCGCCGGCGGAAACCTGGCTTGCGGTCTCGGCATCGGGTATGGAAAGTATTTTGCCGGCCTTCAGGCGGTTCATGTTGCCGGCAATGAAGGCATCGCTGTTGTTGCGGAACAACGCAACCAGCATCTGATCGAGGCTGACGCCCTCCGGCAGGGTCTGCGCCGCGATCTTGCCCAGCGTGTCGCCCGGAACCACCTCGCGCGAACTGGCAGCGACAGGTTTCGCCGCCGGCTTTTCCGCCGGCCGCATGGGTGCGGGTGGACGGCTTTCGATCACCGGACGGGTTTCCGCGGGAACTGCGGCCGCAGGCCTGTCGACCGGTCGCGCCGCTGGTACGGTCCTGACTTCGGGTGCCGCAATCGGCGCCGGAGGCGTCTTCGCGGCCAGATCCGGTGGATCGAGGAGGAAAGTGTATTCGCGCACCAAACGTCCCGAGGCCCAGCTCAATTCGACCAGCATGTCGATGAAGGGCTCGTTGAGCGGACGATCGGTGGTTATTTCAAGGTAGCGGCGGCCGCCACGCTCCTTGATGTCGCGAGAAAATCGCAGCGTTGCCAAGGCCGGCGAGTAATCGATCCCGGCCTGACGAAAGGCTTCCACCGCAGCCAGCCTGGCAACCAGCGACGAGGCTTCATCGCGGGAAGCGGAAACTTCGAGTTCCGCCTTGAGTGGCTGCCCCAATGCCGAAAGCACGGTGATCTTTCCCAGCCCGGCAGCATGTGTGACCAGAGGCAGAACGGCAATCGCCGCCGCAAGCACGGTGGCCTTGAATGGATTTCGCTTGGCAGTATTGGGCACTGTGACTCCCGACGGGCTTTTTATCATGTTATCAAAATAACATCAGGAAGTTAGCGATGCAAGCTCAACCTTCCCATTACATTCCAGTCGCAACAGCACTTGGCATCAATGCAACAGGATGCGCAGCATGCGGCGCAAAGGCTCGGCCGCGCCCCACAACAACTGATCACCGACGGTAAAGGCCGACAGATACTGCGGCCCCATGCTGAGTTTGCGCAGACGTCCGACAGGGACTCCAAGGGTTCCCGTTACCGCCGTCGGCGTCAATTCCTTCAGGGTGATCTCGCGCTCGTTGGGCACGACCCTGACCCAGTCGTTATGCGCCGCCAGTATGTCATTGACCTCGTCCAGCGGCACGTCCCGGGTGAGCTTGATGGTCATCGCCTGTGAGTGGCAGCGCATCGCCCCGATGCGCACGCACAGCCCGTCGACCGGAATCGGTGCGGCGGAGCGGCCCAGAATCTTGTTGGTCTCGGCCTGCCCCTTCCATTCCTCGCGGCTCTGACCGTTGCCAAGATCCTTGTCGATCCATGGAATCAGCGAACCTGCCAGGGGCACGCCGAAGTTGGCCGTGGGGAAACCGTCGTCGCGCAGAATGCCGGCGACCTCGCGATCGATGTCCAGAATCGCCGAAGCCGGATCGTCGAGCAAGTTCTTCACCACGCGATGCGTTTCACCCATCTGCGCCAGCAGCTCGCGCATGTTCTGCGCACCCGCGCCGGAAGCCGCCTGGTAGGTCATCGAGGTCATCCACTCGACCAGTCCCGCCTTGAACAGGCCGCCCAAGGCCATCAGCATCAGGCTCACGGTGCAGTTGCCGCCGATCCAGTTGCGTCCGCCCTTGGCCAGGCTGTCCTTGATCACGTCCATATTCACCGGATCGAGGATGATCACCGTGTCGTCCATCATGCGCAGGCTGGACGCCGCATCGATCCAGTGGCCCTGCCAGCCGGCTGCGCGCAGCTTCGGGAAGACTTCCGTGGTGTAATCGCCGCCCTGGCAGCTGATGATGATGTCGAGCGACTTCAGTTCGTCGATGCTCTTCGCATCCTTGAGCGGCGGCGCTCCCTTGGCGAACTCGGGCGCCTTGCCGCCGGGATTCGAGGTCGTGAAAAATACCGGCTCGATATGGGCGAAATCGTCCTCCTCGCGCATACGCTGCATCAGCACCGAACCCACCATTCCCCGCCAACCCACCAGACCTACACGCTTCATGATTAATCTTTCAGTATCGAATTACAGTGCGGCAAGTACAGCATCGCCCATTTCACGGGTGCCGACCTTCTTCATTCCCGCCTCAAAAATGTCGCCGGTCCTGAGACCCTGTGCAAGGACTTTCTTCACGGCATCCTCGATGCGCAGGGCGGCGGCCTCGTTGGCAAAAGTGTAACGCAGCATCATGGCCGCGGAAAGTATGGTCGCCAGCGGATTGGCCACACCCTTGCCGGCGATGTCCGGCGCGGAGCCGTGCGAAGGCTCGTACAAGCCCTTGTTGTTGGCATCCAGCGAGGCCGACGGCAGCATGCCGATCGAGCCCGTCAGCATCGAAGCCTCGTCCGACAGTATGTCGCCGAACATGTTGCCGGTGACCATGACGTCGAACTGCTTGGGATTCTTCACCAACTGCATCGCCGCATTGTCGACCAGCATGTGCGACAGCTCGACATCCGGATATTCCCGGCCGGTCTCGATGGCCACGTCGCGCCACAACTGGGTGCATTCGAGCACGTTCATCTTGTCCACGGAACAAACCTTCTTGTTGCGCTTCCTTGCCGCTTCGAAGGCCACCTTCAGGATGCGCCGAATCTCGCTCTCGGTGTAATGCATCGTGTTGAAGCCGAAGCGCTGCATTATTCCATCCACGTTGCGCGTCTCTATGCCGCGCGGCTGGCCGAAATAAATGTCGCCCGTCAGTTCGCGCACGATCAGGATATCCAGCCCGGCCACCACTTCCGGCTTGAGGGTCGACGCATTGGCCAATTCCGGATAGAGGATCGCCGGCCGCAGATTGGCGAACAGCCCGAGCTGCTTGCGTATGCCCAGCAAGCCCCGCTCCGGCCGCTGCTCGCGCGGATTGTTGTCCCATTGCGGACCGCCGACGGCGCCGAGCAGCACGGCATCGGCGGCCTGCGCCAGCTTCTGGGTCGCCACCGGATAGGGATCGCCGGTGGCATCGACCGCGCAACCTCCGAGCAGGGCCTCTTCCATTTCGATGCCAAGATCGAGCGCACGCAGCACCCGTACCGCCTCGGCGATGATTTCCGGGCCGATGCCATCACCGGGCAGAACACAAATTTTCATCGAAAATCCTTTATGCAAATAACCAGGGTTGCTCGATGCGGCGACGCGCCTCGAACTCGCGTATTTTCTCGGCGTGGCGCAGAGTCAGGCCGATATCGTCCCAGCCGTTGAGCAGGCATTCCTTGCGGAAGGCATCGACCTCGAACGGGATCGCATGGCCGTCGGGACGCAGCACCCGTTGCGCGGACAGATCGATGGTCAGGCGATAGCCCGGCGTGTGTTCGGTCAAACCGAACAGGGCATCCACTTCCGTCTTGGGCAGGACGATCGGCAGCAGGCCGTTCTTGAAGCAGTTGTTGAAGAATATGTCGGCGAAGGATTCAGCGACGATGGCGCGAAAACCGAAGTCCTGCAGCGCCCAGGGTGCGTGTTCGCGCGACGAGCCGCAACCGAAGTTGCTGCGCGCGAGCAGGATGGAGGCACCCTGATAGCGCGCCTGGTTGAGCACGAAATTGGGATTCCTGGCCCGCTTCGCGCAATCCTGGCCCGGTTCGCCGTGATCCAGATAGCGCCACTCGTCAAAGGCATTCGGGCCGAAGCCGGAACGCTTGATCGACTTGAGGAACTGCTTCGGAATGATCGCGTCGGTATCGACGTTGGCCCTGTCGAGCGGCGCCACGAGGCCATCGAGCGTGATGAACTTGTCCATCACTTGGTCGACTTCTGGATGGCTTCGCCGCCCTTCTTGAGGTCCTTGCCGATGCCTTCCACGGTATTGCAGGCGGACAGGACAAGCACCAGGATCGAAGCGATAAGCACGCGGGACATATGTATTCTCCTCAAGACAATTCACGAACATCGGCAAAGCGGCCGGCAATCGCGGCCGCCGCGGCCATCGCCGGGCTGACCAGGTGGGTGCGGCCGCCGGCGCCCTGGCGGCCTTCGAAATTGCGGTTCGAGGTCGAGGCGCAGCGTTCGCCGGGATTCAGGCGATCGTCGTTCATCGCCAGACACATGGAACAACCCGGCTGCCGCCACTCGAACCCGGCGGCGATGAATATCTTGTCGAGTCCCTCGGCCTCGGCCTGCTCCTTGATCAGGCCGGAGCCCGGCACCACCAGCGCCAGCTTGACATTGGCGGCCACTCGCCGCCCCCTGGCCACCGCGGCGGCTGCGCGCAGGTCCTCGATGCGGGAATTGGTGCAGGAGCCGATGAAGACCTTGTCGATCGCAATCTGGTCGATGCGCATGCGCGGCGTGAGACCCATGTACTGCAGCGCGCGCGCCACGCCTTCGCTCTTGACCGGATCCTTGAAGTCCTCGGGTGCCGGCACCACGCCATCGATCCCGGTGACCATTTCCGGCGAAGTGCCCCAGGTCACCTGCGGCACGATCTGGCGCGCATCCATGTCGATCACGGTATCGAAGCGGGCATCCGCATCGGAGACCAGCGTGCGCCAGTAAGCCACTGCCTTGTCCCAGTCCGCGCCCTTGGGCGCAAAATTGCGGCCCTTGAGATAGGCGATGGTGGTCTCGTCGGCCGCCACGAAGCCGACCCGGGCGCCGGCCTCGATGGCCATGTTGCATATCGTCATGCGGCCTTCCATCGACAGCGCGCGGATGGCCGAACCGCCGAACTCGATGGCGTAGCCATTGCCGCCCGCGGTGCCGATGCGGCCGATCAGGGCCAGGACGATATCCTTCGCCGTAACGCCAGCGCCAACTTTGCCTTCGATCCTGACCAGCATGGTCTTCGACTTCTTCTGCAGCAGGCACTGGGTCGCCAGCACATGCTCGACTTCGGAAGTGCCGATGCCGTGCGCCAGGCAGGCAAACGCGCCGTGCGTCGAGGTATGCGAATCGCCGCAGACCACGGTCATGCCGGGCAGGGTCGCGCCGTTTTCCGGGCCGACGACATGGACGATGCCCTGACGCCGGTCCTTGAACGGGAAATAGGCCAGGGCGCCCACTTCGCGGATGTTGGCGTCGAGGGTTTCCACCTGCTGGCGCGAAATCGGGTCGAGGATGCCGCGCTCCCAGTGCGAGGTCGGCGTATTGTGGTCGGCCGTGGCGACGATCGAGGAAATGCGCCAGACCTTGCGTCCGGCGAGTTTCAGGCCTTCGAAGGCCTGCGGACTGGTGACTTCATGCACCAGATGACGATCGATGTAGAGCAGCGCCGTGCCGTCCTCTTCGACATGCACGACGTGGCTGTCCCAAAGTTTCTCGTAAAGCGTTTTTGACATGATTTGCATAGTGTCCGCGCGGGTCTTGGATTATCGCACAGGCGCGCTCGCCGAATCAGCCGGAACGCCGCGCCAGACCATGGCCAAACCGAGCAGCGCAAGCAGCGACGCGGCGCTGAAGGTGATCGCGGCACCGGCGCTTTCCCACAGGGCGCCGGCCAGCAAGGCGCCGCCCAAACCGCCGGCGCCATAGGCCACGCTGCCGTACAGGGCCTGTGCCCGCGCCTGCTGGCTGGCGACGAACCAGCGATTGAGCGCCGCCATGGTCGCCGCGTGGTGTGCGCCGAAACTGGCGCCGTGCAGCAACTGCGCGAACACCAGCAGGCCGATGAATTCAACGGTCCAGCCGATCAGCAGGAAACGCAGCACCGCCAGGGCAAAACAGGCCAGCAGGATCTGGCGCAGCGAGACCCTCCTGGAAATGCGCGGCATGAACAGGAAGACGAAGATCTCGGCCACCACGCCCAGGGTCCACAGCAGTCCGACCAGGGTCTTGCCGTAGCCCTGCGCCACCAGATGGATCGAATAGAAGACATAAAGCGCACCATGCGCCGCGCTCATCAACAAGCCCGCGCCGAGCAGAAACACCACCTTGCGCTGACGCAGGACGACGAGGATCGAACCCGCAGCCTGCCCCGCGCGCGCCGGCACTTCGGTCAGCGTCAGCGCGCTGGCCAGGGTCCCCAGCAGCAGGACCCAACTGACCCAGAGCTGCGAGCTGATGGGTGCCGCATCGAGCAGCAGGCCGACGCCCATCACGGTGACGATAAAACCAACCGAGCCCCAGAGCCGGATGCGGCCGTAGCGTTCCGGAGCGGCCGCCAGATGGCCCAGGGTCAGCGCTTCGACCAGCGGCAGCGATGCGCTCCAGAAGAAATGCAGGATCGCCATGCCGATCAGCAGGCCGACGAAATCCTGCGTCAGGAACACCACCGAGAAACTCGCCAGCGAGGCCGCTGCCGAGGCGACGACGATGCGCACGCGCCGGCCGCCGCTGTCGGCCAGCCAGCTCCACAACAAAGGCGCCAGAAGCCGCATGAATTGGCCGAGCGACATCAGGATCGCAATGCGCCCCGCGGAGAGGCCTATCGATTGCAAATAAAGTGCGAAGTACGGCAGGAAAGCGCCGATGAAGGCGAAGTACCAGAAGTACCACGCAGACAGACGAGTGCTTTGCTCCATGACGATTGCCGCCGACCGCTAGCGGCGGTTCTGCCTACGCAAGGCCCTTCGTCAGGCCTTGTGCGCCTGCAGCAAGGCGTAAAGCTCGTCCTTGAGTTTCAGGCGCAGCTTCTTCATGTCTTCGAGCAAGGGATCGGCAACGGGGGCATCCTTGATCTCCAACTCCTCGATTTGTGCAGTCAGCCCGTTGTACTCGTCGAGCAGCTTGCCGAAATGATGGTCGCCCAGCTTCAGTGCCTGGATGGTCGCGGCATACTCGGGAAACTCGTGGTGCAGATCGTGGTGCTCGACGTTCATTGCTGGTCCAATTCTGGGCGGTTCACTATTCTCACTACTGTGTCGATCATTTTACCGGCGCTCGTGCGGGAATTCGCGGCGTGGGACATGCGACATCGGCGCATTGGGCGCGATGATGCAGCGCGGCGTCGATCAGCACCAGGGCCAGCATGGCCTCGGCAATCGGCGTCGCGCGTATGCCGACGCAGGGATCGTGCCGACCGTGGGTCTCGATCATGGCCGGCTCCCCGGCGAGATTGATGGTACGGCGCGGCAAGCGGATGCTCGATGTCGGTTTGACCGCCATCCTGACCACCACATCCTGCCCGCTCGAAATGCCGCCCAGGATGCCTCCGGCGTTATTGCTCAGAAAACCCTCCGGGGTCAGTTCGTCGCCGTGTTCGCTGCCTTTTTGCGTCACCGACCTGAATCCCGCGCCGATCTCGACGCCCTTGACGGCATTGATGCCCATCATGGCGTAAGCGATATCGGCATCCAGGCGGTCATACACCGGGTCGCCCCAGCCGACCGGCACGCCGCGGGCGATCACGGTGACTTCGGCACCGACCGAATCGCCCGACTTGCGCAGGGCGTCCATGTAGTCCTCAAGCTGCGACACGATGGCCGCATTCGGCGCAAAGAACGGATTGGTGTCGATTGCCGCCTCGTCCAGCCAGGGAATTTCGATACTCCCCAATTGGCTCATCCAGCCACGCACCGTGATCCCATAGCGCTGCAGCAGCCACTTTCTGGCGATCGCTCCGGCTGCAACGCGCACAGCGGTTTCACGCGCCGAGGCGCGGCCGCTGCCGCGATGATCGCGAATGCCGTATTTCTGCCAATAGGTGTAGTCGGCATGGCCGGGACGGAACATTTCCGCGATATTGCCGTAGTCCTTGCTGCGCTGGTCCTCGTTGCGGATCAGGAGGCCGATCGGCGTGCCCGTGGTACGGCCCTCGTACACACCGGAGAGGATCTCGACCGTGTCGGATTCGCGCCGCTGGGTGACGTGGCGCGAGGTTCCGGGCTTGCGCCGATCCAACTCGTGCTGGATATCGGCGGCGGAGATATCCAGCCCCGGCGGACAACCATCGACCACACAGCCGATCGCGGGACCGTGGGATTCACCGAAGGAGGTGACGCAGAACAGTGAACCGAAAGTATTGCCGGACATGGGCGCGAATTTGATCGGGAAAGGAAGCTGAAAGTAGCGCAAAGCTTACCACGCCGGCCGCACGGGCAATTGGACGCCGACGTTGGACGCCGGCGCTGCGGCGGCACCGGATCGCGCCGGTGCAATCGGGCTATGCCGCGCCCGATGGAGCGGTTCAGCGCTCGAGTTCTCCCAGCTTGCCCTTCTTGGTCGCCCACTCGTCGGCGTCGGCCGGCGGCTCCTTGCGCTCGATGATGACCGGCCAGGTTTTGGCCAATTCCGCATTCAGCGCGATGAAATGCTCCTGTCCTGCAGGAACGTCATCTTCGGCAAAGATCGCTTCGACCGGACATTCGGCCACGCACAGGGTGCAGTCGATGCACTCCTCTGGATCGATCGCAAGGAAGTTCGGTCCCTCATGAAAACAATCCACGGGGCAGACATCCACGCAATCGGTATATTTGCACTTGATGCATGCTTCGGTGACGACGTAGGTCATGGTTACGCTCCAGAATTGGCGAACAATGTACCATTGCTGCGCGGCCCTGGTGCGAGCCGGAGTCGCCATGGCGGAAATTTTTTGCTAGGATTCGGCCATGCCGGCGCAGCCCCACGGCAATTCATCGCGACTCCCGGCCGCAGAAGCGCCCACCGGAACGCAAACATCCCCGAGGAATTCATGAGCGAACACATTCACCACGTCACCGACAGCACTTTCAAAGCCGAAGTGCTCGACTCCGCGATACCGACCCTGGTCGACTTCTGGGCCGAATGGTGCGGCCCCTGCAAAATGATCGCGCCGATACTCGACGAAGTGGCCAGGGATTATTCCGGCAAGCTGCGCGTCGCCAAACTGAACATCGACGACAATCCCAAGGTTCCCGGCGAGTTCGGCATCCGCGGCATCCCCACCCTGCTCCTGTTCAAGGGCGGCACCGTCGAGGCGCAAAAAGTCGGCGCCCTGTCGAAATCCCAACTTACCGCATTCATTGACAGCAATCTCTGATCCCGTTACATTGGCGCCCGGAGTCTGATTCCGGGCCGCCGACCAGCAAGACAGGCGCCCACGCCCTGAGGGCGCCGATTCGATTCCCCTCCTGATCGAATTCTTTCCTGAATTCATCCCCTACACCACTCTGTTCCGGCGCATTCCGCCGGAATCTCCTCGCAGGCAGTCCATGCACCTATCCGAGCTCAAAGCCCATCATGTCAGCCAGTTGCTGGAGATGGCGGCCGCCAACAACATCGAGAATGCCAACCGGCTGCGCAAGCAGGAGCTGATCTATGCCCTGCTGAAGAACCAGGGAAAAAAGGGCGAAACCATCTTCGGCGACGGTGTCCTCGAAATCCTGCCCGACGGCTTCGGCTTCCTGCGCGCACCCGAGGAGTCCTACCTCGCCAGCACCGACGACATCTACATCAGTCCGAGCCAGGTGCGCCGCTTCAACCTGCGTTCCGGCGACACCATCGAAGGCGAAATCCGCTCACCCAAGGAAGGCGAGCGCTATTTCGCCCTGGTCAAGGTGGACCGCGTCAATGGCGAATCGCCGGAGGCCGCGAAGCACAAGATACTGTTCGAGAACCTGACGCCGCTGCATCCGACCACGCACATGCTGCTGGAGCGCGACATCCGCAGCGAGGAAAACATCACCAGCCGCGTCATCGACATGATCGCGCCGATCGGCAAGGGCCAGCGCGGCCTCATCGTGTCGCCGCCCAAGGCCGGCAAGACCGTGCTGATGCAGCACATTGCCCACGCCATCACCACCAACCATCCGGACGTCACCCTGATCGTGCTGCTGATCGACGAGCGCCCCGAAGAAGTCACGGAAATGATGCGCACGGTCAAGGGCGAAGTCGTCGCCTCGACCTTCGATGAACCGGCCACGCGCCACGTCCAGGTCGCCGAAATGGTCATCGAGAAGGCCAAGCGCCTGGTCGAGCACAAGCGCGACGTGGTAATCCTGCTCGATTCCATCACCCGCCTTGCCCGCGCCTACAACACGGTGCAGCCCGCCTCGGGCAAGGTACTCACCGGCGGTGTGGACGCCAATGCCCTGCAGAAGCCCAAGCGCTTCTTCGGCGCCGCCCGCAACGTCGAGGAAGGCGGCTCGCTGACCATCATCGCCACGGCCCTGATCGAAACCGGATCGCGCCTGGACGACGTGATCTACGAGGAGTTCAAGGGTACCGGCAACATGGAAATCCACCTCGACCGCAAGATGGCCGAGAAGCGCGTCTATCCGGCGATCAACGTCAATCGTTCGGGCACCCGCCGCGAGGAACTCCTGCTGGTACCGGCCGTGCTGCAGAAAATGTGGGTCCTGAGGAAGCTGCTGTACAACATGGACGACATGGAAGCCATGGAATTCCTGCTCGACAAGGTCAAGGCGACCAAGAACAATGGCGAGTTCTTCGACGCCATGCGCCAGCGCTGATTGCGCACAGCCCAAAATTAGCGGATAATGCCGCGTTCTGTCGGTTCGCCAAATCCACGAACCGCGCCTGCACCCGAAAGGACCATGAAATGAAAAGCGGCATCCACCCGAATTACGCTGAAATCGAAGTCACCTGCAGCTGCGGCAACAAGTTCAGCACCCGTTCCACCAGCGGCAAGCCGCTGCACATCGAAGTCTGCTCCGCCTGCCATCCGTTCTATACCGGCAAGCAGAAGATCGTCGACACCGCCGGACGTGTCGAGCGTTTCCGCCAGAAATACAGCAAGAAGGCCGCCTGATCCTGTATCAGACCTGCCTCCTGGCCAAAAGGCAGCCTGCGGGCTGCTTTTTTTATGTCCCGACCCTCCGGGGCGGGACGGTATCCTCGCGATATGTTCCGGCCCCCCAGGCCGGGACGGTATCCTCGCGATATGTCCCCGCCTTCCGGGCGAGAACGGTATCCCGGGTTCGCACTGGTAAGCTCGCAACGTGCCCGACCTGACCGACCGCAACCATAACCCCGCGTCCATACTGGCGCGCTACGGCACGCTGTTGCTGTGCGCCGTCTGGCTGCTGGCGGGGAGCGTCGGCCATGACCCGTGGAAGACCGACGACGCCCTGCATCTCGGGGTCGCCTTCGGCATGGCCGGCGGCGACTGGCTGGTGCCGCGCATCGCCGGCGATCCCTGGTTGACCACCCCGCCCCTGTATCACTGGGTGGCGGCCCTGTGCGGCAAGCTGCTGGGCTGGCTGCTGCCCTGGCACGATGCGGCGCGCCTGGGCTCGGTCCTGTTCGGCGCCGCCTTCCTGACGATTCTTTCGCGTGTGGCCGGTCTGCTGCTCGGCGCCAGCGCCGCGGTAGCCGCGCCCTTGCTGGCGATCGGCACGGTCGGCCTGCTGGTGCCGCTGCACGACGCCCAACCGGCCATCGCGGCAATCACCGGATTCGCCGTCGCGCTCTGGGGACTGGCGCTGTGGCGCACACAGCCCCTGCGCGGCGGACTGATTTTCGGCGCCGGCATCGGCGTCGGCTTTCTCGCCGCCGGCATCGACAGCGTCGTCATCGAGCTGGCGACCGGGCTGTTGCTGATGCTGCACCCCGACTGGCGAACCCGGCGGAGCTGGCTTGCCGGGCTGGCGGCGGCGGCTGCCGCACTCCTGCTGATGCTGCCCTGGCCCTTGCTGCTCTGGCAGCAGTCGCCTGCCCTGTTCGACATCTGGTGGACCGCCGAGGAGGCCAGCCTGACGCTGCGCCCCGGCTTCAGTCGCGATCACCTCGAACTGCTGGCCTGGGCCGCCTGGCCCTCATGGCCACTGGCGCTGTGGGCCTTGTGGCTGGAACGCCGGCATCTGCTCGAAGGGCAAACCGCCTTGCCGCTGGCCGCCACCCTGGTCGCCCTGCTGGCGTTTTTTACCGACGCGCCGCGGCCGACGGCGCTGATGCCGGCGCTGCTGCCGCTGATCCTGCTCGCCGCGACCAGCGCCGGCCGGCTGCGGCGTGGCGCGGCCAACGCCTTCGACTGGTTCGGCATGATGACCTTTACGCTGGTCGCGGCGCTGATCTGGCTGGGCGGCATTTCCATGCTGACCGGGGAACCGGCGCGGGTGGCCAAGAACTTCACCAAGCCCGCCCCCGGCTTCATCGCCGAGGCCTCGCCGCTGATCATCGTGCTGGCGATCGCCGTCAGCGTCGCCTGGATCGCCGTGATGCTGCGCACGCCGCGCTCGCCGTGGCGCGCGGCGGCACGCTGGAGCGTGGGGCTGACCACCGTCTGGGTGCTGCTGATGCTGCTGATGCTGCCGTGGATCGACTACGGCAAGAGTTACCGTAGCGTCAGCGCCAACTTTCGCCAGATCCTGGGCAGCCATTCCGGCTGCATCGCGCGGCGCGGTCTGGGCCTGGCGCAGCGCGCCTCGCTCGACTATTTCGACGGCATCCGCACCGTCGGCGCCAGCCGGGCGAAAGACTGCCGCTACCTGATCATGCAGACCGCGCCCGGCACCGAAAAAGCCCTGCCCGGCTGGACGCTGGTGCGCGAAACCTCGCGTCCCGGCGACAAGGGCGAACGCCTGCGGCTCTACCGCCGCGCCGAATGAGCGCCCTGCGCCCCCTACAGCTTGAGAAGATGCTCGCGGTAGTACTTGAGTTCCTCGATCGATTCGAGGATGTCCGCCAGCGCCTCGTGCTTGCCGTGCTTCTTGAGCCCCTTCGCCACTTCCGGCTTCCAGCGCTTGCACAATTCCTTGAGCGTCGACACATCGAGATTCCGGTAGTGGAA
>JAUYSD010000040.1 GCA_030696505.1 Sulfuritalea sp. | reverse complement strand
GTCCCAGGTGCTTTTTCTCAGTGATGTCTTCTTTCACCGCGACGTAGTGCGTGATCGCGCCGTCGGGCTGCCGCAGCGGCGTGATGATGGCGAATTCGACGTATTCGCTGCCGTCCTTGCGCCGGTTGTGAAATTCGCCTTTCCACGGCCGGCCTTCGCTCAGCTCCGCCCACATCGCCTGGTAGGTCTCCGGCGGGGTCTTCCCCGAGTGCAAAAAGCGCGGGTTCCGCCCGATGACTTCTTCACGGCTGTAGCCGGTGGCCTGGACGAAGCTGTCGTTCACATACTCGATGCAGGCGTCGGTATCGGTGATGACGATGCTCTCCGGACTCTGTTCCACGGCCAGCGCCAGCTTGCGCAACTGATCCTCGATCGCCCGGCGCTCGGTGGTGTCGCGGGCGATGCCCTGATAGCCGATCACCTGACCACTGTCGTCACGCAGGCCGACGCCCCTGGCGGAATGCCAGCGCACCGTGCCGTCGCGGCGCACCGCCCGGTAATCGACGCTGCTGCTTTTGCTCGGCGGCGCACTGGGATCGAGCAGACCCGCCACCAGGTCGACGTCGGCCGGATGAACGTAATCCCTGAAGGACTTGCCCAGCGCCGCGGCGGCGGGCTCGCCGATGTAGTCCGTCCAGTTCGGCGAGACATAGGTCAGGACGCCCTGCGGCGACAGTTCGTAGATCAGGTCGCTGGCGTTCTCGATGAAGCCGCGAAAGCGCTGCTCGCTGGCGCGCAGCGCCGCCTGCACCGCGCGCTGATCCTCGAGCACGCTCAGCAGGGCGGCGCGTGCGCGTTCCGCCTCCTGCACGTGGCGCACCGTCGCCGCCTCGGCGCGCCGGCGCTCGCTGATGTCGCGGATGATGGCGGTGAACAGCAGTTCGCCGCCCACCGCACTCTGCGAGATGGAGAGTTCGATCGGGAACGGCTCACCGCTTTTTCTCCGCGCCGTGACTTCGACCGCCTGACCGCCGCTGCGCGCCTGCTGCGTTGCCACGGAGTGCATGAATCCGGCCCGGTGCGCCCGGTGTTGGTCCTCCGCCATGAGTAGACTGGTCGGTCGGCCCAGCACCTCGTCCGCCGCATAGCCGAACATGCGCTCCGCGCCGCGACTGAAGAAGCTGATCGCGTCGGACGAATCCACACTGACAATGGCATCGCTGGCCGAATCGGTAATCGCCTTGAAGCGCGCCTCGCTTTCCTGCAGTGCCGCTTCCGCCTGGCGTCGCTGCTGCCGTTCGCGCGCCTCCACGCGCTCGCGCTGCACCGCCGAGGCCAGGCGCGCGAGATCGCTCTTCATCAGGTAGTCGTGCGCGCCGCGGCGCATCAGCTCGATCGCCGACATTTCCTCGATGACTCCCGAGACCACGATGAAGGGAATGTCGAGCCCGCTCGCCTGCAGCAGTTCCAGTGCCTCGGCCGCGCCGAAGCCCGGTATGTGGAAATCCGACAGCACGACGTCCCAGGCCTGCGCATGCAGCGCGTCGCGCATCGCCGCCGCGGCATCCACACGCCGGTGCGTGACCGCGAAGCCGGCCTTCTGCAACTGATGCACCATCAGTCCCGCATCGCTGGCGGAATCCTCGACGACGAGGACGGATAGCGGCGTACTGGCAATGCCCATCAGAATGCACTCACTGGAATCAGCATCTGGGCGGCGGCTGGTTGATCACCAGCCAATACATGCCGAGCTGCTTGATGACCTCGGCGAACTGATAAAAATCCACCGGCTTGCGGATATAGCTGTTGGTGCCATTGTCATAGCCGGCGGTTACGTCGCGCTCCTCGCTCGACGAAGTCAGGATCACCACCGGGATGCGCCGGGTGCGCGCATCGGCGCGAATCCGGCGCAATACCTCCAGCCCGTCCACGCGCGGCAGCTTGAGGTCGAGCAGCACCAGCAGGGGGGTGTCCGCAATCTCGCGTGCGTTGTGCGCACCGTCGCAAAAAATATAGTCCAGCGCGTCCTGGCCGTCCTCGGCCACCACCAGTGGATTGCTGATGCCGCTCTTCTCCATTGCCCGCCTGGTCAGGCCGATGTCGCTCGGGTTGTCCTCGACCAGCAGTATCACCTGGCTTGTCATGCTGCCTCCGTCAGAGTGAAGTAGAAAGTCGCGCCCCGGCCGATTGTAGCGTCGGCCCAGGCGCCGCCTTGATGGCGATGCATGATGCGCTGCACCGTGGCCAGGCCGATGCCGGTACCGGGAAATTCGCTGACCTTGTGCAGTCGCTGGAAAGCGCCGAACAGACGCTGGGCGTGCGCCATGTCGAAGCCTACCCCATTGTCGCGCACAAAATAGACGATCTGGCGCGAACCCGTCTGCGGGTCCTCGCTGATCTCGCAACCGAACTCGATGCGGGCGTCACTGCGGGTGCCGGTGAATTTGCAGGCGTTGTCGAACAGGTTGGTCAGCGCAATCTCCAGCAACTGTGCATCGCCGGTCGCCGCCATGCCGGACTGGATATCGAAGTCGATGTTGCGCCCGGGTGCGGCCTGTCGGCAACGCTCGGCTATGGTCTGCGCCAGGGCGCTGAGATCGACCGGCTGCACCGCGATTTCGGCCCGGGTGACGCGCGACAGCGCCAGCAGGTCTTCGATCAGCCTGCCCATGCGCTGGGTTTCGGCGCGAATGGTGCGCAGATACTCGCGCGCCTTTTCGTCTAGCTGGGAGCCATAATCCTCGGCCAGCGCCAGGCTCCAGCCGTCGATGCCGCGCAGCGGCGCCCGCAGGTCGTGCGACACGGAGTAGGCAAAGGCCTGCAGTTCCTGGTTGGCGGCATCGAGTTGATGACTGCGCTGCTTCAAGGCCTGGTTGCTGTTTGCCAGTTTCGCCTCCGCCGCGGTGCGCCGCGCGACTTCGTCCTGCAACTGCCGGATCGCGTCTTCCAACTGCCGGGTGTTCGGCAGTTTCAGCGCCTTGGGAATCAGCGGCCAAAGCAGGACTGCGGTGACCAGCGACACCGCGGCCGTGCCCGCCTTTATCGCGGCATCCAGCCAGTAATCGGGATTCCAGATGGTCCAGATGCCCATCAGGTGAGTCGTGCCGCAGGCAAAGATGAACAGTGAGAACAAAACGAAGATCCGATTGAACTGGAAATCCCTCCGCTTCCTGACGAAATACATCAGTCCCAGCGGAATCGAGAAGTAGGACAGGACGATGACGCCTTCGGCAAGGACGAAGGTCCACAACAGTGCCGGCGTCCATAGGTAGCAGTGGCCGTGGGGTATGAAGCCCGACGCACTGCCCCAACTGCTCAAGAATTCCTGCATCGTGTCAGCCCTCCTCAATCAATTGCCGTACCGCCGGCGCCGGATTCGCCTACCTCGACGCTGGGATAACGCGGTGTGGCGCCCAGCTTTCGCAGCAGCGCGTTGACCTCGGTCTTGAGTTCCAGTACGCGGCCCTCGCGGCCCAGCGTCAGCTCGTACCATTGTCGCAATTCCTTGAGCTGCTGCTGGTCCCTGTCCGCAGCCTGCTTGCGTTCGGTGACGTCGTGGGCAAGCACGGCCTGTGCACGACGGCCGCCGAAATCCAGCGGGTGCGATGCGATCTCGACCAGGATCACACTGCCATCCTTGCGGCAATGCCGCCAGACGCCGGACTCACTCAAACCCTCGCGGTTGCGCGCGACCGCTGCCAGCATGGCCGGCACGTCCTGCGCCGGGCGAATGTCCTTGATGGTCATCGCCAGGAACTCGGCGCGGCCGTAGCCATAGTGCGCGACCGCCGCATCATTGACCGCCAGGAAGGCCAGCGTCTCCAGGTCATAGACCCACATCGGATGCGGATTGGCGTCGAACAGGTCGCGATAGCGCGCTTCCAGGGTGTGCCGCTCGGCCTCGGCCCGCTTCTGCTGGTCGATGTCGGTATGGGTCCCCAGCATGCGAATGTGCCGCCCCGCGGCGTCGCGTGTCACCACCCGGCCCAGCGTCAGTATCCATTTCCAGTCGCCGGCACGGGTTCTCTGGCGGACCTCGACGCGGTATTCCGGCAGCTTGCCGGCAAGGTAGTCGCGATACTGTTGCGCGACGCGCGGGTAATCGTCGGGGTGCAGGCGTTCGAGCCAGGTGACATTGGTCTCGTGGAAGCTGGCCGGGTCATAACCGAGCATCGTGGCGTACTCGGGACTGACGATGATTTCGCCGGTCTGCATGTTGAAATCGTAGATGCCCTGGTTGGCGGCCTGCAATGCCAGCTTGAGGCGTTGCTTGTTCTCCTTCAGTTAGGCGAGCGAGGCTTCGGCCCTGGCTTTCGCGGCAATCGCATCCTCCATCAGGTTCAGCGCCGCGATGCGGCCCCGGCGCTGGTCTTCGAGGGCGGCGGCCTGCTCGGCGGCACGCCGCGCTTCGCTTTCGGCGAGCCTGGTTTCGGCCTGCTTGCGCTCGCTGTTGTCATGCACGATGGCATACAGCAATTGCCTGTCGCCGACCTGGATCGGCCCGGTGAACACTTCGACGTCGCGCACCGAGCCGTCGGCCCGGCGATGGCGAAATTCGAAACGATTGCTTTGGCGCGCCTGCGCCCTCCCCATTTCGGCCTCGATCTCGGCCGCCGGCAGCGTATTGATCGCGGCGATGTTCATGCCCGCCAGTTGCTCCTGCGACCAGCCGTAGTAGTTGGCCGCTGCCGGGTTGGCGGCAACGATGGCGCCGTCGGCGGGATTGATGATCAACATCACCGTGTGGCTGTTGTCGAACAGGCTGTGATAGCGCTGCTCGCTTTGCTGCAGCGCGCGCAGACTGGCCTGATAGCTCAGACGCCGGGCCAGCAGCAGCACCACCGCCAGCAGCAGGGCGGCGTTGAAGAGCAGCGAAGTCAGGGCCAAGAACGGACTCACGGGCGCGCCCCGACCGTGCCGGACCCGACGTCGGTCTCCCCGTCCGCCGGCGCGTCGACAAATTCGAGGGCATGCGGCGGCGTCTGTCCAAGCTGGCGCGAAAGCTCATTCACGCGCTGCTTGAGCCGAATCATGTCCAGTTCGCGGTCCACCGCGACGCGGTTGAAGCGCGCCAATTCCTCCATGTTCCGATGCAATTCCCTTTCGGCCTGCTTGCGCTCGGTGATGTCGCGCGAGATGCCGAACATGCCGATGATCTGGCCGTCTGCATCGCGCAGCGGCCCCTTGGTCGCCAGGTAGATGCGTTCGCCATCCGCCGTGGACAGCGCTTCCTCGTAGGTATTGATGCGCTGCTCGGCGATCACGCGCAGGTCGTTGGCGCGGATCATCGCCGCCTGCGGCGGCGGGAACAACGCCGTGTCGTCATGGCCCAGGGCATGTTCGGCAGGCTTGTCGATGATCCGCGCGGTTTCCCGGTTGAACAGCAGGTAGCGGCCCTGCAAATCCTTGGCGAAGATGGCGTCGGAGGAGTTGTCGGAAATCGTGTACAGCAGGTGCTGGGCTCGCGCGGCGTCGTGTTGCGCCGCCAGTTCGCGCCGCGAGGCGGCCAGGGCCTGGTCGAGCAGGCGGCGGATCAGGACAAACAGCAGCGCGGAGGTCACCGTGACGAACAGCCAGCCCTTGAGCAGGCTGGCGACGAGTACATGGTCCGTGCTGGCGAAGCGCGCAACCACCAGATTGTCTGAGACCAGTATCCAGAGCCCGGCAAACGCGGCATAGACAAGAACCACGCGCAGTACATCGCGCGGCGCGGCGCGCGCGCCGGTGGCTGAAGGTGCGGATTTCATGGTGGAAGTTTTCAAGGTGACGGATAGAAAGAGGATTCGTGCATGGCGCCATGCGCGCCGGCCTCGCAAGAGTTGGCGCTGGCGCCACGGCGATTCAAGTCCTGGCCTACGCCAGGCGCATGTTGCGCACCGTGTCGAGCGCCTGCGGAAAGTCGAATGCCGCCAGTTGGCGTTCGAGCTGCATCGCCTCGGCGCCGAAGCTGGCCAGCAGCAGCGCGCGGTGGGCGGCGAACAGCTCGCCGGCCGCCGTATCGTCGCTGGCCAGCAGCGGTTCCAGTTGCGCCAGCACCGCTTGGGCCCGCTCGGGGTCGGCGGCAAAGCCGCCGGCGTCCACCGGCGTCGTCGCCACGTGCGCCAGCACCGCATCCAGCTCCGCTTGTGCGGTCTGCAAGGTCGCCAGCAGCCCGGGCAGCGTCGCCGGGGCGTCGGCGTCGCGCAGGGCGTATTCGATGGCTGCCGCCGCGGCCTGCAGCCGGATCGCACCCAGACTGCCGGCCGCGCCCTTGAGCGCATGCGCCCGCTGCCGCGCCGCTTCGGTCTGCCCCGCCGCGAGGTCGTCTTGCAGCCGCCGGGGGTCGTCGCGATGGTTGGCGGCAAACTGCCCCAAGAGGCCCAGGTAGGCGCGAGCGTCGCCGCGCAGGGCGGCCAGCGCGCGGTCGGCGACCAGGCCGTCGAATTCGGTCAGGGCCGGCGGCAGGCTTTGCGCTTCGCGCCGCGGCCGCGGCGGCACGGCAACCGGCCGCACTTCCGCGCCGGGCCGCGCGCTGCTCGATAGCCACAGCAGCAGGGTCTGGTAGAGCATGGCCGGATCGACCGGCTTGGTGATGAAGTCGTTCATGCCGGCTTCTTCGCAGGCGTGACGGTCTTCGTCGAAGGCGTTGGCGGTCATCGCCAGGATCGGCACCTGCCCGCCGACTGGCAGGGCCCGGATCGCACGCGTGGCTTCGAGCCCGTCCATGCGCGGCATCTGGATGTCCATCAGGATCAGGTCGTAGCGGGTGGCCCGGGCTTTGGCCAGGGCGTCTTGCCCGTCGATCGCGGTGTCGACCGCCAGTCCGGCGCCGTAGAGCAGTTCGAGGGCGACTTCGCGGTTGATCAGGTTGTCTTCGGCGAGCAGCAGCCGGGCGCCGGCGTGGTACTGGCGCAGCCGGGTTTCGGCATCGGCCATGGCCAGTTCGGTCGGGCTGGGCATGATGCCGTGGCCGCGTTGTAGCCGTACGGTGAACCAGAAGGTGCTGCCGATCCGCGGCGTGCTGTCGGCGCCGACGTCACCGCCCATCATCTGCGCCAGGCGGTGGGTGATGGCCAGGCCCAGTCCGGTGCCGCCGTATTTGCGGGTGATGGTGGGGTCGGCTTGTTCGAAGACGCGGAACAGCCGCGCTTTGTTCTCGGGGGCGATGCCGATGCCGGTGTCGCTGACTTCGAAGCGCACCAGGAGGTCGTCGCCGTGTTCTTCGAGCAGCCGCGCACGCAGGGTGATTGTGCCGCGTTCGGTGAATTTGACGGCGTTGCCGGCGTAGTTGAGCAGCGCCTGGCGCAGCCGCGTGGGGTCGCCGCGCAGCCACGGCGGGACGTCGTCGCCGTCGACGTCGATGCGCAGTCCTTTGTCGCGCGCCGATTGGCCGATCAGCGAGGCGACGTTGTCGAGCACGGAGGACAGCGGGAAGTCGATGGTTTCGAGTTGTACCCGCCCGGTTTCGATCTTGGACAGGTCGAGGATGTCGTTGATGATGGCCAGCAGGTGCCGCCCGGCGCCGTCGATCTTGTCCAGCCGTTCGGCTTGTTGCGGGGTGGCGCTGCTGCGCCGCATGAGGTGGGTGAGGCCGAGGATGGCGTTCATCGGGGTGCGGATTTCGTGGCTCATGTTGGCCAGAAAGGCGCTTTTGGCCAGGTTGGCGGCTTCGGCCTGTTGCCGCGCGGCGTCGAGTTCGGCGGTGCGCTGCGCCACCAGCCCTTCCAAATGGTGCCGGTGCCGGTCCAGTTCGAGTCCCAGGTGCTTTTTCTCGGTGATGTCTTCTTTCACCGCGACGTAATGCGTGATCGCGCCGTCAGGCTGCCGCAGCGGCGTGATGATGGCAAATTCGACGTATTCGCTGCCGTCCTTGCGCCGGTTGTGAAATTCGCCTTTCCACGGCCGGCCTTCGCTCAGCTCCGCCCACATCGCCTGGTAGGTCTCCGGCGGGGTCTTCCCCGAGTGCAGCATGCGCGGGTTCTGTCCCAGGACTTCTTCACGGCTGTAGCCGGTGTTGCGCAGGAAAGCCTGGTTGACGTACTCGATGCAGGCGTCGGTATCGGTGATGACGACGCTCTCCGGGCTCTGCTCGATGGCCAGCGCCAGCTTGCGCAGTTCCGCCTCGTCGCGCTTGCGCTGCGTAATGTCGGTATGCGCCACCACCGCACCGCGCCCCTGTCTTCCCAGCGGCGTCACGCTCATGCTGAACCAGCGCTGCTGTCCGGGCGAATGACAGGGGTATTCGAGACTGAAACCGAGCAGACGCCCATCGAGGACCGCGCGGATGCCATCGCTGGCATCCAGCGCTTCGGCACTCGCCGCTCCGGTCCGGTCCAGGCAAACCGCCAGGTAATTGGCGCCGACACCGGTGCCGGGCACCGCCTGCCCCTGCTCGATGGCGTTTTCCTCGGCAAACCGGCGCCATGGCCGATTGACTGCCGTGATCGTTCCATTGCTGTCGAGCACGGCGATTTCGGCGCTGACCGAATCCAGGGTCGAGCGATTGAGCGCCTCGCTTTCGCGCAGGGCGACATCCATCCGCCGCTTGAGCACAATGTCCCAGACGGCGTTGGCGAGCAGGCGCACCGTGTCCAAGTCGAGATCGCTATACGCTTCCGGCTTGTTGCCGACGCCGGCCAGCATGCGCACCAAGCCGTTTTCGATCACCGGCACGACGATCAGGCGCTGCATCTCCGAATGGCCGTCGGGCAGGCCGCGCTTGTCGTCGGCCGCGGCGTAATCGTTTATCACCACGGCTTCGCGCCGACGCAGCCCGTCGGCCCAGATCCCGGCCGCGCTGATCGGGTAGTGGCGCAGGTGCACGGCCTTGCAGAAATGATCCAGCGTGGCACGCGACCAGGTCACCAGTTCGATGGTTTCCTGGTCGTCGAGCACGAAATGAATGAAGGCGATCTTGCTGCCGGTGAGCTGCTCGGCCTGTTCCATGCCGTGCTGCAGGAATTCGCCCTCGTCCATGGACTGCGCAGCGCCAGGCAGGGCCAGCAGGGTTTCGACCCGCCTGGTATGAAAAGCCAAGGCCAGCTCGTTGCTCTTTTGCTCGGTGATGTCGGTATGGGTGCCGACCATGCGCAGGGGCTTCCCGGCGCCATCGCGCGCCACCACCCGGCCCAGGGAAAGTATCCATTTCCAGCCGCCGTCGCGACTTCTTTGGCGAAATTCCAGGCGGAATTCAGGAAGCTTGCCGGCGACAATGGAATCGCGATAGGTTTGCGCTACCAGCCCGCGATCGTCGGGATGCAGGCGTTCGACCCAGTTGACATAGTTTTCGTGGAAGCTGGCCGGGTCGTAACCCAGCATCGTGGCGTATTCGGGGCTGACGATGGCCTCGCCGGTCGTCACGTCGACGTCATAGGTGCCCTGATTGGCCGCCCGCAAGGCCAGCTTCAGCCTTTCCTCACTCTCCCGCAGGGCCGCCACGGCGGCCTCGGCGCTGGTTCGCGCGGCGATCGCATCTTCCATCAGGTTGAGCGCCGCCAGGCGTCCCCTGCGCTGGGCTTCGAGCGCGGCGGCCTGGCCCTCGCGCAAGGCCTGCTCCGCTGCGCGGCGGGCGCGGTGCTCGGCGGCCTCATCCAGGGCGCGGCGGATGGCGGCCGGCAGCCGGACCAGATTCTGCTTCAACACGAAGTCGGTCAGTCCCTTACGCAGCAGATCCACGGCCGTTTCCTCGCCCACGCTGCCGGACACCATGATCACGGGCAGATCGGGCCAGCGCGCCTTGACCTGTTGCAGGACTTCGCCAAAATCCAGGTCCGGCATGCTGTAGTCGGACAGGATCAGGTCCCACGCATCATCCAGGGCGGCAGGCAGGTCCGCGCCGTGGGCGACGTGCCGGCACTCGGCGAGCGGACCGTGCTGGCGCAGATAGCGCTCGACCAGCAGGAAGTCGGCGACGATGTCGTCGATGACGAGAATTTTCAGCGGCTGATCCATGACCGGCTCATGAGCGCGGCGGCGGCTGGTTGGTGGCCAGCCAATAGATGCCCAGGCGCGCCACGGTCTCGGCGAACTCGGCAAAGTCGAGCGGCTTCCTGACAAAACTGTTGGCGCCCTCCTCGTAGCTCTTCAGACGATCCCTTTCCTCGTCGGATGAGGTCAGGATCACCACCGGCAGCAAGCGGGTGCGCTCGTCCGCACGCAGCCGCGCCAGCACCTCAAGACCCGAAATGCGCGGCAGGCCGATGTCGAGCAGCACGACGGCAGGCAGTTCGGCGTTGGCGCGGGCGGCAAACTCGCCGACGCCGAACAGGTGGTCGAGCGCCTGCTGACCGTCGCGCACGACCTCGACCTCGTTGGCCAGGCTGACCTTCTTGAGTGCGCGCAGTATCAGCAGTTCGTCCTGAGGATTGTCTTCGACCAGCAGTATGGACTTGGCCTTCATGGTTTTTCCTCGTTTGCGCCGGCCGGCAGGGTAAAGCAGAAGGCTGCCCCGGCACCGGGACGGCCTTCGCCGCGGATCTCCCCGCCATGGCGATGGATAATACGTTGTACGGTGGCCAGGCCAATGCCGGTGCCGGGAAATTCTTCCTGGCGATGCAGGCGTCGAAACGGCTGGAACAACTGCCCGGCATGGGCCATGTCGAAACCCGCCCCGTTGTCGGCGACACAGAAGCCGCGCCGGCCGTCGACTTCACCCGCGAACACGCGAATTTCCGCGGCGGCCGCCTTGCCGGAGTACTTCCAGGCATTGCTCAACAGATTGCGCACCACGGCCTCGATCATGCGCGCGTCGCCCACGGCCCACAGCCCCGCCTGCACGGTGCAACCGACCCTGCGCGCCGGCTCGGCGCGCTGCAACTCGTCGAGCAGGCGCGTCGCCAGTGCCGAGATATCGATCTCGTCGCGCTGCAAGCTGCCGCGCGTACTGCGCGAGAGGGCGAGTATGCCGTCGATCAGTTCACCCATTTTGCGGCTGGCGATATCGATCTGCTCAAGATAGGCCCTTGCCTCGCCGTCGAGTTGGGCGCCGTAATCCTCGCTCACGGCCCGCGAAAAACCGCTCATGGCACGCAGCGGTGCACGCAGGTCATGCGAGACGGCGTAGGCGAAGCTGTCGAGCTCCTGGTTGGCGGCGCTCAATTCGGCGGTGCGTTCGACGACGCGTTGCTCCAGCTCGGCGTTGAGCGAGCGAATCTGCTCTTCGGCCAGCTTGCGGGCAGTGATGTCCTGCACCGTGCCGTGCAGCTTCACTATGTTTCCGGCGGCGTCGCGCGTGGCTTCTCCCCGCGCCGTGATCCAGCGGCGGCTGCCGTCCGCACGCAGCACTTCGGCATCGCATTCGTAGGCAAGGCCTTGCGCCAGGGCACGCTCCACGATATCTGCCAGATGCGCCCAGCTTCGCTCGGTGAAATACTGCCTGACCTCAGGATACGCAGCGGCCGGCAGCGCCGGGTCGCGGCCGTAGATGCGGTAGATCTCCTCCGACCAGGTATGCCGGCCGGAGACGATATCCCAGGTCCAGTTGCCGATGCCCGTCAATCGCTGCGCTTCGGTCAGGATCGCCGCCGTATGCTCGGCCGCCTGCCGCGCCGCATCCATGGCGCGATACAGATCGAGGTTGGCGAGGCCCACCGACATGGCATCGGCCAGCGCCTGTTGCAGCTTCAACTCCTCGGCGCTGGCGTGGTGGCGTTCGGCCCAGTAGCAGCCGATGGCGCCCACCGGGTGCTCGCGGCCGATCGGCACCATGGACAGGCTCTTGACGAAGGTCGGGCGATAGGCCGCATGGGGAATCCGCGGATCGGCGTAAATGTCTTCGATCACGGCCGCTTCCCGGTTGAGCATGGCCCAACCCGAAATGCAGGATTCGAGCGGGAAGCGCTGTCCCTTCCAGAGCGGTCCCACGGCATCCTCGTCGGCGTAGTGGCAATTCCCGTTTTCGCGCAGCACCAGGGTGACGCCATCGGCACCCGTGAGTTCGCGCACGGCGTGTCGCACAATTTCCATGAGACCCGGCAGGTCGCGCACCGCCGCGATCTTCTCGACGACTTCGGCCAGCCGCCGCAGCCGCTCCGCGCTGCGCTGGAGTTCCGCAACGGTGCGCCGCCGCGCTGCCACCAGGCTGCCGATGCGCGCCAGCAGCTCGTCGCTGGAAAACGGCTTGCTCAGGTAATCCTGCACGCCGAGTGCGAACAGGCGCATCCGCAGTTCGTCGTCGGCCCTGGCCGTCAGCACGACGATCGGCAGGTCGCGCGTGACCGCCTCGCCGCGCAGTGCCTTGACCATCTCCTCGCCGCCCATCAGCGGCATCATCACGTCGGACAGGATCAGGTCGGGATGCAGCGCCAGCGCCTTGTCCAGACCCTCGCGACCGTTCCGGGCGCTGGCGACCCGGTAGTACGGGCGCAGCGTGGCCGCGATGAATTCGTTCATGTCGGCGTTGTCCTCGACCACCAGGATCAGCGGTGCATCGGCCTCCCGCGTCTCGTCGGGCGGGGCCGCGCGCACCGCCAGCTCCTCGACCGACTGGCGATCGAGCACGTCGTCCTGCGCCAGCGGCGCGCCGAGCACCGTGCCGGCCGGTGCCGCAAGGCCCAGGCGCACCGAAAACAGCGCACCGCCGCCCGGCGCCGCGTCCAGGGCCACGCTGCCGCCATGCAATTCGACGAAGTCCTTGACGATGGCCAGTCCGAGACCGGTGCCGCCATGCCGCCGTTGCGCGCCGGCCTCGCCCTGGCGGAAGCGCTCGAACACCGCGGCGCGCAATTCGACCGCGACGCCGGGGCCGTTGTCCTCCACTTCGATCAGCACCTGGCCGTCGCTGGCGGACAGACGCAGGGCGACGGCGCCGCCATCGGGAGTGAACTTGAAGGCGTTGGACAGCAGGTTGAGCATGACCCGCTGCAGCTTTTCGCTGTCAGCCTCGGCCCGCAGCGTCTGCGGTGCGCCCACCCGGTAGTCGATGCGGCGTTCCGCGGCGAGCGACTCGAAATGGCTCGCCGTGATCCGTGCCAGGCGGGCCAGATCGAACTCGGCCCAGGCCACCGCCATGCGGCCGGCATCGAGCTTGGCGACATCGAGCAGATCGGTGACGTGGCGATAAAGCAGGCGCGCATTGCGCAACATCATCTCCGTCTCGCGCAGCTCGGCGGCCGCAGAGTTGGCGCTGGCGAGACGGCGATAGTGCCGCTCCAGCGGCGCCAGGATCAGCGTCAGCGGCGTGCGCAACTCGTGACTGACGTTGGCGAAGAACTGGCTTTTCAGCGCGTCGAGTTCCAGCGTCTTCCGGTAAAGCTGGGAGATTTTCGCCTTGGCCGCTTCGGCGCTGGCCAGGGCTTCGTCGGTGCGTCGGCTGGCTTGCCGCATGCGTTCGAAGACGTAGGCGAACAGGCCGCCCATGACGACGAACACCACCACCGAAAAGGCCGACGCCGGATCGTCCAGCGCGAAGGAGAAGGCCGGCGGGATAAACACGAACCAGACCAGCAGCGTACTGATGCCGGTCGCCGCGAGACCGCCGGCGAGGCCGCCGATCCAGGCGCTGAAAAATGCCGCCGGAAAGAACAGGAACCAGACGTAGGGCTTGAGGGCGTCCCACAACAGCCATTGCACCGCGCAGGCAAAAAACGGCAGCAACACGGACAGCGCCAGCCGCGCCTTCATGCCGCGCCGTCTCCCCCTGCCGGCTTCGCCGCCTCGTCGATGAACGCCAGCGGATAGAGCGGCTCACGTCCCAGTTCCCGGGACAGCGCGTTGATGCGCTGCTTGAGTTCGATCATGGCCACCTCGCGTCCCACGGCGGCGCGGTTGAAGGCTTCGAGTTCCTCATTGCGCTGGCGCAGGTCGCCGGCCACGGCCCTTCGGTCGGAAATGTCGCGGCAGGCGCCGTAGAGATTTCCGTCCGGCAGCCGCACGGTGTTGAGTTCCACCGGCACGCTGCTGCCGTCACGGCGCCTCATCTTGCCGTCGGCGAGTATGTATCCGTGCTGCTTGAGCTGGGCGAACTGGGCCGTGGCAATCTCGACCAGACCGTCCGGCACCAGGTTGCGGAAGTTCAGGGTCAGCAGTTCGTCGATGCCATAACCAAGCATCTGGCCTGCCTTCTGATTGGCATAGATGAAATCCCCCTCGGGATTGGTCACCAGCACGGCATCGGCGGCGTTTTCCAGCACCATCCGGTAGCGCTCTTCGCTGGCCCTCAAGGCCCTTTCGGCCTGCTTGCCTGCAGTGACGTCGCGCGCGATGCCGAACAGGCCGATGACCTGGCCGTCGGCATCGCGCAGCGGCCCCTTGGTCGTCGAAAAAACCCGCTCACCGTCGACCGTGGTCAGCAGATCCTCGATGGTCTGGATGCGATTCTCGGCAATCAGGCGGCTGTCGTCGGCGCGAATCGCCGCCGCCTGCTCGGATGGAAACATGGAACGGTCGTCGCGGCCAAGCGCCTCGTCGGCGGACATGCCGAGAACCCTGGCGGCTTCCCGATTGCATAGCAGGTAGCGGCCTTCCCTGTCCTTGGCGAAAATGGCATCGGGCGAATTGTCGGCGATCGCCGCGAGGAGTTGCAGGGCGCGCGCCTTTTCCGTCTGCGCTGCGAGCTCGCGCTGAGCCGCGGCCATCGCCTGGTCGAGTCGGCGCCGGATGAAACCGAACAGCAGCAGGGATGTTACGGCGACAAACAGCCAGCCCTTTATGGTGCTGGCCAGGACCAGTTGTTGCGGATCGTCCTTGAATAGCCAGCCCATTCCCTCGTCGGAAAGCAGTATCCAGAGCCCGGCAAACACCGCATAGGCGAGGACGACCCGCAGAGCGATGGCGCCCGTTGCCTGTATTCCCTCGCGCGTGGCGTCTGGCTGCGGGTCCATGGCAGTGCTAGTTCAGCTTGTCGGGTGCCGCGCCTCCGCCGAGTCGCGGTAGCGTTCGGCGATGCCGACGAACTCGTCGAAGGAGGCAAGAAACACGTCGGCGATATCGGGATCGAAATGCTTGCCGCGTTCGCCGGCGATGATGTCGCGTGCCTGATCGTAGGGCATTGGCGCCTTGTACACCCGCAAGGAAATCAGCGCGTCGAAGACATCGGCCAGCGCCATGAGGCGGGCCGAATAGGGTATGGCATCGCCGGCAAGCCCGTCGGGATAGCCGCTGCCATCCCATCGTTCATGGTGCCAATGTGCAATTTCCTTTGCCAGGATCAGGAAGGCGACCGGTTGCTCGGCGTCGGCCTCGGCCTGCTCGATGGCGTCGGAACCGAGCTTGGCGTGGGTTTTCATGATTTCCCACTCCTCGGCGGTGAGCTTGCCGGGCTTCTGCAGTATCGAATCGGGGATGCCGACCTTGCCGATGTCGTGCAGCGGCGCCGAACGGGTCACCAGGTCGACATTGCGCGCCGTGAGGAAGTCGACAAATCGCGGGTGTCGCCGCAGGCCGAGCGCCAATTGCCGCACATAACCCTGGGTGCGCAGAATGTGGCTGCCGGTTTCCGGGTCGCGCGTCTCCGCCAGGTGCGCCAGGGCGCGAATCGTGACGATCTGGGTGAGATCGTTCTCGGTGGTGCGCCGCGCGACTTCGGCTTCGAGAAAGGAGTTCTCGTCGCGCAGCCAGTCGCGTGCCTGCTTGGCCTGCAACTGGCTGCGCACGCGAGCCAGCACCACCGCCGGCTTGATCGGCTTGGTGATGTAGTCGGCGGCGCCGAGGTGCAAGCCGCGCTCCTCGTCGTCCGCCGCGGCCAGCGCGGTGAGGAACATCACGGGAATGTCGCAGGTCTCGGGATTCTCGCGCAGGCGCGCCAGCACCGCATAGCCGTCCATGCCGGGCATCATCACGTCCAGCAGCACCAGGTCCGGCCGCGGCTGGCTGGCCGCCGCGCGCAAGGCGCTTTCGCCCGAGTTGGCGGCGCGCACCAGATACTCGGGTCGCAGCAGGCCGGTCAGGAGAAACAGGTTCGTCGGCTCGTCGTCGACGATGAGGATGGTTGCGGCGGCCATTGATACGCACTCGCTCCGATCGATAAATTCAAGAATACACCAAGCCGTCCCGTTTATACCATTGTCTTGATTGGGGTACTGCTTCGATGGATCGGGCAATGCTACTACCGAATGATCGGTGCACGCCGTGAACTACGTCCGGATTTGCCCTTGCCGGGCAGCGACAGGCGCCCGCCGCGGCGGGCGAGTCGGGATTCACTGCTGGCCGGCAGCCTTGGCGTAAAGACGGACCAGCGCCAGCTGCACCGTATCCGAATGGCGCCGCAGCGCGGACTTCAGCGACGCCGTGGCGGCCTCTTTGTCGCCGCCATGGGCGTCGGCCAGAATCGATCCCGCGCATAGATGAAAATCGGCGTGCACCGCCCGCAGTTGCTCGAACTCGGGGACGTGGCCGAATTGCGCCTTGCCGTCTCCGTGTATCCATTTGCCCAGGGCACAGTTGCCATCGGCGGCGACCACGCCGACTTCCAGCGTTTCGCCGGCGTCGCCACGTATCTGCGCCTCCAGGCGGGTCTTCCACGCCATATGCGCCTCGATCGCGGCCTTCATGTCCAGGCCATGAAAGTGCTGTTCATGTTCGGCAAACTGCAAGGGCGCAGCAGCTTCGCCACCGACGACCCCTTTCAACCATCCCAGAATGCTCATTGATATTCTCCCTTATGTGTCGGTTCGCGAGGCAGCTCCATTGGCACCGCGACTCGCGCCGGACGGCGGGATTTTATCAGTCCGGCATACGCGGCGGCGAGTGCGACCAGCTTGCGTCTCGTTCGGATCCGCAAGCCGGCCTAAAGCGGAATGAACGGCAGGTCCTGCGGCTGATTCTCGCCATCGGGCCGGCTGACCCGGGCATTGACCCAGGTCTTGCCGAAATGGCTTTCGGTGACCGGCAGGCCGAAGCGAAAGCCCTGCAGAACATCGCAGTCCTGCGCCACCAGGAAGGACCACTGCTCATCAGTCTCGACACCCTCGGCGATGATCTGCAGGCCAAGCGCCTGCGCCATGCGCACCGCGGCGATGACCAGGGCGCGGTCGCTTTGGTCGTCCGATACGTCGTGTATGAAACTGCGATCGATCTTGACGGTATGGAAGGGAAACTCGCGCAGGTAGGAGAGCGAGGAATAGCCGGTGCCGAAATCGTCCATCGACAGGCGCACACCGAGTGCGTGAAGCTCATCGAGGATCACCTTGACCTCACCCTGATTGCGCAACAGCAGGCCTTCGGTGATCTCGATTTCGAGTTGTCCGGGCGGCACCTGGAATTCGTCGAGACACTCCTTGACCAGGGCAACGAAGCCGCTGGTCTTGAACTGTCGCGGCGAGACATTCACCGCCATGACGAAACCGGTTTGCTGCAGGCACCAGCGCCCCAGCGTGGCGCAGGCTTCGCGCAATACCCAGCGTCCGAGATCGACGATCAGCCCGTTTTGCTCGGCCACCGGAATGAAGGTGGCCGGCGGCACCGCGCCCAGTTCCGGGCTGTTCCAGCGCAGCAGGGCTTCGGCGCCGATGATGCGGCCGCTGTCGGCCCGCACCAGCGGGTGATAGACGACATGAAGTTCATGGCGTTCCAGCGCGCCGCGCAGGCAGCGCCCGATTTCGAGCCGCTGCAGCGACAGGTCGTGGATCGATCGATTGTAGAAACGGTACATGTTGCGGCCGGAATCCTTGGCCTCGTACATGGCCAGATCGGCGTTGCGCAACAGCACCATCGGTTCGGTTCCGTCATCCGGATAAACCGCGATGCCGATGCTCGGCGAGGTGACCAGTTCGCGTTCGTCGACATGGAACGAGGTCGAGAATGCCGCAATGACCTTTTCCGCGATCGCCGCCGCCTCGTCGCCGTGGCCGAGGCCGCCGGCGACGATCAGGAATTCGTCGCCGCCCAGCCGCGCCACCACGTCGTCGCCGCGCACCGCTGCGACCAGACGTTGCGCCACCTGGCGCAGCAGGTGATCGCCGACGGCGTGCCCCAGCGTATCGTTCACGTCCTTGAAGTTGTCCAAATCGATGAACATTGCCGCGGCCCTGCCGCCGTCGCGTCGGGCGCGGCTTACCGCCTGCACCAGGCGATCGTTGGCCAGCACGCGATTGGGCAGGCCGGTGAGCATGTCGTAATGCGCCTGGTAAGTGATCTTTTCCATTTGCTGGCGCTGTTCGGTGATGTCCTCGCGCGACAGCAGCAGGTGGGTCGCCCGCCCTCTTTCGTCATGCACGGCACCGAGCCGCAGCCGCTCCCAGTAGGCGTCAGCGCCGCGCCGGCTTAGTTGTTCGAGCTCCCAGATGGCCCCGCCGGTCGCGACGCGCAGCGCATTGTCGGCGTCGAGTGGATCAGTGGTATGCATCACCTCGATCAGCGGCTGCTCGATCGTCTCGGAGGCCGACCGGCCGGTGATCTTGCGATAGGCCGGGTTGACGAATTCCACCACGCCGCCGATGCGGGCAATCAGGATGCCCACCGGATTTTGCTCGACTACCTGCGAGAAGCGCACCAGGCGGCGATTGGAGCTCTTGAGGTCGGCGGTGCGTTCCTGGACGCGCTGTTCGAGTTCGAGTTGCGCGTTGCGCAGCGCGCTTTCACGCGTCAGCACCTGCTGCCGCATGGTGCCGAAGGCCTCGGCCAAATCGCCTATTTCATCGTGGCGGGCAATCGTGATCTGTTCGCTTTTCTCGCCGGCCGCCAGCTTCTGCGCGTGCTCGCGCAGCACGCTGATGCGTCGCACCACCGTCTGTCCGGAATAGGCCAGGCCGACGAAAATCACCAGGCCGCCGAGCATCACCAGCCAGATGAAGTCCCGCCGCTGCGCCAGCTGTTCCTCGGCGGCGATCTGGTACGCGGCATCGGCGGCGGCCTCGGTCTGCTCGGCAAGGCCGGTCAGCAGGGACTGGATGGAGAGAAACGGCAAATGCGATCCAGCCGCGGTAATTCGGCGCACGCCGGCAAGGTTCATCTCGGTCGCCAGCCTGGCTTGTTCCTGCAGGCGCGAGCGGTAATCATGCCAGTGACCGGCGAGACGCTGCGCATCGCCCGGTGCTTCCCTCGCCAGCACCACCGAGAACTTGCCCACCTCGGCATCCACCGCGGCGATTTCGTTGCGCAGCCGCGTGACGTGGGACTGCAGCGCGAATACATCCTCCATATGCCCGAGTTCCAGTTCCAGATTGCGCAGGCCGCCGAAGCGTGCCTGCAGCGAATGCAGCCTTGCCAGCGGGCGGACATGATGTTCCAGCGTGGTGATCAGGCGCGCCGAGGATTTGTCCAGCATCTGATTGCCGGCGAAAAGCAGGCCCAGCACCAGCACCGCGCCGCCGGCAAAGCCGGTCAGCAATTGCGGCAGGAGACCGAAGCGCTTCGGCAGCCTCATGCTTTCGACATCTATCTGGCGGCGCCGACGCCCGGTTCGCGACCCGCGAATCCGGCATGGAATATTTTCAGCCACGGCAGTTGCTGGTCGCGACCGCGCCGCTGGGTGACTTTCTCCCAGTCATGCGCGGTGTGCCGCATCGCCTCGGCGGCCGAGACCTTCCCGCTGGCCGCTTCCCAGAGATGCTTATCGAGTATCTCGAGGTACTCGCCGTCGCCCGGCAGACCGGTGCCCGGCGGCAAGGCGATCGCCCATTCGCTGGCGAACACCGTCAGCGCCTGCGGCGTGTACAGTTCCTTGATGCGCGCATCGGCGAGATGGTGCCAACGGAACGGATCGGTGAATCCTCCCTTGACGCCCACCGTGCGCAGCGAGTTGTCCGGGTCGGTCAGCCACATGGCGAACAGAAATGCCAGTTTGCGCTGCGCACCGCGACTGGAGACCACCAGGTTGTTGCCATAGATCGGTACGTTCTGGCGCACGATGCGTTCGCCGATCCGGGTGCCCGGAATCGGCACCGCGACGAACTTGCCGCGCACGGTGGAAGCCGACGAGTTCAACAGCTTGGCGCCGGCGATGGTGAATATCGCCGAGAACGCCTTGCCCTGCATGAACAGCGGCAGGGTATAGCTGTAGTCCTTGCCCTCGCCGAGAATTTCCGGCGAGGAATGGCGCACGGTGCGCACATAGCTTTCGGTCGCGGCGATGCCCGCCGGCGAATCGATCAGCGGTTTCAGGTTTTCGTCGAACAGCTTGCGATGCGGTGCGCTTTGCGACAGGTAGCGTGGCAGCCAGAACATCCAGCCGCCCACCCGCTCGCGCTGTTCCACGCTGCCGTACAGACCCTGCTGCGGCCGGTGGAAAAAGCTCACCAGCTGATCGTATTCCTGCCAGGTCCTGGGCAGCGCGAGTTCGCGGCCGTGGGCCTGGCGAAAGGCGGCACGCTCGGAGGAATTTTCCATCAGGTCGCGGCGCAGGTACATGAGCAGGATGTCGCCGTCGGCCGGAATGGCCACTGCCTTGTCGCCGAAATAGCCCTGCAGGCGCGGCCGCACATAGCCTTGTGGCGGTGCGCCATCGAGGCTGAAGCCGAATTGCTTGAGCAGCGGCGTCAAGTCCTCGACCAGCCCCTGTTCGAGCAGATCGGGAAATTCGTGGGTGCGGGCCACCGTCAGATCGATGTCCGGGTTGGCCTTGAGATTGATCACGGACGGCTGCTGCGGAATTACGCGCGCCGTGATCATAACCCCGCTGCGCTGCTCCCACTCCCTCTGCAATTCCAGCTCGGGGCCCAGCAGCGCTGCGATATTGCCCGATTTGAAAGCCACCTTGATCGCGGCATTGCGCGGCACTTCGCCCGCGGCGACCATCTGCTTGACCATGGCCAGTGCGCGCTCGGCCTGGGCGCCGGCGCTGGCAGCACCTGATGCCAGCAGCAATGCAAGGGTGAGCAGCCGGACGAGGTGCCGGCCCAATATTTCCGTCATTGTTTGCTCTCCCTTAACCTGTCGCGCCCAGCCCGGTGCAACTGGCCCAATTCTAGGGGATGCGCGAGTACCCTTGCAAGGACAAGTGCCTTGTGCCGTGCCGATTTTCGGGCTTCGATGGCCGACGTCAACGCTCGGGTATTGACGTCCGGCGGAACCGGATTTCCGTTGCGTATTCAGCGCCCCGCCGTCGCCAGGTGCAAGGCCAGGGCGAAAAATATCGCCGCGGCGCCGCGATCCAGCCAGACTGCGAGCCTTGGCTGCCGTTGCAGGCGCCGTCCGAGGCTGCCAGCAAACCAGCCGAGGCCGCCGAAGATCACCACTGTCTGCGCCGCGAACAGCAGTCCCAGCAACAGCATCTGCAGCCACACCGCGGCGCGCGTTGGATCGACGAACTGAGGCAGGAAGGCGATGAAGAACAAGGCCACCTTGGGATTGATCGCATTGGCGACGAAGCCGCGCCGCAAGTGCAGGCCGAGCGGCTCGGCCGGACACTGCTCAAGCCTGGTCAGGGCCATTTCTCCGGCGTGACGCCAGGCGTTGATCCCGATGTACACGAGATACGCCGCACCGGCCATTTTCAGCGCGGTGAACGCAGCGGCCGACGCCAGCACCACGGCGCCGATGCCCAGCGTCGCCCACAGCGTATGGGTGAAGCAACCGAGCGCGCAGCCGAGACCGAAGCCGATGCCGGCGCCACGGCCGCGGCTGATGCCGATCGACAGCACCATCAGGTTGTCCGGTCCCGGCGCGATGGTGATCAGCGCCGAGGCGGCCAGAAAGGCCAGCAGGACTTCGCCCGGAATCATGACGGCAGCGAGTGACGCAGGCGACCGGCGCGCGACAGCAGCCAGGCGCCGGTCGCGATCAGCAGCGCCGCCTCGCCGAGCAGTGCGGCGGGCGCGCTGGAAAGCGCGGCAATGCTGCCGGCGAGCAGGCCGCCTATGGCATCGAGCCCGAAACGAATACTGGAGAAAAACGAAACCACGCGCCCGCGCAAGCGATCGGGCGCGATGGTCTGCATCACTGTGTTGATGCCGACGTTGGCGCCGGAAATGCCGAAGCCCAACGCCGCCAGCGCCGGCAAGGCGATGACCAGATCCGCGCTGAGCGGAAACGCCAGCAGCGCCAGCGCCGCGAGGACCACACAGAAGATTGCCAGGTTGAGCGTGGCACGCACCGATTGCCGCGTCGCCAGCATCAGCGTCGCGACGAAGGCGCCACAGCCCGCGGCGCCCCAGAGCAGACCCAGGGTGCGCGCATCGCCGTGGAACACTTCCTTGGCGAAGACCGGCAGCAGCACGGCATAGGCCGAGGCAGTAAGGTTGAGCAGGGCCAGCACGATCAGCAGCGTGCGGATCGGCCGGGTATCGAAGGCATAGCGCACGCCTTCCTTGAACACATGGCCAACGCTGCCGGCGGCCCGCGCATTCGCCACCAGGCGCATGGCGGCCACGCCCCACAACAATGCCAGATAGGAAAACGCATTGAGCAGAAAGCAGGCCGCCTCCGACATGAAACCCAGCATCAGGCCGGCAATCGGCGGGCCGATGAAGCGGCCGAGGTTGAACAGCATGGCGTTCAGCGCCAGCGCGTTCGGCAGGTCGTCGCGGCCGCCGACCATGACCGGAATCAGCGACTGGCGCAGCGGCGTGTCGAAGGCGTTGAGCAGGCCGAGGGACAGGGACATCAGGATGATCAGGCTCGGCCCGATCAGCTCGAACCAGGTCAGCGCCGCCAGTGCGCCGGCCTGAATGAAAAGCAGAACCTGCACCTGCATCAGCAGGCGACGCCGGTCATGACGGTCGATCCAGGCGCCGGCCAGCGGCCCCACCACCAGGATGGGCGCCAGCGCGGCAAAGGCGGCAAGCCCCAACAGCGCCGCCGAGCCGGTGAGCCGATACACCAGCCAGGCCAGCGCCACCTGCTGGATCCAGGAGCCGAGTATCGAAACCGCCTGGCCGAAGAAATACAGCCGGAACGGGCGATGCGCCAGCGCCCGCATCGACGCCGGGAGTTTCACAGCGCGGTCAAGGCGCGGTCACAGGCCGGCCATGGCCAGGTACTTGATCTCCAGGTATTCCTCAATGCCGTGACGCGATCCTTCGCGGCCCAGGCCGGACTGCTTGACGCCGCCGAAAGGCGCGACCTCATTGGAAATCACGCCGGCATTGATGCCGACCATGCCGTAATCCAGCGCCTCGCCGACGCGCCAGGCGCGTGCGATGTCGCGGCTGTAGAAATAGGCGGCAAGGCCGAACTCGGTGTCGTTGGCCATACGCACCGCCTCGGCTTCGTCCCTGAAGCTGAAAATCGGCGCCACGGGGCCGAAGATTTCCTCGCGCGCCAGGCGCATCGCCGGCGTCGCGCCGGTCAGTACCGTCGGCTCGAAGAAAGTGCCGCCGCGCGCATGGCGCTTGCCGCCGCAAACTACTTTGGCCCCCTGCGCCACGGCGTCGGCCAGCAGTTCCTCGACCTTGGCCAATCCGGCGCCGTCGATCAGCGGCCCTTGCGTGACGCCCTCCTCCAGGCCACTACCGACTTTGAGCCCGGCCACCGCGGCGGCGAGCTTCTGCGCAAACGCATCGCGCACGCCTTCCTGCACCAGGAAACGGTTGGTGCAGACGCAGGTCTGCCCCGTATTGCGGTATTTCGAGGCCATCGCCCCGGCCACCGCGGCGTCGAGGTCGGCATCGTCGAAGACGATGAAGGGCGCATTGCCGCCGAGTTCCAGCGACATCTTCTTGACGGTCGGCGCGCACTGCGCCATCAAGAGCCGCCCGACCTCGGTCGAGCCGGTGAAGGAGAGCTTCAGCACTTTCGGATTCGAGGTCAGTTCGCCGCCGATCGGCACCGGTTCGCCGGTCACGATGTTGAGCACCCCGGGCGGAATGCCCGCCTGTTGCCCGAGCCAGGCCAGGGCCAGGGCCGAGAGCGGCGTCTGTTCGGCCGGCTTGACCACCATGGTGCAACCGGCCGCCAGGGCCGGCGCGACCTTGCGCGTGATCATCGCCGCCGGGAAGTTCCACGGCGTGATCGCGGCGCAGACGCCAACCGGCTGCTTCAGCACGATCAGGCGCCGATCGGGCAGCGGCGAGGGAATGACTTCGCCATAGACGCGCCGCGCCTCCTCGGCGAACCATTCGATGAAGGACGCCGCATAGGCGATCTCGCCGCGCGCCTCCGCCAGCGGCTTGCCCTGTTCCAGAGTCATCAGGCGCGCCAGGTCTTCCTGGTTTTCCATCATCAGTTCGAACCAGCGCTTGAGGATCTTCGCCCGCTCGCCGGCCGTCTTCGCCCGCCACGGATGGAAGGCCGCCTGCGCGGCATCGATGGCGCGACGGGTTTCGGCGGCGCCGAAGCTCGGCACCGAACCCACCACTTCGCCCGTAGCCGGATTGCGGACTTCGAGGCTGGCGCCGATGGCAGTCAACCATTCGCCGTTGATCAGACAGGTATTGCGCAGGAGGTCTGGATTTTTCATGGGAAGCTTCCGATATCAAAATGACGTTTCAGTAAGGGCCAACACCGGCTTTGTCGGTGTTAAGCGCCGCGACCGTAACCAAAATCAAAGTTTAGCCGCATTGCGCCGGAAAGCGCATGCCCAGCCGAAGACAGCAATTCGCCGTCTCGCCAGCGCCAACTCTTGTCAGGTCGCGGCGCCAGGTACGGACTCGTCGCCCCGGAAAGACGCTGCCAGGATAAGCGCCGCGCTGCGCAGCAGCGTGGTGTCGCCGCCGACGGCGACAAAGCTGGCGCCGCAGGCGCGATAGTGCTGCGCCAGCTCCGGCTCGGTGACGAAGATGCCGGCAGCCTTGCCGCTCGCCGCGATGCGCGGCAGTGCAGCCTCGATGGCCAACCTGACTTCAGGATGCCCGGGGTCGCCGAGATGGCCCAGCGAGGCGGCGAGATCGGCCGGGCCGATGAAGACGCCATCGACGCCCTCCACGGCCAGTATGGCGTCGAGGTTTTCCAGGCCCGCCCGCGTCTCGACCTGGACCACCAGGCAGACCTCCGCGTTGGCATGTTTGACATAGTCCTTGATGCCGCTCCAGCGCGCGGCGCGCGACAGCGAGGCGGCGACGCCGCGGATGCCCTCGGGCGGATAGCGCACCGCGCGCACGAGTTGCAGCGCCTGCTCGGCGTTATCCACTAGCGGCAGCAGCAGGGTCTGCGCGCCGGCGTCGAGATACTGCTTGATCAGCGCGGCATCGTGACTCATCGGACGCACCAGCAACTGCACCGGATAGGGCGCCGCGGCCTGCAATTGCGCGAATACGCTGGCGGGATTGTTGGGCGTGTGCTCGGCGTCGATCACCAGCCAGTCGAAACCCGCGCCGGCGAGGATTTCCATGCTGATGCCATTGGCCAGACCGACGAAGAGTCCGACCTGCCACTGCCCCTGCCGCAGTCCTTGCTTGAAGATGTTCTTCGGCATATCCATGATGACTTACTCCAATGGCAAGCCCTTGTCCCAGTAAGGTTCGGGACCAAGGCGCAAGGCAAGAAAATCGACGAAGGCGCGCACGCGCTGCGGCACGAAGCGGTTGCCCGGGAATACCGCGAACATGTCGAGCACCGGCGTCTGGAATTTCCTCAGGATCGGCACCAGCAAGCCCCGGCGAATTGCTTCGGCGGCAATGAAGGTCGGCCCGTAGAGTATGCCCATGCCCTGGATGGCGGCGTCCTGCAGCGCGTTGCCGTTGTTGGCGGTGATCGGCCCGCTAATCTCAACCGCATGCGGCAGGCCGTCGATCAGGAAGGTCCAGGTGCTGCGCGAGGTCAGCGAATAAGGCAGGCAGGCGTGCTGCGCCAGTTCGTCGGGATGCGTCGGTTCGCCATGCCGCTGCAGATAGGCCGGTGCCGCCGCGACCACCGAACGACAGGTGGTCAGGCGCCTTGCCACGGTGGTTTCCGGCAGGCGCTCGGTGATGCGCAGCGCCAGGTCCAGGCCTTCCTCGATCAGGTTCACGCGCCGGTCGTTGAAGTCGAGGTCGATGCGGATGTCGGGATGCGCCTGGGAGAATTCCAGGATCAGCGGCGTCAGGTGCAGCAGGCCGAAGGTCAGGGGCACGGTGGTGCGTATGCTGCCGCGCAGGGTTTGCCGTTCGCCGGCCAGATCGCCCTCGGCCTCGTCGATGCGATCCAGGATATCGCGGCATTGCTCGATATAGGTTGCGCCGGCGGAGGTCAGCGACAATCGGCGCGTGCTGCGCGCTATCAGCTTGACGCCCAGATGCGCTTCCAGCGCCGCAATCTGCCGCGTCACCGCCGAGCGCGCCACATTCAACTGGTCTGCCACGGCGGTAAAGCTGCCCGCTTCGGCCACCCGGACGAAAGTCTGCATCGCCGCCAATCGATCCATGAAGGTCTTGTCCCGTATAAATTTCGGCCTTCGATCATTGTATGGGGAACGCTGTCTTACAATTCCACTCGAAAGCAATTTCAACGGAGATATTCATGAAGCGACTCGTTACCCTGCTGTTTTCTGCCCTCCTTGCATGCCTGGCCCTGCCCGGCCTTGGCCTGGCCGCCGAACCTTTGGCCGGCCGCGAATTCAAGGCCATCAGCCCGCCCCTGGCGAGCGTCAAGGACAAGATCGAGGTGATCGAGTTCTTTTCCTACGGTTGTCCGCATTGCAGCGATTTTCATCCCCTCGTCAGCAAATGGGCCGCCGGCCTGCCGAAGGACGTGAATTTCCGGCGCGTGCCGATCAGCTTCAATCGTCCGGAATGGGCACGACTGGCCCGGATTTTTTACGCGCTGGAAACCACCGGCGATCTGGCCAAGCTCGACACCGCCGTATTCATTGCAATTCACGAGCAGCGCGTGGCTTTCAAGACCGACGAGGCCGTGGTCGCCTGGGCCGCCGGCAAGGGCGCCGACCGCAAGAAGTTCGCTGACGCGATGGCGTCCTTCGCCATGCAGAGCAAGGTGCAGCGCGGCGATCAGGACGCCACCGCGGCCCGCATCGGCGGTGTCCCGGCGCTGGCGGTGGATGGCAAGTTCCTGATCAACAACGAGGCCGCCAGCAGTTACGAGGACTTGCTGAGAATTACCGACACCGTGATCGCCAAGGCGCGCCAGGATCGCAAGGGAAAGTAAGGCGTGATTCTGCTGCGCCTGCTGCTGACCCCGCGCGGCCTGTTCGCCGCAACCGGCGCGACGGCCGTGGGCCTGGTCGCCGGCGGTCTGGTCCTGGCCCACACCATGAATCTTGCCGCCTGCCCCCTGTGCATACTGCAACGCATGCTCTATCTGCTGCTGGGCATCGAGGCCATCGCGGCGTGGTTTCTTGCCGGCGCACGAGCGATACGCTTGGCGGCGGCGCTGCTGATGGCCGCCACCGCGTTGACCGGGGCAGGCATCGCGGCCTACCAGACCTGGCTGCAGCGCTTCGCCAAGGGCGTCAGTTGCACGGCCGACCAGCCATGGTGGGAGCATTTTGTGAATTGGGCCGGCAGCCAATGGCCGCTGCTGTTCGAAGCCTCCGGCCTGTGCTCGGAGGCCGGCTGGAAGTTTCTCGGTCTGTCGATCGCCGAATGGTCGCTGATCGCCTTCAGTTCGATGAGCATCGCCATGCTGGCGGCCATGCTGCGCAATACGGACAGCCGCAGGCTCTCATAACGAAACGTCGTCAGCCCTGGTCGGCACTCTCGGTCAGGGCGGCGGCTTCGGCGGCCGACAGGCGTTTCCAGGGCAGCGGAATCAGCCCCGGCACTTTCTTCATGTAGCGGCGATAGGCCTCGCCATAGGCGGCCAGCAGCTTGCCTTCCTCCAGCTTCGAGCCGACCACGAAGTAGGCGGTGATCATCAGCGCCGATACCAGCAGCGGTCCATTCATGTCGCGGGTCCAGATCAGGACCAGCCCGACGCAGTACCAGGGATGGCGCACGAAGCGATGCACGACGGAAACCGTAAAATTTTCCGGATGATCGTCGCCATGCCGGCGCAGTTGGCGCAAGCCGACAAATTCGCCCATGTCATAGCCGGGGCCGGACAGCAGCAGACCCAGGATCGCCGCGAGCGCAAGGCCATCGGCCACCCAGGCGAAAGGGCCCTGCCAGCGCCAGAGCCAGTCGCTGTCGCCGCGGTAGACCAGCCACAACACCGGAATCAGCGTCAGCGTGGACAGAATGTTGAACGCGATCCGGTAGCCCGGCATGAACTGCGGCCAGCGGCCGGCGACCCAGGCCTTGAAGCCCGACAAGGCCAGGACGGAATGCAGCGCGAAATAGCCGAGCCAGGCCAGGGCGATTACGGCCAGTTTCATGACGGAAGGCTCAGCCCGGCTTTTGGCCGATCACACGCCGATACAGCGCCAGTGATTCGCCGACGATGCCGCGACGGAAGGCCAGCACGCAGATCACAAAAATCGCGCCCATGATCACGGTGACCAGGGAACCCACCTTGTCGGCCAATTCGTT
>JAUYSD010000034.1 GCA_030696505.1 Sulfuritalea sp. | reverse complement strand
TGTTGCTTCGTCGGCGTGGAAGCTCGACTCGAGAATCCAGCCCTTGTGCTCGGCGATGAAGCCGGTGACGCGCGCGATGATGCCGACCTGGTCCGGGCAGGAGGCGGTCAGCGTATAGAAGCGCGCGCGGTGCATCAGATTTTCTTGGACGCCTTGTCGATCTCCGCGCGCAGTTCGGCGTAGTTCATGGTCACCGGAAACTGCGGGAATTCGTCGATCACGTTTTGCGGCGGATGGAACAGGATGCCGGCGTGGGCTTCGGCCAGCATCGCCGTGTCGTTGTAGGAGTCGCCCCCGGCGATCACCTTGAAGTTGAGCTCCTTGAAGCGCTTCACCGATTCCATTTTCTGGTTCGGCATGCGCAGCTGGTAATTCACCACGAAGCCGGCGGCATCCGCCTCCAGCTTGTGGCAGAACAGCACCGGCATATTGAGCTGGGCCATCAGCGGCATGGCGAATTCGTAGAAGGTGTCGGACAGGATGATGACCTGGTAGTCGCGGCGCAGCGCGTCGAGGAAGTCGCAGGCGCCGGACATCGGGCCCATGTCGGCAATCACCTTCTGGATGTCGGGCAGGCCCAGCTTGTGCTGTTTCAGCAGCGCCAGCCGGTATTTCATCAGCTTGTCGTAGTCCGGCTCGTCGCGCGTGGTGCGGGAAAGTTCCGGGATGCCGGTGCGTTTGGAAAACTCGATCCAGATTTCGGGAACGAGTACGCCTTCGAGATCGAGACAGACGAGTTGCACTGAAATTCTCCAAGAGTTGGCGCTGACGGCACGCCGTTTGCCGTCGACGAACGCCGCGAAAGGCCGCGATTTTACCTGTTTGAACTTAGAGCAGCGCGTAGGTCGTGCTGCTGCGGCACACGCTCTTGCCGTCCGCGGCGCCGCGAATGTCGATTTCACCGAAGGCCAGCGCCTTGCCGGCGCGGATCACGCGGGCTTCGATCAGCGCATCCTGGCCCGAGAGCGGCTTGAGGAAGCTGGCGGACAACTGCACCGTGGTGCAGGGGCGGAATTCGCCGAAGTGCTTGATCAGGGCCAGCACCATGGCCGTATCCGCCGCCGCCGTCATGGCCTGGCCGCAGAGCATGCCGCCGACGCGGGACAACTGGTCGCTCTGCGGCAGGCGCAGCAGCACGGATTCCGCCGAACTGGCTTCCACCATGAGGCCCAGGGCCTGAACCCAGGGCGCAAAGTAATCGGCGAGGGCGGACTGCAGGATGTCGTTGTTCATGGTTCCGTCACGAGTCGGTTAGCGGATCGCTCCGTCTGGATAATGAGCCGGCGCGGCATCTCCCGAACGCCGCGCGGCCCCAATATAATGCGCAGTCTAGCCCTGCCCGGTCGACTGCGGGCGCAGCGGCTGGTCTTGTTGTTTGGCGCCGATCGGTTTCTAATACCCTCTTTCGGCCATTTTCCAGTCGCTTCAAGGTCATATCTCCGTGCAGCTGTTCGCTCTGGGTATCAACCACCATACGGCCCCGCTGGCAGTACGCGAGCAGGTGGCGTTCGACCCCATGCACATGGGGCAGGCTCTGCACGACCTGCTGCGGGCGAAATCGGTGCGCGAAGCCGCGATCCTGTCGACCTGCAACCGCACCGAACTGTATTGCGCCGCCGAGAATCCGCAGGTCGCGGCGGACTGGCTGGCCGAGTATCACTCGCTGTCGCCGCAGAAGATTCATCCCTACCTCTACCAGCATCCGCAGCAGGACGCGGTGCGCCACATGTTCCGCGTCGCCGCCGGGCTCGATTCGATGGTGCTGGGCGAGCCGCAGATTCTCGGCCAGATGAAGCAGGCGGCGCGTGCCGCGGAAGAGGCCGGAACCCTGGGCACATTGTTGGGCAAGCTGTTCCAGCGTACCTTCGCCGTCGCCAAGGAAGTCCGTTCGACTACCGCGATCGGCGCCAATACGGTTTCCATGGCCGCCGCTGCGGTGCATCTTTCCGCGCGCATCTTCGACACCCTGACGGAACAAAAGGTGTTGTTCATCGGTGCCGGCGAGATGGTGGAACTGTGTGCTGCGCATTTCGCCGCGCAGAAGCCGAAACGGCTCACCATCGCCAACCGCACCCTGGAGCGCGGCGCCGATCTGGCCGCGCGCTTTGGCGGCGATGCGATGAAACTGGACCAGCTCGGCGAGCGTCTGGCGGACTACGACATCGTGGTTTCCTGCACCGCCAGTTCGCTGCCCATCATCGGCCTCGGTATGGTCGAGCGTGCCCTCAAGGCGCGCCGCCACCGGCCGATGGTCATGGTCGATCTGGCCGTGCCGCGCGACATCGAGGAAGAAGTGGGCCGCCAGGACGACATCTTTCTTTACACCCTCGACGACCTCGGCCAGATCGTCGAGTCGGGTCTCGAATCGCGCCAGGCCGCCGTGGTCGAGGCCGAAGCCATCATCACCGACCGCGTCTCGGGTTTCCTGCACTGGCTCGAATCACGCGAGACGGTGCCGACCATCCGCGCCTTGCGCGATGCCGCCGAACGCGCGCGCCGCCATGAGGTGGAACACGCGCTCAAGCTGCTGGCGCGCGGCGACGACCCGGCCAAGGTGCTCGACGCGTTGTCGCACGGCCTCACCAACAAGCTGCTGCATGCCCCGACCCACGCCCTGAATCAGGCGGAAGGCGCCGAGCGCACCGAGGTTTCAGCCCTAATCTCCCGCATTTATCGCCTGAATTCCGGGGAGTAGGTGCGTGGTCCCGCATCGATCGCCCTGCGCCGGCACGGCGCGCAAGCCTGTCCGCCCGTGAGCCGCCAGCCCTTCTTCGATTTCACCGGCTGGACGCTGGATCTTCTGCGTCGGATTCTTTACCTGGCGACGCGCACCCGGGTGTTCCCGGAAACACCGGAAATGCTCAAGCTGCGGCCAGATCTGGCGGTTTGCTACGTGCTCGACGAGCGTCGCCTTTCGAATCTGCTGGTGCTCGACCGCGAATGCCGTGAATTGGGCCTGCCGCCGGCCTTGCGGCCCTTGCGCGATGCGGCGTTTTCCGCGCGGCGATCCTTCTTTTTCCTCTCGCGCAATACGCGCGGGCAATTCGCGCCGAATCCGCGCAGCGAACATTCGGCGCTGCTCAAGTCGCTGGTCAGGACCGCGGTCGCCGATTCTCGCTTCGACGTGCAACTGGTCCCGGTGACCATTCTCTGGGGACGCGAACCGGGCAAGCAGGACTCGATACTCGAGGCCTTGTTCGCCGAGACCTGGCAGTCGGTCAGCACGCTGCGGCAGTTGTTCGCCATCCTGATCCATGGCCGCCACACCATGGTGCGTTTCAATGTGCCGATCTCGCTGCGCGAACTGCTCAGCGAAGGCATCGACGAGCCCCGCGCGCTGCGCAAGCTGGGACGCATCCTGCGCGTGCACTTCCGGCGCCAGCGCGAGATGGCGATCGGACCCGACCTGTCGCATCGCCGCACCCAGCTGCGCGCCCTGCTCAATGCACCTGCCGTGCGCGAGGCCATAGTTGCCGAAACGCAGGCCAAGTCGATTTCGCAAGTTGCCGCACAGCGCGCGGCGCGGGAGTTCGCGCTGGAGATCGCTTCCGACTACACGTACTC
>JAUYSD010000018.1 GCA_030696505.1 Sulfuritalea sp. | reverse complement strand
CGCGGATCGAGACCACGCTGGGCTTTCGCGTCGCCGGCAAGATCGTCGAGCGTCGCGCCGAGCTTGGCCAGGCGGTCAAGGCCGGGCAGGTGCTGGCGCGGCTCGATCCGACCGATGCGAGCTTGCAACTGACCCAGGCCGAGGCACAACGCGCGCTGGCCGCGGCCGACGTGGCGCGCTACCGCGACCTCAAGGCGAAGAACTACATCAGCGCCTCGGCGCTCGACGCGCGCGAAACCGCTTTCAAGGCGGCCGAAGCGCAGGCACAGTTGGCGAAGAACCAGACTTCGTACACGACGTTGGTGGCCGATCGCAACGGCGTCATCGGCCAGGTGCTGGCCGAGCCGGGCCAGGTGGTCAGCGTCGGCCAGGCGGTGTTCCGCCTGGCGCCGGACGGCGAACGCGAAATTGCGATTGCCCTGCCTGAAAATGAAGTGACCCGCTTCAAGCTCGGCCAGGCGGCGGAAGTCACGTTCTGGGCCGCCGCTGGTGCCACAAGTGGCGCCACGGGGAAACCGCTCGTCGGACGTGTGCGCGAAATCTCGCCGGTGGCCGACCCGGTCACCCGTACCTATGCCGCGCGCGTCAGCCTGAAGGACGCCGACCCACTGCTGCCGCTGGGCATGAGCGCGACGGTGCGCTTTCCTTCCGGCGCGTCCGGTGCGGCAAATCTGATCGTGCCGTTGGCGGCGATCTTCCAGCAGGGCAAGCAGCCGGCGGTGTGGAAAGTTGGCGCTGACGGTACGGTGACGCTCCAGGCCGTCACCGTGTCCGCCTACACCGACGCCGGGGCCGTCGTAAGCGGTGGTCTGGCGGGCGGCGAGCAGATCGTCGCCGCAGGCGTAAACCTGCTCACCGCCGGCGAAAAGGTGCGCGTCGCGGCTCAGGCATCGAGCAAATGAAACAGCTCAATCTTTCCGAGTGGGCACTGCGGCACCAGTCGATGGTGCTCTACCTGATGATCGTGTTCATGGTCGGCGGCGTGCTGGCCTTCCTCAAGCTCGGTCGCGCCGAGGATCCGGACTTCACTTTCAAGGTCATGGTGGTGCGCACCCTGTGGCCCGGGGCGAACGCGCAGCAGGTCGAGCAGCAGCTCACCGAGCGCATCGAGAAGAAGCTGGCGGAGACGCCCTGGGGCGACGTCCTGCGCACGGCATCCAAGCCCGGCGAATCGCTGACCATCGTGATCCTCAAGGACTACACACCGAAGACCGAGGTGCCCGAGGCCTGGCGTCAGGTCAGGAAGAAACTCGACGACATCCGCCACACGCTGCCGGCCGGCGTGCAGGGGCCTTTTCCCAACGACGAGTTCGGCGACGTGCAGATCAAGATCTTCGCCCTGACCGCGCGTGACGACCAGGCCGGCTACGGCATGGGCGACCTGCGGCGCGAGGCGGACAGGCTGGCGCGCGAACTGCGCCGCGTGTCCGACGTGAAGAAGATCGAGCTGATCGGCGTGCAGGACGAAAAGATCTACATCGACGTGAGTCCCGCCCGGCTCGCGGCCATGGGCCTGGTGCCGACCCAGGTGTTCGATGCGCTGCAGCGGCAGAACGCGGTGGTGCCGTCCGGCCACGTCGAGACCGCGACCGACCGCGTGCGGCTGCGCGTTTCCGGTCCCTTCGACAGCGTCGATGCGCTGCGCGAAGCCTCGTTGGCGGTGGGCGGGCGCAGCTTCCGGCTGGGCGACATCGCCCGCGTCACGCGCGGCCTGGCCGATCCGCCGCAGCCGCGCATGCGCGTTGCCGGGCGCGACGCGGTCGGGCTCGGCGTGGTCATGGCGCGCGGCGGCAATGTCATCAACCTCGGCGAGAATCTGTCGGCGACGATGACGAAGCTGCAGCGGGATCTGCCGGTGGGCATCGACGTGCATGTGGTATTCGACCAGCCGCAGATCGTCAAGACTTCGCTGAACCTCTTCGTGCAGACTCTGGGCGAAGCCATGATCATCGTGCTCGCGGTGTCCTTCCTATCCCTGGGCTGGCGCACCGGCACCGTGGTGGCGCTGTCGATCCCGCTGGTGCTGGCCATGACTTTCCTCGCCATGCAGGCCTTCGGCATCGACCTGCAGCGCATTTCGCTGGGCGCGCTGGTGATTTCGCTGGGCCTCCTGGTCGATGACGCGATCATCACCGTGGAAATGATGGTGGTGAAAATGGAGCAGGGCTGGGACCGCTTCAAGGCCGCCACCTTCGCCTACACCTCGACCGCCTTTCCGATGCTGACCGGCACGCTGATCACGGCCGCCGGCTTCACGCCGGTCGGCTTCGCCAAGTCGGGCGCCGGCGAATACACCATCTCGATTTTCCAGGTGGTCACCATTGCGCTGCTGGTGTCATGGATCGTCGCCGTGGTGTTCACGCCCTGGCTCGGTTACAAGCTGCTCGATCCGGCAAAGCTGCGCGCGATTGCCGAGAAGCACGGCGGCGACATCTACGATTCGCCTTTCTACCGCCGCGTCCGCGCCTTGGTCGAGTGGTGCCTGCGCCATCGCTGGCTGGTGATTTTCGCCACGGTGGGTTTCTTCGCCCTGTCGCTGGTGCTGTTCAACAAGGCCGTGCAGAAGCAGTTCTTCCCGCCCGCCAGCCGGCCCG
>JAUYSD010000329.1 GCA_030696505.1 Sulfuritalea sp. | reverse complement strand
TGCGGTTTTCAGCCGCGCCAGACTGATCAAGGCGCCGGGATTGCGCATAACGGAACTCGAAATTTCGTCGACCAGCGCGTCCGCCGCCGTGGTCGATATGGCCTTGCCCATGCGCGCTTCGTTAAACATCGAAACGACGGCACTCTTGCCGCGGGTGCAGATCCTCACGGCACGCGCAAGCTCTTCGATCGTGGCCACCTGTCCGCGCGGCGCGCCTTGCCTGTCCGCCTGCGCCAAGGCCTGATCCACCTCGGCCGCAACCTCGGCTTCGGTGCGCGCTGCTGCTTGCGGCTCCGCCGGCAACACATCGAGTCCCAGCGCGGTATCGATCCAGACTTCGGTTATGCCGCTTGCGCGCAGGCGGCGAATGTCGTCGGCATCGTCGAGGATGAAGCGCGTGCGCCAGAATGGATGATCCATCCACGATCCGCACAATTCGTGGATGTGCATGCCCATGCGCAGATTCGCGACGCCGATGCGTTTCAGCATGCCGGATCTGGAAGCTGCCACACGATACGGCAGGGGCGGCTCCGGGTCGGCGCGAATCCGGTCATCCCAGGAATCACCTGCCCCCCGCTCGCGAACCGGAGGTGCCGCTCGTCGCGGAACGCGCTGGCGACGTCGGGACATAGCGCAGATCGCCGTCACTGACTTCAAACCGGCCGGCGAGTTCGCCCGGTGCGGGCGGCGGCGCCTTGTAGGCCTGGAAGCCGCAATCCTGCAACTCGGTAACGTACCAGTTGTTGTCGGCCTTGAGTATGAACACGCCGGGCTGCGGCCGATGGACATCCATGGCGAACTGACTGGTGGTCTTTGCCGGCAGCGGATAGCGCCGCTGGCAGCGCGGAGTGCCGGCGACTATCAAGGTCGTCTGCCACGGCCCGGCAAGATAGGCCTGCTCGCGAATCACGGACAGCGATTGCCCCGGGTCGCCTTCGGTGACGAAAGCCAGTTGGCTGTCGCCGCAGGCACCGAGCAATGCCGCAGAACACAGCATTGCCAGTCGCCTGGCAGCTTGCAGGCTGCGCACTGCGGCAAGACCGCGCCAGTTGGCTGCATCCCCGTCCATCAACTTTCCGATTCCCACGCCTGAGCCCTCTATCCGATTGCGACTGTTGCCCTTGTCCAACGTGGCTCTGCCGCCACGACAGCCGCCAACTTTAACCGAGATTCCTCGTGCCCAGTGAGGGCAGATGCGGCAGTACATGCGGCTGCGGACGGCGAGGAGAAAATGCTAAAGTTGCGCACACACGGTGTGCACACGGACGCAGGCCAATTGACTGCCGCACTTCCCTGCTGTGCGATAGCCGCAATCGCCCCGGTGGCGTTCGCTGAACAGACTCAAAGGGGTGGAGAAGCGCATGAATTGGCATTTCCCGGAAAAATGGTCGCTCAAGGCGCGGGTGACCCTGTTTACCTTGGTGATCTTCCTGTTCGGCATCTGGTCGCTGGCGTTCTACGCCAGCCGTACCCTGCGCGAGGATATAGAAAGGCTGCTCGGCGAGCAGCAGTTCTCCGCCGCGTCATTCATCGGCAAGACGATCGATCAGGAATTGGCAAACCGGCTGGGCACGCTGACCGAATTCGCGCCACTCGTCGTGCCGACCATAGCGCAGGGCCCTGCCGCGGTCCAGGCATTGCTGGAACGGCGCCCCTATCTGGCAAGCCTGTTCAACGGCGGTGTCGGCGTCTACCGGCCGGACGGCACACTGATCGCCGCCGTGCCGAACGGTGCGGAGCGTCTTCAGGCCGACACCGCCGAATTCGATAGCGTGGCCGCCGCTCTCAAGGAGGGGGTCACCAGCGTCGGCCGGCCGTTCGCGGGCGGCAAGTCCCCTGGGCCTGCCGTCGGCCTAGCGGCGCCGATACACGATGCGGCCGGAACGGTGATCGGCGCCCTGGTCGGCGTGATCAATTTCGGCGAATTGAATTTCCTCAACAACATCACCGGAGGCCGCTACGGCAAGACCGGCGGCTATTTGCTGGTCGCGCCGCAGCACCGCTTGATCGTCACCGCCACCGACGAACAGCGCAACCTCGAATCCCTCCCCGCCCCCGGCATCAACCCGATCATGGATCGATTTTTTGACGGCTTCGAAGGTTCGGAAGTGTTCGTCAATCCGCTGGGCGAGGAAGTGCTGATCTCCGCCAAATCCATCTCCGTCGCCGGCTGGTACCTGGCGGTCTCGCTGCCGACCGCGGAAGCCTTTGCCCCGATCCGCGCCTTGCAGCGGCGCATGCTGATCGCGACGATCTTTCTGACCCTGCTGGCGGGTGGGCTGACCTGGTGGATGATCAGGCGCCAACTGGCACCGGTGATTGCCGCGGCCCGCAGCCTGGTCGCAATGTCCACGGCCAACAGCCGCCCGGAGCCGCTGACCGTCACCCGCCAGGATGAAATCGGCGACTTGTTCCGCAGCTTCAACCAGTTGCTCGGAATCGTCGCCCAGCGAGAAGACGAACTGCGGGAAAGCGAACATCTGCTCAGGGAGTCGCAGACCATCACCGGACTCGGCAGCTACTCCATCGATGCCGACACCGCGCGATGGACCAGTTCGGAGGTATTCGACCGCATTTTCGGCATCGACGATTCCTATGAGCGGTCAATGGCCGGGTGGGCGGCGCTGATCCATCCGGATGACCGCGTCGCGGTGTTGGATTACCTGAAGGAAGACGTCCTCGGCCGCAACCAGTCTTTTGACCGGGAGTTCCGCATCCTGCGCCACGGCGACGGCGCCGAACGCTGGGTCCGCGGCCTCGGCGGCGTCGAGTTCGACGGAGCGGGCCGGCCGCTGAAAATGCGCGGCCTGATTCAGGATATTACCGAGCGCAAGTACACCGAACTCGCCTTGCTCGAATCGAACCAGATGAACCGGGAAATCATCGCCAGCGCCAGCGAAGGAATCATCGTCTATGGCCCCGACCTGCGTTACCGGGTATGGAACCCCTACATGGAACAACTCACCGGAATGTCCGCGCAAAACGTGATCGGCCGCGACCCCTGGGAAATCGTGCCTTTCATGGCGGAAAGCGGCGTCATGCTGCGGGTCGAACGCGCACTGGCCGGCGAAACCCCCGACGCCATCGAGTTCCCCTTCGCGGTCAAGCGTACCGGACGCGCAGGCTGGGCATCGGCCCTGACGGCGCCGTTGCGCAATACCCGGGGCGAAATCATCGGGGTCATCGGCACGGTGCGCGACGTTACCGAGGTCAAGCGTGCCGAACTCGCGTTGCGCGACCTGAATGACCGGCTCGAAGCGCGCGTCCGCGAACGCACCAGCGAGCTGGCTGCCACCATGCGCCAGGCGGAAGCCGCAAACCTTGCCAAGAGCGCGTTCCTCGCCAACATGAGCCACGAGATTCGCACGCCGATGAACGCGATCATCGGTCTCACCCATATCCTGCGCCGCAGCAGCCCCACGGCCGAGCAGGCCGACAGGCTGGCCAAGATCGACACGACGGCGAATCACCTCCTTGCCGTCATCAACGACATCCTCGACATCTCGAAGATCGAAGCCGGCAAGCTGACTCTGGAGCAGGCGAACTTTCCGCTCTCGTCGATACTCGATCATGTCTCTTCGCTGATTTCAGACCGTGCCCGCAGCAAGGGACTCGGCATCGCCGTCGACGTCGCCGGGGCGCCGGTCTGGCTGCGCGGCGATGCCACGCGCCTGCGCCAGGGCCTGCTCAACTATGCCATCAACGCCATCAAGTTCACCGAAAGCGGGGGCATCACGCTACGCGCCCGCCTGCTGCACGAGAATGGCGACAATCTTCTGTTGCGCTTCGAAGTGACTGATACCGGAATCGGCGTCGCCAACGACAAGATCGCCACCCTGTTCCACGCCTTCGAACAGGGCGATGCCTCGACCACGCGCAAGTACGGCGGTACCGGCCTGGGCCTGGCCATCACCCGAAGGCTGGCCGAGCTGATGGGGGGAGAGGTCGGCGCCGAAAGCACGCCGGGGAGCGGCAGCACCTTCTGGTTCACGGCTCGACTGCAGCGTGGCACGGGCGTAATGCCCGTCGTCAGCGAAGTCGCCATGGAGGACGTTGCAACGGAACTGCGCCGTCGCCACGGCGGCGCGCGCGTACTCCTGGCCGAAGACAACGCCATCAACCGCGAAGTCGCGATGGAACTGCTGCACGGTGCCGGACTGGCCGTGGATATTGCCGTGGACGGCCTCGATGCCCTGGAAAAGGCTCGCGCCATTCCCTTCGATCTGATCCTGATGGACATGCAGATGCCGCGCATGGACGGCATCGAGGCAACCCGCGCCATCCGCTCGCTGCCCAACCGCGCCGACATTCCGATCCTGGCGATCACCGCCAACGTCTTCGAGGAAGACCGGCGCGCCTGCGCCGACGCGGGAATGAACGACTTCGTCACCAAGCCGGTGAATCCCGATGACCTCTACGCGGCGCTGCTGAAATGGATGCCGAGCACGGGACTGGCGCCAGCGCCGGCCCGGGACATGGCGCCGGGCCCGGCACCGCGGACCCGGATCGCTCCTGCCGAAATCGACGCTTGGCGACAACGGCTGGCGCAGGTTGCCGGTCTCAATATCGAGCATGGCCTGACGCTGCTGCGCGGCAGCGTCCCCAAACACCGGCAGATGCTAAGCCTGTTCGCCCAGACCCACGCGAACGATACCAAGTCGCTTGCCGAAGCCCTGGTTGCCGGTGATATGGCCGCCCTCCATCGACTGGCGCATACCCTCAAAGGCTCCACCGGCACCATCGGCGCGACTGCGGCAACCTCTGCCGCAGCCTCGCTGCACGCGGCACTGCGCGAGAATGCATCGAGCCATCAGATAGAAATCCGCTGCTGCGCATTGATCGCCCAGATGCGTGCGCTGGTTGAAGCGATCAACGCGGCGATACCGGACACAGTCAGTGCCGCCAAGTGCGGCGGTCTGGGCGAGGTCTGAGCGCGGGCAGCGCCGCGACGCACGTCCGCCGTGTCGCCAGCGCCAACTTTCCCTGGCTCTCGGCTCAGCGCGATTCCTTGATCAGCCGACCGTTGGCCGCCTGCACCGGCCGGGCATTGCCGCGGAACACCCGCGAAAAGATCGCCACCTGTTCCGCGCCGACCTGCGCCGGCTGCTTCAGCACCATCCACAACACGCCCTCGGTGCACGGCGGCGTCGTCAGGGATCCCATATAGGTCCAGTAGGCGCGATTCTCCGGCAACAGGCTGTTCGCGTCGATGGCGTCTTCGGACGCAAACTCGACCCCTTGCTCCAGCGGCAGGTTGTTCCACAAGGTCTGGATCAGCGGGTGCTCGGCGCCTTTTTCGAGCAGCACCGCGACGATGGCGACTTGCCCATCCTCGCTCCGATGCACCAAATGTGCCGACATGTCATAGCTGCGGCCATTGATTCGTTCTTCCGCCGGCCTGTGGAATTGCAGTTGCTGCAATTCATAGCGTTTGCCCATCACGGTCAGACCCTGACCGGGCGCCAGCCTGACCTGCACGGTATGGCCGATATCGATGATGCGGAACTGCGCCAGCCGATAATCGAACTTGATGCTTTCGAGATTGACCGCGATGCCGTCCCGAATGTCGATCGGCGACTGGCGCTTGCCGCTGCCGCAAGCCGCATATTCGCCGCGCAAGCGCGCCCAGTGGGACGGCCCGCCCTCGCCCTCGTAGGCCCATTCGATGCGCCTGGGTGCAGTCGGGGCGGCAGGCGCCGTCTCTGCCGCCGTTTTTTGTCGCGCCGCCTTGCGCGGACCGGAGGTCGCGTAATGCAATTCGCGCTGCCGCCTGGCGGAAGCGGAATCGACGTCGCGCGGAATCACCGGCGCTGCAGCCACGGCAGGCTTTGCGGCCGCAGGCTTCGGCCCGCCGGCAACCCCGGCCTTTGCCGCCGCCTGCGCCGCCGCCTCGGCCGCCGCGGCCTTGTCGATGGGCGGCAGGACGATCAGTTTCGGCTTGTCTGCTGCCGGCACCGGCGCCGTATCGGCGACCGGCGTCAGCCGCCGCGCACCGGTCCCGGCCGCCAGGCTGCGCATGTCGGCGTGCATCGCGGCCGGACGTTCGACCGGCGTGACTTTCGCCGTTTCCACCGCCGCCGGAGCGGACACCGCTTCCTGCGCGCCTGCAGCACCGGCAAGCCTGGCGCTGCAGGCGACATTGAACAAGCGTTCGTCGATGCTGCCGACGGCCACCGCATTGGCCCGTCGGCGCGTCACAACGTCTTCGCGCACCATGCTGTCACCGCTGAAATAGACCCTGCGCAGGGTGGTAAAGCGGCGGGCGGCGCAATCGTAAAGATTCTGGGCATGAATCGTGTCATAGACGCCCCCGGGATCATTGACCGGACGATCCAGCTTGACCCTGCTCCAGGCCGTGGCACCGGCGGAGGCGGGTTCGATGCGCGTGCGGTCGATTTCTATGGTTTCGCTGCCACCGGCAAGGATGCCCTGCCAGGCGCCACCGGCGCTCGCGCCCTGCCCGGCAACGGGCAGAGCCAGCAGCCCGACGGTGCACGCCACGCGCATTACCAACATGATTTCCCTTTTTTCTTTTCGGCCTAGCCCGATTTACGGCATCCAGGCGGCAGACTTGAGGCGCAGGCCGTCAATGGCGCCTGCCGGGGGGAGAACTCAGACTTGCATGTTCATGATGTCGTGATAAGCCGACACCAGCCGGTTGCGCACCTGGACCATTTGCTGGAAGGAAAGGCTGGCCTTTTGCAGGTTGATCATCACATCCTGCAGGTTGACGTCGCTCTGGCCGCTGGAGAAATCCTCGGCCAGCTTGCGGGCATCGACCTGGGCGGCGCTGACGTCGTCGATGGTGCTCTTGAGAACCTGCGCGAAATCGGGGCCGCCGGCAGTCGGCTCGCTGTCTGCGGATTTTCCGCCCGCCAAGGAGGCAGCCGAGCGCAGCTCGGAAAGCATCTGGTCGATTTGTCGCGTGTCGATGGCCATGGCCGGGGGAACCCTGATAAGTTTGTTCAGTTGAGAAGCAGCAAATGGCGTGCCAACATGGCTTGTCGCCTCATTCATCCTCGGTCCCTGGCAGCAGGCCTTCGGCGCGATACTGGTTCAGCTTGTAGCGCAAGGTCCGTTCCGAGATGCCCAGGATGGCCACCGCCTTCTTGCGCGAACCGCCGACCTTGCCCAATACTTCCTGGATGTGCTGCCGTTCCAGATCCTTCATATTCGGCGGCGCGCCACCTTCGCCACGGTCCGGCCCAGGAGTTGGCGCTGGCGACACGGCGGCCGAGACCGGCCCGGCCGCAAGATCGCCCGCCCCGGCTGCCGCTGCAACCACTGCGGCCAGGCGATCGAGCGGCAGATTTTCCGCCTTGATCGATTCGCCGGGTTCGAGAATCAGCGCACGCTGCACGACGTTCTCCAGTTCGCGCACGTTGCCCGGCCAGGCGTAGGCGGCCAACCGCTCCTCGGCCGAAGCGGCAAAAGTTGCCGCCCTCCCTGCCGCGGCGGCCATTTTCGCCAGCGCCAGGCGCGCCAGGGGCACGATGTCGCCGGAACGCTCGCGCAGCGGCGGGATTTCGAGCGGGAATACGTTCAGGCGATAGAACAGGTCTTCGCGAAAGCGCCCGGTCCGCACTTCGCCGGCCATGTCGCGGTTCGAAGTCGCCAGCACGCGGATATCGAGCGCCACCGGCTTCTTGCCGCCGACCCGCTCGACCTCGCGTTCCTGCAGCACGCGCAGCAGCTTGGCCTGCAGGCCGAGCGGCATTTCCGAAATCTCGTCGAGCAGCAGGGTGCCGCCGTTGGCCTGCTCGAACTTGCCGGCCTGGGCCGCTTGCGCCCCGGTAAATGCACCCTTTTCGTAGCCGAACAGGGTGGCTTCGAGCAGGTTGTCGGGAATCGCCGCGCAATTGATGGCGACGAAGGGGCCCTTGGAGCGCGCCGACTGGTCGTGGATGTAGCGCGCGAATACCTCCTTGCCGACGCCCGATTCGCCGGTCAGCAGCACCGTCGCGTCGGTGCGCGCCACGCGCGCGGCCAGGAGCAGCGTGGCGCGCGTCTTGGCATCGACGGCGACCACGCCTGCCGCCGGCGCGGGCGGCGTCGCGTAGCGGGCGATCTGGTCGATCAGGGCCTTCGGTTCGAAGGGCTTGAGCATGAAGTCGCAGGCGCCGCCGCGCATCGCCGCGACGGCCTTGTCCACATCGCCGAATGCGGTCATCAAGAGCACCGGCAAGCCCGGATGGCGGTTGCGGATTTCGCCGAGCAGGACCAGGCCATCCATCGGGCTCATGCGCAGGTCGGAAACCACCATGTTGAAGCCTTTGTCGCGCAGCGCCGCCAGCGCCGCGGCGCCGCCATCGGTGCCGGTCACCGCATGGCCCACCGTTTCCAGGGTGATCTGCAGCGCATCGCGCAGGGCATCGTCGTCCTCGACGACAAGGATGTTCAGTTTTTCGGACATGGCAGGCTGACGATGAAGCGGGCACCGGCCCCGAGGTTGGAGACGACATCGATGCCGCCGCCATGGGCACGCACCACCCCGCGCGCAATCGCCAGACCGAGGCCGGTGCCGTTGCTGCGGGTGGTGAAGAATGGCTCGAACAGGCGCGCCGCGGTCGCCGCGTCCATGCCGGGGCCGTTGTCGGTCACGGCCAGTTGCAGCGTTTCCTCCTCGCAGCGGGCCGACAGTTCGATGCGCCCGGCCGGCCGGCCGTCGACCGCCTGCAGGGCATTTTCCAGCAGGCTGGTCAGGGCGCTGACCAGCGACTTGCGCGTGCCGGTGAGCAAGCCTCCGTCGCTGTGATCCGCGACGACGAATCCGGCTCTGGCGGACAGGGCCAGCGGCTCGAAATTGCGCGCCAGTTCGGCCAGCAGATCGCTCACGGCGAAGCGTTCGCGGCCCAGCACCTCGCCGCGGGCAAACAGCAGCATGTCCTGGATCAGGTGTTCGATGTGCTTGAGCTGCGCCACGGTCTTGCCGGCAATCGAGGCCCGGCTGTGCGCCGGTATTTCGGCGCTTTCGAGGTTGCCGGCATACAGCAGGGCGGCAGCCAGCGGCGTGCGCAGTTGGTGCGCCAGCTGCGCGGCCATTTCGCCCATCGCGGCCAGGCGCTGGGTGCGTGCAGCCTGGGTTTTCAGCTGTTGCGCCTCGGTGATGTCGTGCAGCAGCACAATGCGGCCGCCGGCCGAATCGAGCGGCGTGACGTCGACCGCGAGACGCCGTTCGCCGGCTATGAATTCGCCGGGGGTATCGCCGGGCGTCAGCGCCTCCGCATAAATCGCCGCCCAGCCGGCGTCGAGGTCCACGCCGCCGAGAAAATCGCTGGCGGCGGGATTGGTCTGCACCACGTTGCCGACATCGTCCAGCACCACGACGCCGGCCGGCAGCGCATCGAGCAGCAGGCTAAGGCGTTCCGTCAGCGCGGCCTTTTCCTGGTACTGCTGACGCAGGGCGCCGTTGGCGGCCGCCAGTTGCTCGGTAAGCCGCGCCACCTGTACCTGCAGTTCGCTGTAGGCCCCGCTCAGTTCCTCGGAGGCCTGGCTGAAGATGCGGAAGGCCTCGGTCAGGCGCAAGGCCTCTTCGGGCGCAACCTGGGCGGCCGAGGCCGGAACGCTTGGGAGCTTGGCAGTGTCTGAGGGAAGTACCATGTTCTGCGATGATGGCAGAATCAAGGTTTGCAAACAAGGAAACGGGTATCCGATATACCGGTAAAAATTGCCGCTTCTTTCAGGAATCAGTCTTGCTGTGCCAATCCATACTCTGCACGCGGGTAGGCTGACCGTGGAACCCACGCTGAATACAGGACAGTACAGGACACAATGGCAGAAACCGCAACTGCAGCTACAGGCTTCCCGCTGTCGGTGGAGGCTTTCGCGCGCCTCGGCGCCGGCCAGAAGCTGATTGCCATGCTTGGCTTCGCCCTGTTCCTGGCGATTCTGATCGGCGGTCTGCTGTGGGCCAAAGAGCCTTCCTATGCCGTGCTTTTCTCGATCGCCGACGAAAAGGACGGCGGCAACATCGTCGCCGCCCTGCAGCAGCAGAACGTCCCCTATCGCTTCAGCGAAGGCGGACACACCATCCTCGTGCCGCAGGCCGTGGTCCATGACACCCGCCTGCGCCTGGCCGCACAGGGCCTGCCCAAGGGCGGACTGGTCGGCTTCGAACTGCTCGAAAACCAGAAAATGGGCATCAGTCAGTTTGCCGAACAGGTCAATTACCAGCGCGGACTCGAAGGCGAATTGGCACGCTCGGTGCAGTCGCTCGCCGCGGTCAAGGGCGCCCGCGTGCATCTGGCCATTCCCAAGCAGTCCGCCTTCCTGCGCGACGATCAGAAAACCTCGGCCTCGGTGCTGGTCAGCCTGGTTCCCGGCCGCCGCCTCGAAGCCGCACAGGTCGCCGGCATCGTCAATCTCGTCGCATCGAGCGTGCCGCAACTGACGCCGAACCACGTCAGCGTGATCGACCAGGACGGCAACCTGCTGTCGCAGCAGAAGGATCCCCTGCGCGACGCCGGGCTCGATGCGTCGCAGATCAAGTATGTGCGCGACATCGAGGCGGCTTATGTAAAACGCATCGAAACGATCCTCTCGCCCATCGTCGGCGACAACAATGTCCGCGCCCAGGTAGCGGCCGACGTCGATTTCTCCCAAACCGACCAGGTTGCCGAAACCTTCCGCCCCAACCCGCAGCCCGGCACCGCCATACGCAGTCAACTGACGGCCGAATCGGGCAGCGGCTCCCCCGCTGCCGCCGGTATTCCCGGCGCCCTCAGCAATCAGCCGCCGGCCCCGGCCACCGCACCGCAGTCCCTGCCCGGCGAGTCCGCGGGCCTCGCGTCGGGCTCCGGCGCCACGCAGAATTTCAGCAAGAGCGCGACGATCAACTACGAAGTCGACAAGACCGTGCGCCATACCAAGGTCGCGCCCGGCGCCGTCCGCCGCCTGTCGGTGGCCGTGGTGGTCAATTATCGGACCGCGGCTGCCGCCACGCCACAGGCTGCGAGCCGGACGCCGGCCAAGCCGCTGCCCCTGTCCGAGGCCGACCTGAAGCAGATCAACGATCTTGCACGCGAAGCCATGGGCTACAACCAGGAACGCGGCGACAGCCTCAACGTCGCCAATGCGCCCTTCACCGTGATCGAAAAAGAGGTGGTGCCCGAACCGCCGCTATGGGCCAATGCCGCGCTGATTGCCACGCTGAAGGAGATCGGCAAGTACCTGCTCGTCATTATCGGGGTGTTCTGGGTGTGGACCCGAATGCTCAAGCCCTTGCTGCTGCAACTGTCCGAAGCGGCCACGCGTGCCGCCGCGCGCCAGGCGGCCGCGGGCGCCGAACGGGCGCCCAGCGCCGCGGCCTACTCCTACGAAACCAAGTTGGCCGCGGCACGCGAAATGGCCAAGCAGGATCCCAAGGCGGTTGCCGCGATGATCAAGGAATGGGTTGGCCGCGGTGGGAACTGAAAGCGAAGGCATCGAAAAAAGTGCCATTCTTCTGTTGTCGCTGGGCAGGGACGAAGCGGCCGAGATCCTGCGCAACCTCGGTCCCAAGGAAGTGCAGAAAATCGGTCACGCCATGGCGGCGCTCAAGCAGGTGGCCCGCGACCGCGTCGAATCGGTGATCGATGAGTTTACCGAGCAGTCCGCCAGGGGTTCGCCGGTCGCCGTCGACAATGAAACCATCAAGGCGATGCTGACCAAGGCCCTCGGCGACGATCGGGCCGGCGCGCTGATCAACCGCATCATGTCCGGCAACGACACCGCGGGCATCGAAGGCCTGAAATGGCTGGATGCCGCCAGCGTCGCCGAACTGATCCGCAACGAGCACCCGCAGATCATCGCCACGATCCTGGTGCACCTCGAGTTCGACCACGCCGGCGACATCCTCAAGCATTTCACCGACCGCCTGCGCAACGATGTCCTGCTGCGCATCGCCACGCTGGACGGGGTGCAGCCCGCCGCCTTGCGCGAGCTCAACGAGGCCCTGACGCGGATACTCTCCAGCGCCTCGGGCAACATCAAGAAGACCGCCATGGGCGGCATTCGGCACGCCGCGGAAATCCTCAACTTCGTCGGCCAGACCAACGAGACGGCGATCATCGACAACGTTCGCGAGTACGACGCGGATCTGGCGCAGAAGATCCTCGACGAGATGTTCATCTTCGAGAACCTGCTCGATGTCGACGACCGCGGCATCCAGTTGCTGCTGCGCGAGGTTCAGTCGGATGCGCTGATCATCGCCCTCAAGGGATCATCGCCCGAGCTGCGCGAGAAGATTTTCAAGAACATGTCGCAGCGCGCCGCCGAGATGCTGCGGGAAGACCTCGAATCCAAGGGCCCCGTGCGTCTTTCCGAAGTCGAAAACGAGCAGAAGGAAATCCTCAAGGTCGCGCGCCGCCTGGCCGAGGAAGGGCAGATCCAGCTTGGCGGCGGCGGCGAAGGCGACGCCTTCGTCTGAGAGCGCAGGTCACTTCATCGACGGTGGTGTCGGCGGCGTTGGCGGCGTCGGCGCGATCGGCTGGATCGGTCCAGGCCGCTGCGGTGCCGGATTGACGGCTTGCGGAATGGCGCCGAACACGGCCATCCATAGCTCGTTGGCACGGGCCTGCGGCACCGTCGGCGGCTCGGCCGGCAGCGTGGATTCGTCCTGGTTGGCCCAGGCCGCAGCCACCGCATAGGCCGTGCGCCAGTTCCTGAGAACCTGGGCCATCACCTCGTCCTGCGTGGGCACCGCCAGCGTGCAGACTTTGGATTCGCTGACCGTATCCAGCTTCATGGCGTGGTTCAATTCGTTCAATGCGCCGAGCGTCGCGCAGCCCTCCTTGACATCGAGCCCCGCCATGCCGACGGAAACGCCGGTGCCCACATAGGGAATCGACGTACCTGCCATTCCCGCGACATGTCGCGAAACATTCCGGTAGACCCGGCGTACCAGTTCAGCCGAAAACCGTTTTCCGGCCTCGCGCGCAGTCGCGAGTTGCTGCATCAAGCGCCGGTTGCCGGCGCTGAGTTCGAGATTGGACTTCTCCAGTTCGAGCAGCTTTTCCTTGAGTTCCCCGGCTTCCTTTTCCTGGATCGCATATTTCTCCTCCAGGCGCATCAGCGCCGACTCGATGTCGGCAGCCGCGGCCGAACTGTCCGCATTCGCCGGCGCGGTCGCTGCGGTCGCCGCGTTCGGCGCTGCCGGTGAATTTCCAGCGCCGCTGTCCGGCACCGACTGGGCCAGCGCAAGCTGGCCCAGCCCCAGACCCAGGACCAACAGCGCCACGCGCAAGGGCGCGGCGCGGCTGGCACCCGGTTTGCCATCCTCGATCACGCGAAATTTCTCTGTCATGGCAGCGGCGATCTCCGCATCCTTCCTGTTTTCCGGCAGCAGCGGGCGCTGTCCCGCGAAGACGGGCCGCCCGGTCCGGCGCCGGCAATCTTACCGCGGGCCGGATGCTGCGGCTCAGGCCAGCGGCTGGAACAGCACGTCGAGGTCGCTGGCGGTGATCAGATGGCCGCCGCCTTCGCCGCTCTCGCCGCCCTGCTTCAGCAACTGGTCGGCGAGACCGCGCTTGCGATTCTGCAGGGCGAGGATCTTTTCTTCCACGGTACCCTGGGTCATCAGCTTGTAGACGAATACCGGCTTGTCCTGGCCGATGCGATGCGCGCGGGCCGTGGCCTGCTCCTCGACCGCCGGGTTCCACCAGGGATCGTAGTGGATCACGGTGTCCGCCGCGGTCAGGTTGAGGCCGGTGCCGCCGGCCTTGAGGCTGATCAGGAACAGCGGTACGCGACCTTCCTGAAAATCCTTGATCGGGGTTTCCCGGTCGCGGGTCTGGCCGGTGAGCCGGGCGTACTGGATGCCGCGCTTTTCGAGCTCCAGTTCGATCAGCGCCAGCATCGAGGTGAATTGTGAGAACAGCAACACCTTGCGGCCCTCGTCGAGCAATTCATCGAGCATTTCCATGAGCGTCGCCAGCTTGGCCGAATGGGCGTGGCCCTTTTTCACCAGCGCTTCCGCGGCCGGCAGCTTGACCAGGCGCGGATCGCAGCAGATCTGCCGCAGTTTCAACAGCGCGTCGAAGATCATGATCTGGCTGCGGCCGACGCCCTGTTCGGTCAGCACCAGACGCAGCTTGCGGTCGAAGGCCACACGCAGCGATTCGTAGAGGTCGCGCTGGCCGCCCTCGATCTCCACCCAGCGCACCATCTCGGTCCGCGGCGGCAGGTCCTTCAGCACCTGTTCCTTGGTCCGCCGCAGCAGGAAGGGCCGCACCCGCTCGCCCAGACGCGTGCGCATCTCCTCCTCGCCGAGCTTTTCGATCGGGGTGCGGAACACCTGGGTAAAGCGCTTGGCATTGCCGAGCAGGCCCGGCATCAGGAAATCGAATTGCGCCCAGAGTTCGCCGAGGTGGTTTTCCAGCGGCGTGCCGGTCAGCGACAAACGATGGCGCGCCTGCAGGCTGCGCGCCACCTGGTGTGCCTGCGCCTTGGGATTCTTGATGAACTGGGCCTCGTCCATCACCAGCAGATGCCAGTCCTGCGCCAGCAGGGTTTCGCGGTCGCGCACCAGCAAAGGATAAGTGGTCAGCACCAGATCGGCCTGGCCGATCTCGCCGAAGCGTTCGGCGCGGTCCTTGCCATGCAGGATCAGCACTTTCAGATCGGGCGTGAACTGCGCGGCCTCGTCGCGCCAGTTGGCCATCAAGCTGGTGGTGGCGACTACCAGGCTGGGGCGGTCGGCGCGGCCCGAGGTCTTTTCCAGATGCAGGTGGGCCAGCGTCTGCACCGTCTTGCCCAGGCCCATGTCGTCGGCCAGGATGCCGGCCAGTCCGTATTCGCGCAGGAACTGCAGCCAGTCGAGGCCGATCTGCTGATAAGGGCGCAACGTCGCGGTGAATCCGGGCGCCGGCTCGTAGCGCGTCATGCCGGAAAAATCGCGCAGGCGGCGGCCCAGGTCGCGCAATTCCTCGCCGCCTATCCATTGCGTCGGCAAGTCGTCGAGCCCGGCCAGGGCGGCGGCGTTGTGGCGCGACAAGCGCGGCCGGTCTTCGTCGAGAAATTCCAGCAGCGGCAAGAGCCAGGCCTTGAGCCGGCCTGCCGGCACCGGCAGAATGCGCCGCGCATCGAGCGCCACGGGGAAGGTCTGGCTGTCTTCGAGGCCGCGCACCACGCCGAGCAGGTCCGGCTGCTCGCGCAGCAGGCGCAGCAGCGGCGGCACCAGGCTCACACGCTCACCGCCAACGCGGACGCCGAGATCGAGATCGAACCAGTCGCTGCCGACCGATTCCTCGACCGCGACGAACCAGTCTTCCGCCTGGGCGATGCAATACGGGAAGTCCTCGGCAAACTCCACCGGGATTTCGCGGCGCTCCAGCGCCGGCACGCCATCGTTGAGGAAGGACAGCCAGCCGACGGCGTCGTTGCGCAGCGGCATCAGGCCATCCTCGGTTCCCTCCAGGCGCTGGTAATTTCCCAGGCTGCGTTGCCAGCTTTCGAGCCCGATGGATTGCAGCAGACGCCAGATTTCGCCTTCCGCCTCCATGTCGCGCTGCAGCGTCAGCCACTGGCCGTCCACGCGCTGCCGCATGAAAGGCGAAGGCCGTTCCACGCCGATCACGCTCAAGCCTTGCGGATAGTCGAAATGCAGCACGGCCAGCGCCAGATCGTCGTGCAGGCGATTCAGCGCGAGGTGGCGGAAACGGCCCTGGGTCAGCACCAGGCGCGCACTCGGCTTGCCCGCGGCGACGGCCTCCGGTGCATCGGGCAGCGGCAAGGGCACCTGCCGCTCGCGCGCCAGTTGCGCCAGTCGCTGGCGCACCATGGGCGCGTCCGCTTCGTTGAGCGGCGGCGCCTGCAGCAGTTGCTGCAACAAATGTGCGGACAGTTCCGACTGCAATTCGCCGACCATGCGGCCCGCCGTGTCCAGATAGAACGGCGGCGAGGTCGGGATCATCTGCAGTTCCGGCGGCAGATCGAAGCTCAGTTGCTGCAGGCCGGCCGAGTTGTGGGTCCACAACAATCCGAGCGGCCGCGGCGCGCCGGTGGCAAGCGGCAGCTCGACCAGGCCGTCGAGATACAGGCGTCCCGTGCGCAAGGCCAGCCGCAACAGCAGGGCACCGGTCTCGCCGCTGAGATCCACGGCTTCGTTGTAGAAGTAGCCGCCGCCGGCCTGCAGCGCCAGGAACAGGCGCAAGGGCGGAATATCCTCGTCGAGGATGAAATCGCGATGACTGCGCGCAGCGCCCAGATCGTAGGGCTGCGGCCGGTAGATCGCCGGTTTGCCGAACCCGCCTTTCTTCAGCGGCCGGCTCTTGCCCAGGGAAAGACTGGGCGCGGTGCCCGGCTGCAGCAGATACACCACCCGCGGTTGGGAGCGCAGCGGCGTCGGCCTGGGCATCTCCGGCTTGTCGAGGGCACCCAGCCAGTCGAGCGTCGCGGCACTGGGTTCCGGATAGTCGCCCTGCTGCCCCTGGACCGCGCCGCCGTGGCCGAACAGGCCGCCAAGATCCGCGCTCTGCTGCAGTATCTGCAACACCGCCACGACATGTTTGCAGTTCTCCTGCATGGGGCACATGCAGGAGTTGTCGACATCGACAATCGCGCCGCCCGGATCGGTTTCCAGCCACAGATCGACTTCGTAGGGACGCGTGCGGGTGCCCTGAACCTCGGCTTCGACGTGGATTTCGTCGGTTGCGTGCTCGACGCGCTTGACGCGCACACGCCCTTCCGCGGCGTAGGCAGCGCCGCGTTGCAGGGTTCCGCTGTCGAAGCGGTCGAGCAGTTCGCCTTGCGGTAAGTCAACGGAAATGGGCTTGGCGGGCATGCAAGGTAGTCATGGTCGAGGGGCGGCGACCTTAGCACATACCGCGCATCCTAAGTATTTCAATAACAGCGGCGATGTCCGACGACGGCTGTTGCAAGGCCTGCGCACCGCCTCCCGACGGTGATCCGTCAAACCCTGATTACTTTTTTCAACTCATTGATAAAAATATGTTTTTGATGGGTCGACAGGAATTTCGTTTAGGCTATCCGACAAATTCGCTATCGCCTGCGGCAGCATTCTTACTGGCTGCAGCGCCGGCCTTCCCGACCGCCAACCGACACCCGATCATGCCCATGCGCCCCGCCCAACTCACTTTCGTCCTCGAACGCGAATTCCTCAGCACTGCCGATGGACACCACACGCCGGTCATGCTCTGGGGCCCGCCCGGCGTCGGCAAGTCGCAGATCGTGGCCCAGGTCGCCGCGCGCAATGCGGCCCCGGTGATCGATATCCGCCTGTCGCAGATGGAGCCCTCGGACCTGCGCGGCATTCCCTTCCGCGTCGGCGACACGGTCGAGTGGGCAGTGCCGGCCCTGCTGCCCAATGCCGAACGCCACGGCGCGCGCGGCGTGCTGTTCCTCGACGAAATCACCTCGGCGCCGCCCGCCGTGGCGGCGGCCGCCTACCAGTTGATCCTCGACCGGCGCCTCGGCGAATACCGCATCCCCGACGGCTGGGCCATCTTCGCCGCCGGCAACCGCCAGGGCGATCGCGGCGTCACCTACGCCATGCCGGCGCCGCTGGCCAACCGCTTTTCGCACTTCGAGGTCGAGGTCAACCTCGACGACTGGGCCCTCTGGGCCTACGCCAACGGCATCGACGAGCGGCTGGTCGGCTTCCTGCGCTTCAAGCCCGAACTTATTTTCAATTTCGATCCGGCGCGCACCCTGGCCGGCGAAATGGCCTTCCCCAGTCCGCGCTCCTGGGAGTTCGCCCATCGCGCGCTGAAAAAGTTCGGCGACCATCCCGAAATGCTCGCCGGCGCGCTGGCGGCCTGCGTCGGCCATGCCGCCGGAGTCGAATGCGCGGCCTGGATCGAAAGCCTCGACCGGCTGCCGGATCTCGACGCCATCGTCGAGGGCCGCGACGCCGCGATGCCGGCCGAAATCGACCTGCAATACGCCGTGGCCGCCGCGCTGGCGGGCCGCGCCCTGCGCGCCAGGAACACGCCGCAGGCGCCGCAGGTCTGGGGCAACATCCTCGACTATGCGCAGCGCCTGCCGCTGCGGGAAATGGGTGTGATGCTGGTGTCCGACATGCATCGCGGCATCGGCTCGAAACTTTTCGCGGTGCCGCAGTTCGCCGGCTGGGCCAACGCCGTGGCCGACGTCATGCTCTATGAGTGAGGTGGCGGCCACGCCGGCCGCAGGCGCTGCGGCAAGGCTTGCGTCGGCGCGGGCGAAACTGATCCTCGACAAACCCTTTCTCGGCGCGCTGGTGCTGCGCCTGCCTCTGGTCGCGGCCGGCCCCTGGTGCCGCACCACGGCGACCGATGCGCGCAAGCTGTACTTCAACCCGCAATGGATAGCCTCGCTGAGCAGCGCCGAACTGCAGTTCGCCCTGGCCCACGAAGCCCTGCATTGCGCGCTCGGCCATTTCGCCCGGCGCGGCCACCGCGTCCAGCGCACCTGGGACCTGGCCTGCGATTTCGCCATCAACCCGCTGTTGATCGACGAAGGCCTCAAGCCGCCGCTGGGCTCACAGCTGCTCTCCGTGTATCGCGGCATGGCCGCCGAGGAGATCTACCCCTGCCTCGACGACAGCCTCGACCAGGAAACCCTCGACGACCATGTCTGGGACGGCGACGAGGGAGGCCGGGGCGGCCAGGACGAGAACCAGAACGGTGATGAAGGCAGCGGCACCGGCAGCGAGGCCGCCGCGCCCGCCGATGGCGATGGCGAGACATCGCCAAGAGTTGCCGCTGGCGATACGGTGGACGCGCCTCACGACATCCCGCCGCCGCTCACTGCCCGGGAAAAGGAGCAGTTGCAACAGCAGTGGCAGCGCCACCTGGCCGGCGCAGCGCAGCGCGCACGCGAGGCCGGCAAGCTCTCGGGCAACCTGGCGCGGCTCGTGGATAACGCACTGGCGCCCCAGGTGTCATGGCGCGCCGCGCTGGCGCAATACCTGTCGCAGGCCGCGCGCGACGACTACAGCTGGCTGCGGCCGTCGCGGCGCAGCGACGGTTCCTCGGGCGAGGTGATCTGGCCGAGCCTGCGCAGCCATGCCGGCGACATTTTCGTCGCACTCGACACCTCGGGTTCGATCAGCGATACCGACCTCGCGCAGTTCGTCGGCGAACTCAACGCGATCAAGGGCACGCTGCC
>JAUYSD010000256.1 GCA_030696505.1 Sulfuritalea sp. | reverse complement strand
TGGCCTCCGCGTGAAAGCTCCAGGCTTCCGTGTGAAGAATCTTCATGACTGGAATTCGCCGGTCAACATCCAGTCCACCGAGGTGGATACCGTGACTCCCTGCGGAATATCCAGGTGCGGTGGAATGTCGAGGCTGATGATTCTCAGTGCAGCACGCGGGTAGTGGGCCGCGGCATCGAGCAGGGCGCGGACTTCGCGTTGCTGCGTGATGCTGTCATCGAGGCTGGCGCACACCTGAATCAGCTCTTCCGCGCCGTCGGATGACCGAGCGAGAAAGTCGACCTCGTAACCGCCGGGCGTATGCACGTAGGCCACTTCGTTACCGCGTCGGTCGAGTTCAAGCATGACCGCGGTTTCCAGGGCATGACCGAGGTTGGCCTTGCCGGACCGGTCGAAGATAGGGATGAGGCCGGTGTCGATCGGGTAGACCTTGCGCGGATTGACCATGCGGCGGCGTTCCGAATCGGTACCAACCGTAATCAGCCTTAGCAGAAAAGTGTCCTCCAGATGGCCGAGATAGTCGTGGAGCGTATTTTTTGCCACGGCAATGCCCTGCGACTTGAGATCGCCGTGGAACTTGTTCACGCTGAAAGCTCCCGCCGCGTTGCCCAGCAGTTGGCGCACCATCCAGCGCAGGGCGACGGGATGGGACACGGCGTGCCGCTCGATGACGTCGCGCAGCATGACTACATCGACATAAGCCTTGAGCAGCTCGTTGCGGTCCCGTCGATCCAGGTTCTGCGCTTCGGGAAAGCCGCCCGTGGCGAGATAGTCCCGCATGTCCTTTTCCAGGGAAGAGCGTTCGGCCTTGGTGATGCGCTCGCTGGGCGTCACCGGCTCCCGTCCGTGATGACGGAGGAATTCGCGAAAACTGAAGGGATAAATCCGCGCCTCGACGGCTCTGCCGCGCATGCTGGTGGCGACTTCCCGCGACAGCAGGCGGGCCGACGAGCCGGAAAGAAACAGATCGATCTGTTCGCTGTCGAGCAGGCGCCGGACAAAACCTTCCCAGCCGGGGACATTCTGGATTTCGTCGAGGAAAAAACTGACCCGCCGCTGGTCGCGCCAGTCCGGATTCAGCCGGTAATACTCTTCGAGCAGGAGATTGAGGTCACTGACGGTCATTCCCGCCAGGCGTTCGTCCTCGAAACCGAAATACAGCAGGCCTTCCCGCCCGATTCCTTGCGCCAGACGGTCAGCCAGCAACTGCCAGAGAAACGTGGTCTTGCCCGCACGCCGCATGCCGATCACGGCCACGGCTTTGTTCGCAATGGCGGGCAAATGAGTGTCCCGGCGTGTCAGGCGGGGTATGGGCGTGGCCAGACTATCGACGATCTTCTGCCGGACGACACCTCTTAATTGACTTTCCATGACGGCCATTATAGTTGCGTATTGTCTTTATAAAAAGGACAGAACGCGACTCTTGCTGTGCGGCATATCGCGGGTGGTCATCATTTTTCCGCTTCGGCAAACTGCAGCCGGTAGAGGCTGGCATAGACGCCGTTCGCCGCCAGTAACTCGGCGTGATTGCCGATTTCGGCAATGCGTCCCTGCGACAGCACCACGATGCGGTCGGCGCGCTCGACGGTGGACAGGCGATGGGCGATGACCAGCGTGGTGCGTCCGCGCATCAGTTCTTCGAGCGCTTCCTGCACCGCGCGTTCGGATTCGCTGTCGAGTGCCGAGGTAGCTTCGTCGAGAATCAGGATCGGCGCGTCCTTGAGGATGGCGCGGGCGATCGCGATGCGCTGGCGCTGGCCGCCGGAGAGTCGCGCACCGTTCTCGCCGATCACGGTGTCGAAGCCCTGCGGCATCGCCGTGATGAACTCCAGCGCATGCGCGGCGCGCGCCGCGGCTTCTATCTCGGCACGGCCGGCGTCGCGCTTGCCGCCGTAGGCGATGTTGGCCGCCACCGTGTCGTCGAAGAGGAACACGTCCTGGCCGACATGGGCGATGTTGGCGCGCAAGCTGCCCAGCGTCAGCGTCTCGATGTCCTGGCCGTCGATGCGGATCTGGCCGCTGCCGGCGTGGTAGAAGCGCGGCACCAGATTGACCAGCGAGGTCTTGCCGCCGCCCGAGGGCCCGACCAGGGCCAAGGTTTCACCGGGGCGGATGGCGAGGTCGATGTTTGCCAGCGCATCGCGCTCGGCACTTGCATAACGCAGGCCGACGGCGGTGAACCCGATCTCGCCGCGCGCGCGGCCCAGGGTGACCGTGCCGGCATCCACCTCGGTCGCTTCGTCGAGCATGCGGAACACGCTCTCCGCGGCGGCCAGCCCGCGCTGCAGCGGCGCGTTGATGTCGGCCAGGTGCTTGAGCGGCGCCAGCAGCAGCAGCATCGCGGTGATGAAGGAGACGAAGCCGCCGATCGTGGTTTCGTTGCTCGCCGACTGTTGCAGGGCGACATAGACCACGATGGCGAGGCCGACCGAGGCGAAGATCTGGGTGATCGGCGCCACCGCGGCGGCGGCGATCGCCTGGCGCATGCCATAGCCGCGCAGGGCGTTATTGACCCGGGCGAAGCGTGAGGTCGCATGCTGTTCGCCACCGAAGATCTTGACCACCTTGTGGCCGCGGATCGATTCCTGCAGCACTTCGTTCATCTGTGCCATGCCTTCCTGCGCCGAGAGCGACAGCCGCCGCAGGCGCTTGGAGAAGGCGCGCACCACCAGCGCTGTGAGCGGGATCACGGCCAGGCTGATCAGGGTCAGCTTCCAGTTCAGATACAGCAGCCAGCCGACCAGGCCGATCACCG
>JAUYSD010000070.1 GCA_030696505.1 Sulfuritalea sp. | reverse complement strand
ATCAACGACGCCAAGCAGCGCGATCAACAACAGAAAATCGCCTCCCAGCGCAAGAGCCTGATCGGCTCCGGCGACCGCTCCGAACGCATCCGCACCTACAATTTTCCGCAGGGGCGGATTACTGATCACCGCATCAACCTGACGCTGTACAAGATCGACGCCATCATGGACGGCGACCTCGACGAGTTGGTCGGCGCCTTGACGGCCGAACACCAGGCCGAATTGCTGGCGGCGCTGGCGGAATGACCACAGTAGCGGCAGCGCTGGTCGCAGCACGCGCCAAGCTGCCGGCCGGCGAGGCGCGCCTGCTGCTGGGGCATGTCCTGCAACAATCGGCGGCCTGGCTGCTTGCCCACGACGATCAGGTGCTCGACGAAGGCGAATTGCTGGCCTTCGCCTCGCTGGTGGCGCGGCGCGCGGGCGGCGAGCCGGTCGCCTACCTGGTCGGGTTTCGCGAGTTTTTTGGGCGCGAATTCGAGGTCTCGTCGGCAGTGTTGATCCCGCGTCCCGAAACCGAACTGCTGATCGAAATCGCCCTGGCAAAAGTTGGCGTTGGCGCTGCGGCGAGGATTCTCGATCTCGGCACCGGCAGCGGCTGCCTTGCCGTCACGCTGGCGCTGGACATCCCGAATGCGCAGGTCACGGCCGTGGATGCTTCTGCGGCGGCCCTGCAGGTCGCGCGCAAGAACGCCGAGCGGCTCGGTGCGCAAGTGCGCTTACTGCCAAGCGACTGGTTTTCAGCCCTGACCGGCGAACGCTTCGAGCTGATCGTCGCCAATCCGCCCTACATCGCGGCAGCCGATCCGCACCTTGCCGTGGGCGACCTGCGCCACGAACCGGCCGCGGCGTTGGCAAGCGGCGCGGATGGACTGGACGCGATTCGCTGCATCCTTGCCGCCGCGCCTGCACATCTGGCGTCCGGTGGATGGCTCTGGATCGAACACGGCTACGATCAGGCCGAGCCTGTGCGTGAACTGCTGGCAGTGGCGGGTCTCGTCGATATCGAACAGTGCCGCGATCTGGCGGGTATCATTCGTGCAAGCGGTGGACGGCTGATGTAAGAATCAACCGGCAGGCACTGTGGTCTAACGGTCAGTGAGAAGGGCGGCATGATGAAGTGGGACAGCGATCTGGCGATCGGCATCGAGGCGATCGACAATCAACACAAGCAAATCTTCGAACACTTGTTGGCTATCGAAAACTCGATTGCGAAGCGGGACCCTTGGCATATCCTGCACTTCCTGCTGTCGCAGCTTTCCGCCTACATGAAGTTCCACCTCGCCGTCGAGGAGTCGCTGCATGAAATCACCCGTTATCCTGACCAGCAGGAACATCGCTACGGGCACGCGAGAATCATCGAGCTGATGGGCGAACTTGAGGACAAGCTGCAGCGGAATCCGTCGGGCGAAAACCTCGTCGGTTTCTTCGAAGCTTGGTTTGTTCGTCACGTCCTGAGCGACGACCGTGAATTCGCGCTCTATATCAAGGAGGAATTTCCGGCGCTCTACGGCAGGCACCCGGCCTAGGGAAACACTGAATAAGGTACAAGCACTGTGAACGATTTCTTTGTCATGGAGTCAGACAAAGAGTTGTGATCACAAGGGACGAACTGATGAAGCAGATGACGCTGGCGGTGACACGAGGATTCGAGAAGCACAACCGGGCGACGCGCAAGGCGGAGTTTCTGGCGCGCATGGACGGCTTGGTGCCGTGGGCTGAGTTCTGCACGTTGATTGAGCCGCATTACCCGAAAGCCGGAAACGGACGCCCGCCGGTGGGGCTGGAGCGAATGCTGCGGATGTACTGCATCGCCAACTGGTTCAACCTGGCCGACGAAGCCTGCGAAGATGCCCTCTACGATGTGCCGGTATTCCGGGAGTTCTGCCGGATTGACCTGGGGCGAGAGCGGGTACCGGATGCGACGACCCTGCTTCACTTTCGGCATCTGCTGGAGAAGCATGACTTGGGCGCGGCCCTGTTCGCCAAGGTCGGCGAATTGCTGCTGGCCAGCGGCATGAAGCTGTCGGGCGGCACGATTGTCGATGCGACGCTGATCGCCGCCCCACCTTCGACCAAGAATCAGGAGAAGAGCCGCGACCCGGAAATGCACCAGACCAAGAAGGGCAACGAGTGGCACTTCGGCATGAAACTGCACATCGGGGCGGACAGTCAGACCGGCCTGGTTCATAGCGCAAGTGTCACCGCCGCCAACATTCATGACAGCCACCAGGTGCCGAACCTGCTGCATGGCGAAGAGACTCGCTTCTACGGTGACAGCGCCTATCGGGGCAAGGAACAGCGTAAGCGGCTTAAAGACATCGCGCCCAAGGCAAAGGACTTCACCAACAAACGCGCCTACAAGAATCGACCGCTGACGGATGCTGACAAGGAAACCAATCGGCGCAAGTCCAGCGTCCGATCGAAGATCGAGCATCCCTTCCTCACCGTGAAGCGCCTGTGGGGCTTTGCCAAGGTTCGTTATCGCGGTCTGGCGAAGAACGCCAACCGAGCCTTTGCCATGCTGGCGATGCTCAATGTCGCCAAGTGGGGACGGCCGCTGACGGGAGAGGTGTGTCCGGCATGAGCAAAATCCAGGGGAATCCCCCCTTATCTGCCCTCGAACAGGCCGACTACCCAATGAAGATGGCATTTCCGTCACGTTTTCGTCTCGATTTCAATTCGTCGCTGCTTTTTGCGGTGGCTTGTTCAGCGTTTCCCTAGGCGCGAACCAAGAAAAAGTGCGGCCCGGGAATTCCCGGGCCGCACTTTTTGAAGCGACTATTTAGTTCCGGCCGCCGCGTTTAACGTCGATAGAGCCGCCACTGAAACTTTGTTGTCTAGCGCAGTCCGGCGATGTAGTCCGACACCGCCTTGATTTCGACGTCGGTCATCTTCAGCGCGACCATGCGCATCATCTTGTTCGGGTCATTGGCGCGGACGCCGTCGCGGAAGCTCTTCAGCTGTACTTCGGTGTATTCGGCAAACTGGCCGCCGATACGCGGGTACTGGGCCGGAATGCCGGCGCCGGCCGGGCCGTGACACGCCGCGCAGGCCGGCAAGCCCTTGGCTTGGTCGCCGCCGCGATACAGTTTCTGGCCGAGTTCGATGGTTTCGCGGCTTTTTGCCGCTTCGCCCTTCTGCGTCTGCGCCGCAAAGTAAGCAGAGAGATCGCGCATCTGGCCTTCGTCGAAGGCGGCGATCATGCCATTCATGATGGCGCTGACGCGCTCGGGCTGCTTGCCCTCGGCAGCCTTGAAGTTCTTCATCTGCTTGAGCAGGTAATCGGCATGCTGCCCTGCCAGTTTCGGGTTGGCAGCCAGTGGACTATTACCGTCCGGGCCGTGACAGGCCACGCAGACGGTGGAAGCGATGGCCTGGCCGCGGGCGGCATCGCCTTTCGGGGCTGCCTTGGCGGCATCGGCGGCTTGCGCGCCGAATGCAGTCAATGCGCACAACAGTGTAAGCAGGGAAAACTTCATGGGCAAAACTCCTCGAAAACTGCAGGATTCGGAAATTGTAAACCTGATATTCTATCCCAGCTCGCCCGATTTCTCCACGTCAGCCTGTCCGGCGGCGTGTCTCCGATGTATCCCCCATGCCCCTATTCCGCCACGCCACCTTTGAAATTTCCGTAGCACAGCCCAGCGGCCTGCCGCCCCCGGTCGGTCCCGAAATCGCCTTTGCCGGTCGTTCGAACTCCGGAAAATCCAGTGCCATCAATACCCTGGTGGGGCACACCCGGCTTGCCTTCGTCTCCAAGACACCGGGCCGTACCCAACTGATCAACCTGTTCCGCATGAAGAACGGTGCGGCACTGGTCGACCTGCCCGGCTACGGCTATGCCCAGGTGCCTTTGGCCGTGCGGCTGCAATGGCAGGGTTTGCTGGAGCATTACCTGACCTGCCGTTCCAATCTTGTCGGCCTGGTGCTGATCATGGATTCGCGCCGCCCGCTGACCGAACTCGACTGGAAAATGATCGGCTGGTTCGGCTCCACGGGACGACCGATCCACTGCCTGCTGACCAAGTCGGACAAACTGACAAAGCAGGAACAGACCAAGACCCTGCGCGAAACCCGCGCGGAACTGGCTAAATTTGGTGAGCAGGTGACCGTGCAGATGTTTTCCAGCCTGAAGAAGACCGGCATGGACGAGGCGGAGAAGGTGATCGGAAGCTGGTTGGAGAGTGATGGCAGTCCGGTTTTGCGAACCGGCTGACGAAGTCAGCGAATTAGTCGCCCCCTTTCTTGGAAAATGCGAAGCATTTCAGTGAAGGCTAACGCCCGCGAAGCGGGAGTTATGCCGGAGCTAAAATCACCCAAGAGCATTTCAGTGAAGGCTAACGCCCGCGAAGCGGGGGTTATGCCGGAGCTAAAGGGGGTTGGGGGATAGCAGTCACAATTCGCCCGCAGGGCTTTTATTTTGGCTGCGCCAAAATAAAAGCCCTC
>JAUYSD010000065.1 GCA_030696505.1 Sulfuritalea sp. | reverse complement strand
ACCTTGGGCAACACCGACATCTGCACCGCCTCCAGCACGTCGCGTCCAGCCAGATCGATGGCCGCAGCGCGTTTGAAGGGTAGGGGAATGTTGGCCTTGTCGGCCGAAATCATGGCGTTGACCACCCTGACGACATTGCCGCCGGCCAGGAAGTGGGCTTCCAGATCGTTGCTTGAAATGTCGAGGCCGGCCTTCACCGCGCTGATCCGCGCCGTGACCACCGTTACCGGCGGCACGCGGCGCAGGCGCATGGCGATCAGGGTGAAGAGTCCGACATAGGCTCCCGAGGCCCAGGCGGAAATCCAGAGCGGAATGGGCACCAGGTACAGGACAAAGGCCAGACCCGCCACCACCATGATGAGCACGCCCAGGCCGCCGGTCATGCCCGTGACGCCATTCAAGATTTCGATCATTTGGTATTCCCTTGTTGTTGATGCGCGGTACTCGCCGCCCGACGATTGCCGTGGGTGCCGCGACTACTCATTGCTGTTCATGAAACCCAGCAGATGCAGCAGGCTGGTGAAAAGGTTGAAGATGGAAACGAACAATGTGACCGTCGCCATCACGGAATTGGTTTCGCCGCCGTGGATGATGTTGCTGGTTTCAAAGAGGATGAGGCCCGACATCAGCAGGACGAAAGCCGCCGAAACGGTTAGGGACAGCGCCGGGATTTCGAGGAAGATCGCCGCCAGACCGGCGACGAAGGCGAGCAGGATGCCGACCATGAGAAAGCCGCCCATGAAGCTGAAATCCTTGCGCGTGGTCAGCGCGTAACCGGAAAGGCCGAGGAAGATCGCGGCGGTGCCGGTCATGGCCATCATCACTGTCTGGCCGCCGTTGGGCAGGCCCAGATAGTGGCTGACAATCGGCCCCAGGGTGTAGCCCATGAAGCCGGTCAGGGCGAACACCGATACCAGGCCCCAGGCGCTGTTGCGCAGCTTGGTCGTAGCGAACAGCAGGCCGAAGTAGCCGACCAGGGTCACCACCAGACCGGGATGCGGGAGTTTCAGTGCAACCGCGGCGGCTGCGGTTGCCGCGGCGAACAGCAGCGTCATCGATAGCAGCATGTAGGTATTGCGAATCACCTTGTTGGTCGCCAGCACCGACTCGGCGCCACTATGCGGAACGGCAATTGCCTGCAGGTTTCTCATTTCCTTCTCCTCGTTAACTTGGATTACAGACGGATACGAGCCCATTGTAGGGTCTTTAAATGTATCGATCCATTCGAATAGTCCGTGGTCGCACTTCGATATATTCGAATTAATGAGTTGACTATTGCATAGGCTTCATCGTCTTTTGCGATTATCGTGTTCCAGTTGATTCGTCGCTTCGGTTTGAAACCGGAGCACCAGAATGGAAAGTTCATCATGCAGCTCACATTGATTGTCGGTATCGTCTTTGCCATTGGAGCGGTGTTGTTCACTCTGCAGAACAACACGCCGGTGGTGGTGACACTTGCCGTTTGGCGTTTCGAGGGTTCGCTGGCGCTGGTATTGCTGCTGTCGCTGGGTCTCGGTGCGCTGATTGCCGCTCTGCTTTCCTCGCCGACCGTAATCCGTGGGCAATGGGCGGCCGCACGGCTCGGTCGCCAGGTCGCAGATCTCGAGTGCAAGTTGGCCGAGCAACAGCGCCGCGGCGACGAACTCGCGGCGGAACTCGCCAAAGCGCCGTCCGTACCCACGATTGCGGAAACGGAAAAACCCTATGTCGGGCTGCGTACCTTGCTCACCGGGGGCGAGGGCAGCAAGCCGCCAGCGGACTGAAAGTCGGTGCTGGCGGGACGGCGACACTGGCGGCGCCGGCAAGGATCGAAGGCCGACTGACGCCGGACATGCTTGAATAAAGGGAGACCATGGCAGCGAGTCTCAACCTCATCCTTGTCGAGATCGCCTGGCCGGCCGCACTGGCGCTTGCCTGGGTGGCCGGCGAATTCGGGCGTCGCTGGCTCGGTTTGCCGCGGATCAGCAGTTACGCCATCGCCGGATTCCTGATGGCTTCGAGCCAAGGAGGCTTTCTTTCCCAGCCGTCCGGCGAAGCGATGGTGTTGCTGACCAATGTCGCCCTCGCGCTGATCCTGTTCGAGCTCGGCTATCGCATCAACCTCGGCTGGCTGCGCGCCAACCCGTGGCTGGGTGCTACCAGCGTGATTGAAGCTGCGGGTACCTTCGCCGTGGTGTTTTTCATCGCCCGGATCTTCGGCCAGGCGCCGATACCCGCGCTGTTGCTGGCAGCCCTGGCGGTACCGACTTCGCCGGCCGCCGTACTGCGAGTAGTCAACGAATTGCGCGGATCAGGGCAGGTGACCGAGCGCACGCTGCATCTGTCGGCCTTTAACTGCGTATTCGCAGTCGTCGCCTTCAAGGCTGTGGTGGGTTATGCAATGCTGACAGGCAACGGCGGCGTATTCACTGCGGTGTGGAACAGCGTAGTCGTGGTTCTGGTATCCGCCGGCCTGGGCACACTGTTCGGTGCCGCAGTTCCAGGTCTGCTACGCATCACCGGCGGACTCACGCACCACACCACGGTGGCATTTGCCCTGGCCGTGCTGCTGCTCACGGCGCTGACCGATGCCTTCAAGTTCTCACCTATCCTGGCCGCGCTGGCTTTCGGGCTGGTCGCCCGTCATCGTCGCGTCCTGCTGTCGCAGGCACAGCGAAATTTCGGTGCCCTGGGCGACCTGCTGACCGTGTTGTTGTTTGTGTTCATTGCGTCCACGCTTGATTGGCGCCAGGTCGTCGCCGGCATAGAGTTGGGTGCTGCGGTGCTGGTGGCGCGCCTGCTGGTCAAAACCGGCACCACAACGCTGTTTGCCCGGATCAGTGGACTGAGCTGGCGCAAGGGAGCCTTGACCGGCGTTGCGCTGATGCCGCTGTCGGTGTTTTCCATGATGCTGCTGGAACAGACGCGGCATCTCGATGCGAAACTCGTCGCCAACCTGCCCGGGGTGGCCGCCATGATGTTGTTGCTCAACGTGTTGGGGCCGCTGGCAACGCAATGGGCGCTGCGCCGTGCCGGCGAAGCGCAACCGGGACGGGAGGGCTGAGCATGACGCTTGAAGCCTTCAAGACCAGCAGCCCGCTGACCATGGGTGTCGAGCTCGAACTGCAATTGGTCAACCCCACCGATTTCGATCTCGCTGCGGCAGCCACCGACATGCTGCATCTGCTTGCCCGCAAACCCTTCCCCGGCGACGTCAAGCCGGAAATTACCGAGAGCATGATCGAGATCGCCACCGACGTGCATACCCGCCATGACGAACTGCTGGAACAGTTGCGACAGATGCGCGACGCTCTGGTGATGGCCGGCGATCGGCTCAATGTCGCGATTTGCGGTGGCGGTACCCATCCCTTCCAGCGCTGGTTCGACCAGCGCATCTTCGCCAAGCCGCGCTTCAGGGAGCTTTCCGAACTTTACGGCTACCTCGCCAAGCAATTCACCGTGTTCGGCCAACATGTGCATATCGGCTGCGGCTCCGCCGACGAAGGACTCTACCTGTTGCATGCGCTGAATCGCTACCTGCCGCATTTCATCGCGCTGTCGGCGTCGTCGCCGTTTTCGCAGGGAGTCGACACCCTGTTCGACTCGGCGCGCCTGAATTCGGTGTTTGCCTTCCCGCTTTCAGGTCGCGCGCCCTTCCTGTTACAGTGGAACGAATTCGAACGCAATTACTTCGCCAAGATGGAGGCTACCGGCGTGGTCAAGAGCATGAAGGATTTCTACTGGGACATCCGCCCGAAGCCGGAGTACGGCACCATCGAGCTGCGCGTCTGCGATACACCGTTGAGCGTCGAACGCGCTGCGGCCCTCGCCAGCTACCTGCAGGCCCTATGCCGCATGCTGCTCCAGCGCCAGGAACCGCCGCCGGCCGAGGACGACTACCTGGTCTATAACTACAATCGTTTTCAGGCCTGCCGTTTCGGTCTCGACGGCGCCATCGTGCATCCGAAGACCAACGAGAACCGTTCATTGCGCGAAGACATCCTGGCCACGCTGCGCCACCTCACTCCCCATGCCGCGGCGCTGGACAGTCAGCCGGCTCTCGACGAGCTCTACGCCGTTGCTGTCCACGCGGGCAATCATGCCGGCTTCCTGCGTCGGCAATATAGCGAGCAGGGCGGCGTCGCGGGCGTGGTCGATGCAGCCGTCCGCAGCTTCCGCAACGGGAGATCGACATGATAGGGCGGTGCCGGCCGATCCGCATCGGCCTTTCCGCCCGCATCTTTCATCCCGAGCTGGGCGGCGCCGGCATTCGCAGCAGAACGCTGCAGGTGCTCGAGCAAAGCGTCGCGCAGTGGGCCATGTCGCGGGATGTGCTGGTGCTGATGGTGCCGTCGGTGGTGGCTGATGGCACATTGCTGCGCAGCAATATCCGCCTGCGCGACTATGCCGAGTATCTCGACGGACTGATCTTGCAGGGCGGCGCCGATGTCAGCCCACAAGCCTATGGCAAAGAGCCGTTGCGGCCGGAATGGAACGGGGATGCGGTGCGCGACGCCTACGAACTCGAACTGGTGCATGAGTTCATGGAAGCCCGCAAGCCCATCCTCGGCATTTGTCGCGGTATGCAGTTGATCAATGTCGCACTCGGCGGCTCGCTGTTTCAGGATTTGCCGACGCAATTCCCGGCAGCCTCAGGGCACGAGACGCCGGCTTACGATCGCAACAGCCACACGGTGAAGTTCGTCGCCGGCGGCAAGTTCGTCGACTGGTTCGGCGGCCGTGTCGAAGGCAAGGTCGTCTCGATCCATCACCAGGCGATCAACCGCCTCGGTCGTGGCGTGGTAGTGGAGGCGGAGGGTGCCGACGGCGTGGTGGAGGCGATACGCTGGGACGGTCGCAGCTTCGTCTGCGGCGTGCAATGGCACCCGGAGTTTCACGCCCAGTTCGCCGACGACGACTTGCTCGACTGCACGCCGCTACTGGAAGCCTTTCTCGCCGCCGCACGCTGAAGATCTCCAGCGTCACCATGTCGCCGTTTATCGTGTGGGCGACTTCATGACCGAGTACCGCTTCGGCTTCCTGTCTGGTCATGTCTTGCAGCAGGCCTGTGGAAACAGCGACGAGGGAACTGTTCTTACCAATGCCAAAGGCATGTTGTTTGACTGGTTGGGCCATGATAGAGCCCATAAAAGACTCGGACAAATCGAATACAATTTAAAAATTAATCGGATAAATAGATGTGACGGTCGGTGCCCCAGCCAGCTCAAGGCACCTGCTGGCGCCGCAGCGCACAGCGCATAAATCAACCACGAGGCATCATGGCCGCCCTCAACTTCAAGCACTTGCGCTATTTCTGGATGGTTGCCAAATCCGGCAGCATCGCCCGTGCCAGCGAGCAGCTGCATCTCACCCCGCAGTCGATCAGCGGCCAGTTGAGCGAACTTGAGGCCACGCTCGGGGTCGATCTGTTTCGTCGTGCCGGACGTGGCCTGGAACTCACGGAAACCGGGCAACGCCTGCTCGGCTACGCCGAACAGATATTCGCCCTGGGCGATGAAATGCTGGATTCGCTGCGCGACGGCGCGCTACAGCACGGCGCACCATTCCGTGTCGGCATTGCCGACTCGGTCCCGAAAATGGTGGCTTATCGCCTGGTCGAGCCGTCCCTCGGCTTTGAGGAACCGATCAAACTGATCTGCCGCGAAGGGCGCCTGACGACGCTGCTGGCCGACCTGGCGATACATCGCCTCGATATGGTGATCGCCGATCGTCCCATGCCCGACAACCTCAATGTGCGCGGTTACGATCATTTCCTGGGTGAAAGCGGCGTCAGCGTATTCGGCGCGCAAGCCCTGGTTCAGCAGGTGTCGCGGCCTTTTCCGCTGCTGCTTGATGCCGCGCCTTTTCTGCTTCCCGGAGTCGATGTGGCCTTGCAGCCGCGCCTGATGCGCTGGTTCGAGGCCGAGCGGCTGCGGCCGCGCATTGTCGGTGAGTTCGACGACAGCGCGCTGTTGCAGGCTTTCGGCCAGGCCGGGGCGGGTTTCTTTGTGGCGCCGACGGCGATCGAGTCCTACATCGTCAGTCAGCACGACGTTCAGGTCGTGGGCAGAATCGATACCGTGCGCGAACAGATCTTTGCCATTACCAATGAACGCAAGCTGACCCATCCCATCATTGCCGCCATCTGCCGCTTCGCCCAGCACGATATTTTTGGCGGAACCATCGCAGCGAGGAAGAAATGAGACTTGCAGCAAGCATGATGATCGCGGCGACTTCGCTTTGCCTGGGGGCATGCGCAGCCCCGTCAAAGAGCGCCGGAAATGCACAATCGGTCGCACCCCAATCGACGGGCTACAAGGCCGAGTCCGACGCTACCCGGCGACTCAAGCAATCGCCCGCCGATAGTGATCAGGGTAGGCGGAAGCTTGCGACCAAGCCAGCGCCACCGGTTTCTCCACAGGCGGAATCCATCCATGAACCGGAACCCGATGCAGTCATAAAAATCGACCCGGGCAGCGGGGGGTTCACCGCGGAAATGGAAGGTCGACTAGCGAAAATAGCCAATGAGGCCAAGAGGGATGAGCGCATTCTTCTGCGCCTCGAAAGCCATGTTCCGGATCGCGGGAGCCCGGCATTGAATATCGGACTCGCAGAGAAAGTCCTGCAAAGAGTCAAGGAACGCCTGCAAGAACTCGGCGTGCTCTCGCGACGTATCCTGTTGGCCAGTTTTGGCGGTGAGCACGAAAAGGAGCGGGATTCGCGGCGGCACTGGGTGGAAATCTATCTGCTGCGGCCCGGTTATTAGTCGTGCGCTGTAACGCAGGCTGTAACGATCGTGTCTTATGGCCAGAGAACTGAAGTTCGCGCGACTCATTCAGCCGCGAAATCCACTGTTCTGGGTACTTGTCGTACTCAACGGCCTGTCGTCGGCCATCTCTTTCGTGTTGCACGCCTATCAACTGCCCATTGGCACGAGGCTACTACTTGCTGGATTTGCATTGGGCAACGTGATCGCAGGAATAGTCATCGCCCTCCGCCTGATGGCCGGCGAGCCGCTACGGGATACGCGAGATGCCTCCGGCGGCGGGGCTGGAAGGTAGGAGTAAGTAAGCCGGGCCTGGGTCAAGCAACGACTGCCGTATCGCGCTGAGACTGGCTTGCGGCCCGCCGCGAGGCTTCGGCTGCCTGGACTTCTTCGACCTTCTTCAAGAATTCGGCGACCGACGGAAAGTTGTTTTTTTGCGCCAGATCCGAAGCCTTGCCGGCAGCCCCGACCACCAATGGCGAGGCGCCACGCTTGATCAGCAACTGGACTATCTTGAACTCGCCGCGCTGGGCGGCGCGCATCAGCGGCGTCGTGCCGTCGGCACCGGGCTCGTCGAGATCGAAATCCATGGTCAATAGGGTCTTGACATAGGAAAGATTGCGGCGCTCGATGGCCTCCAGCAACACCTGGGTGGCTTCGAGGTTCGGTTTGCGCTTTTTCGGTTCCAGCCCCGTGGGCAGCGCCTTGGCGCCATAGTTAAGCAGGGACAGCGCAACCATTGCGATCAGTGCGACCAGCAGCGGTGTCTGGCTGACTCCCAGCGAATCGGCCCATTGTTCCGGCAGATTGGCGCCAACCGCCAGCATGGCGTACAGCAGGAAGAAGAAGAACCGCACATACAGGAACAGGGCAAACACGACCATCAGCCCCAGGACCGCCATCAGCAGGCCCGGATCCAGGCCGATGCTGTCGAGCGCGTGCCGCGGAAGATTGGCAACCAATGCCATGCTCCCGACCAACCCAAGCAGGGTCCATTCCCTGATTTGCTTTTGTCTGACGATGTCCATATCAGTCGATAGCCTGTTTGTGCCGCGTTGATTTCACGAGTGAAAACCAATTATCGGATGCCGAGCAATTTATTTTATAACTGAATCAGTATCCGGTGGCCGTCCTCGAAGGAATTTGATGAATTTTGGATAATTTAGCGCATCTTGCGTCAGGATGGAATGCTCTTATGGTGAGTAAACTGATTTTCTTTGTGAAATTCCCCTACTAGTGACGATAAAATAATTGTGCATAGCGGCAATCCAATCAACAAGGAGAAGCATTGATGAAACGGCAATGGGTGTTTGCTTTCGAGGAAGGTGATGGCAAGAACAAGATGCTGCTCGGCGGCAAAGGCGCAAACTTGTGCGAGATGACGCAGATTGGCCTCAACGTGCCGCCTGGCTTCGTCATCACCACGGACGCCTGCCTCGCGTTCCTCGAAAAGGACCGCCTGCCCGAAGGCGCGCTGGAGCAGACGCTGGCGCACATGAAGGCGCTGGAGCAGAAGACCGGAAAGACCTTTGGCGGCGCCGATAACCCGCTGCTGGTTTCGGTGCGCTCCGGTTCGTCCATGTCGATGCCGGGCATGATGGATACCATCCTGAATCTCGGCCTCAATAGCACCACCCTCAAGGGCCTGATCGCCCTGACCGGCAACGCGCGCTTCGGCTATGACGCCTGGCGCCGCTTCATCCAGCTTTTCGGCAAGATCGCACTGGGCATCGGCGACGAGCACTTCGATGCGGCGATGGCGTCGATCAAGGCTCGCTATGGCGCCAGCCAGGACGTCGATCTGAAGGCCGAGCACCTGGCGGAACTGGCCAAGGAGTTTCTCGCCATCGTCGCCCGGCATACCGGCAAACCCTTCCCGGAAGATCCCTACCAGCAACTGGAAATCGCCATCGGCGCGGTATTCCGTTCCTGGAACGGCAAGCGTGCGATCGACTATCGCCGTCAGTTCAAGATCACCAAGGAAATGGCCAACGGTACCGCGGTCAACGTGGTGACGATGGTATTCGGCAACATGGGCAGTGACTCCGGCACCGGGGTCGGCTTCACGCGCAATCCCGGCACCGGCGAAAATCTCATCTACGGCGAATATCTGGTGAATGCGCAGGGCGAGGACGTGGTGGCGGGCATACGCACACCCAAGGCGATCGCCGAGATGGAACACGAAATGCCGGAGATCTACCGGCAACTGCAGGAACTCCACGCCCGCCTCGAAGCGCACTACGCCGAAGTCCAGGACTTCGAGTTCACGATCGAGAAAGGCCGGCTTTACTGCCTGCAAACGCGCAATGGCAAGATGAATGCGCGGGCGATGCTGCGCACTTCGGTCGAGATGTACCGGGAAGGCCTCATCACGCGCGAGAAGGCCCTGACGCGGATCGATCCGACCCTGCTGGAACAGATGCTGGCACCGCAACTCGCGGCCGATTTCAAGGGCAAGCCGTTGGCCACCGGCCTGCCGGCTTCGCCCGGAGCGGCCTCGGGCAAGATCGTATTCGATGCCGATTCGGCAGAGGAGCGCGGCCAGGCGGGTGAGCGCATCATCCTGGTGCGTGAGGAAACCAAGCCGGAAGACATTCACGGCTTCTTCCAGGCACAGGGCATCCTCACCAGCCGCGGCGGCAAGACTTCACATGCTGCGGTGGTTGCCCGCGGCATGGGCAAGCCCTGCGTCTCCGGCTGCGAAGCCATTGTCATCGACGACCTGGCGCGGCGCGCCGTGATCGGCGACACCACCCTGCACGAAGGCGACGTGATCACCATCGACGGCAGCACCGGCAAGGTTTACGCTGGCGAAGTGCCGACGGTGGAAGCCGAGTTTTCTGAGGACATGGAAACCCTGCTGGGCTGGGCCGACGAAGTGGCGCGACTCAAGGTGATGGCCAATGCCGACACGCCGGACGACGCTGCGCGCGCACGCAAGTTTGGCGCCATGGGCATCGGCCTGTGTCGTACCGAACGCATGTTCAACAGTTCCGATCGCCTGCCCATTGTGCAGGAAATGATCCTTGCCGAAACCGTCGAGGAGCGCCAGGCGGCGCTGGATCGCCTGCTGCCGATTCAGCGTGCAGACTTCAAGGGCATCTTCAAGGCCATGAAGGGGCTGCCGGTCACGGTGCGCCTGCTCGATCCGCCGATGCATGAATTCCTGCCGACGGCGGCGCAGCTGGAACTGGAAATCGCCCACCTGCATCACATGCGCGACTCGATCAAGGCCATGGAAGAGCTGCCGGAAACCCTCAAGCTGCTCAGTCCGCGCCTGTATCAGCAGTATTCGGACGGCCTGGGCAAGCTGTCGGTGAGCATGAAGGATTTCAAGGACGGCCATCTGGAAGTGGACGCGATCCACAAGAAGGAAAAGATCCTCAAGAAGGTCCGCGCGTTGTCCGAGGTGAACCCGATGCTCGGCCACCGCGGCGTGCGTCTGGGCATTACCTATCCCGAGATCTACATGATGCAGATACAGGCGATTCTGGAAGCCGCCGCGCTCTGCGCCAAAGAGGGCACCGAGGTCCACCCGGAAATCATGGTGCCGCAGGTGGCGACGGTCGAGGAATTGTGCCGCATTCACAGCTACGTAAAACGCCTGCACAAGGTGGTCGAACTGACCCACGGCATCAAGGTGGACGTCAAGTTCGGCAGCATGCTGGAAGTGGTGCGGGCCTGTCTGCGCGCCGGACGCATGGCCGAGGACGCCGAGTTCTTCTCCTTCGGCACCAACGACCTGACGCAAGCCACCTTTTCCTTCAGCCGCGAGGATGCCGAGAACAAGTTCCTGCCGAGCTATATCGCGGAAGAAATCCTGCAGGACAATCCCTTCGAGGTGCTCGACCAGAAGGGTGTCGGCGAACTGATGAAGCTGGCCGTGAGTGAAGGGCGCAAGACGCGCCCCGACCTCAAGGTCGGTATCTGCGGCGAGCACGGCGGCCACCCGGGTTCGATCCAGTTCTGCCACAGCATCGGCCTCACCTACGTGTCCTGCTCAGGACCGCGCGTGCCGATCGCGCGCCTGGCAGCAGCGCAGGCTCAATTGCTGGAGGCGGGCGGCGCAGTCACCAAGAACGCCTGATCGGAACGCTCCGCAGCGCATGGCAGCGATGCCATAATCAGCCCCATGGACGATGAACATTTCATGGGGCTGGCGCTGGATCTGGCGCGCGAGGCAGGCGCCACCGGCGAGGTGCCGGTAGGCGCGCTGATCGTGCTCGAAGGGGAGGTGGTCGGCCGCGGCTTCAATCAGCCGATCGGCCGCCACGATCCCACTGCCCATGCCGAAATCATGGCCCTGCGCGATGCCGCGACGCGGCTGGGCAACTACCGCCTGCCGGGGTGTACCCTGTATGTAACGCTGGAACCCTGCGCCATGTGCGCCGGCGCCATCATGCATGCGCGCATCGAACGCGTGGTGTTCGGCGCGCACGATCCGAAAACCGGCGCGGCCGGAAGCGTGATCGACCTGTTTGCCGAATCCCGCCTCAATCACCACACGACAATTGTCGGCGGCGTGCTGGGCGAAGCTTGCGGCAGCCTGCTATCGGGCTTTTTCGCGGCCCGCCGCGGACGCACGCTGGTCGCCTGATTCCACCTGCCATGCAAATCCGCGTCAGCCTGCCGCAGCAAAGTCTGGAACTGCATGACGTGCGCGGCATGCTAGTGCGCCGCTATCCCGTATCCACCGCAAAGAACGGCGCCGGCGAGCAAAACGGCAGTTATTGCACGCCGCGCGGCAGGCATATCGTGCGCGCAAAAGTTGGCGCTGGCGCCCCGGCGAATACCGTATTCAGGCGTCGGCGGCCGACCGGCGAGCTATGGACGCCGCAACTCGCCGACGAATTCCCCGGCCGCGACTGGATTCTGACGCGCATCCTGTGGCTCTCGGGCAAGGAGCCGGGACGCAACCGGCTGGGCGAAGTCGACACCATGCGCCGCTACATCTATCTGCATGGCTCGCCCGACCCGGTGGCCATGGGTAGTCCCGGCTCGATCGGTTGCGTGCGCATGAGAAACGTCGACATCATCGAATTGTTCGACATGGTGCCGGCCTATACGCCAGTCGATATCGTCGAATTCGGCGTCGAGGCGGGCTCCTGGAACGATCTTGGCGAGCAGGCGCGACAGATCCGCGAAACCGTGTTTGTCGACGAGCAGCGCGTGCCGCGCGATCTCGACATGGATGAGCACGACGCCGCGAGCCGCCACGTCGTCGCCCACGATGCCGAGGGCGGCGCGATCGGCACCGGGCGTTTGCTGCCGGATGGCCACATCGGACGCATGGCGGTGCTGGCCGGGTGGCGCGGCAAGGGTGTCGGCCGCGCCCTGCTGGAGCGGCTGCTGGAAGAAGCAGCACGACTGGACCAGCGCCGTCTGGCGCTGCACGCGCAAACCCGGGCCTGCGGCTTTTACCGGCGTTTCGGCTTCGTCGAGGAAGAACCCGAATTCATGGAAGCCGGGATTCCGCACCGGACCATGGTGCGCTCGCTCTAAAGCGAAAGCGTTGCCGCTGCCCGCGCTGCGCGCCCGGCAGCCAGGTCTGCTCGTCGAAGCTGGCCCAACCATCCTGCCCGACGCACAACACGGTGGAACTGCGCGTACCGTAATCCGGCGACTTGACGAAGGCCGAGGACAGCAGGCGCTCCCAGTCGAGCGGAATCCCGGTCTGCGGTAGATGTTCGTCGGGATGGATGCCGTCGTCCTGGAGCAGCGCAAACAGCGCCTCGTCGTCCGGCAGCCGGTCGAGGGCCTGCGCCAGCGCCGTCTTGCCAGCGCCAACTTTCGGCCATGGCGTATCCAGCAGGTGATTCGACACTCCATACACGCCCGGCTGCAGCGCACGCGCGGCACCGCCCATGTTCGACGACCACCACAACGTTGTGCCGTCGCCGACCAGCAGGTTGTAGCCGTTGCATGTCCGGCCGTGAGCGGCGATGCACTCGAGATAATCTTCCGGCGTCTGCTCGCCGCACAGAAAACCCTTCACCAGTCCACCGCGCGACGGTGCGTCACCGCGGTTTTGCGCCGGATCACGGAAATTGGTCAGCGCCGCGAAGCGCCCGCTACGGGTGATGCCCATCCAGGTGCCGCCGGCGTCGAGGTCACGTCCGGCCAGCACTTGCGGTGCGTCCTGCCAGAAGGCCGCCGGCGCGGTCGGCCGGGCGAAGAACTCATCACGGTTGGCGGCCACCACCAAGGGGTAGTCCGGATGTACCCGCCAGGCGACGAGGATCAGGCACATCGATCAGTTCGCGTCAGTTCGTCCCCGCGGGGGCTTCTTGCAGGGTGTAGGGCAGGGACAGGAACTCCAGACGCTCGCCGGCCGGGGTGCCGACATGCACTTCACCAGCTTCCACGGCGCCGCTCTGGGCGCAGACCAGGCATTCGAAACCGCCGGCCGGGGAGGGCGCCAGGCTGACCACCGCGCCGCAGTGCTGGTCGCCGGTTTCTGGGGCATACACATGGGTGCCGGGAACCACCGCCGTCTCAAGCCTGGCGCGGTAGGTGCGCCGCTTGATCTTGCCCAGATACTGCGTCCGGGCGACAATTTCCTGACCCGGATAACAGCCCTTGCTGAAGCTCACGCCGGCGACCGCAGGCAATTCCATGTTCAGCATCTGCGGCACGAAGGCTTCCTGGGTCGCCGCGACCACGCGCGGCTGTCCGGCGGCGATTTCCAGCCATTGCCAGGCGGCCAGGCCCACCGGCCGGGCTGTCGCCGTCAGTTGCTGCCAACGCGAGCCGATCATGGCGACATCGAGCGCCAGCATCCAGCGCCTGTCGTCGAGCCGGATCGCCTGCCCGCCGTCGATTGGGGATACGCCGAAGCGCGGCAGTTCGGCAGCCGCTGCGCCAAGAGTTGGCGCTGGCGACACGCCGATTGCAGCCGCGCAGCCGAGCAGAACCCGTTCGGCGCTGGCATCGGTGAGTTTCACCTTCGAACGCAGCACGTACATCGACAGCTTCTTCAGGATCATGGGCAGGATGTCGCGCGGCAACATCAGCAGGAAGTCGTCACCGTCGCGCCAGATCAGCAGCAGCGCCAGCAGGCGTCCCTTGGCGGTGCAGAAGCCGGCAAAGCGACCGCCTCCGGCGGTGATGCCCTTGATGTCGTTGGTCAGCAGATTGTGCAGAAAATCCGCAGTATCGGCGCCACTGGCGCGGATCAGGCCGAGGTCGACGAGCGGAGCGAGGACCGCGCCGCCTTGTGCCGCGGCAAGCTCTTCTGCAGCAGCGCCGAAGCTGCTGCCATCCGTCGCCAGGCCTTGGCTGGCAAAGAAGGAAATTGTTTCTTCGGTCATGGAATTCGTCCGGGTTGATCAGTAAGTTGAGAGTGCTATTATCGCGGCAACGTTGCAGATTGCGCCCATCCGGCCCTTATTCAAGTCCTGCCTGGTCTCCATGCGTACATTCAAGCTAATCCTGTTATTGGTGATTCTCGGATTCATCGGAGTCATCGTGGGTTCGAGCTGGTTTACGGTACGCCATTTGCCGATGCGCAGCGATCCGACCGCTTTTTCGATACCACCGGGCTCCAGCCTGCGATCCGCGGCGCAGATCATCGAAACGGCCGGCATCGATCTGCCTGCCTGGCAACTCGAACTGCTGGGACGGGTTCTCGGCCGATCGGCGAAGATCAAGGCCGGCAGCTATGAAGTCGAAGGCGGCCTGACCGCGTTGGCACTGCTCGACAAGCTGACGCGCGGCGATGTGACCCAGGGTGAAATCGTGCTGGTCGAAGGCAAGACCTTCCGCCAGTTCCGCGCCGCATTGAATGAACATCCGGGCCTTGCCCACGATTCGCTGAAATTGAGCGACGCTCAGTTACTCATGCACGTGGGCGCCAAGGAACGCCACCCGGAAGGGCTGTTCTTTCCCGATACCTACCTGTTCGACAAGGGCAGCAGCGATCTCGACGTCTACCGTCGCGCCTACCGGGCGATGCAATCGAGGCTCGCCACCGCGTGGGGTGGGCGCGAAAGCACTCTTCCCTTGAAGACTCCGTACGAGTTGTTGATTCTGGCTTCTATCGTCGAGAAGGAAACCGGGACGCCGGCGGATCGTCCGCAGATCGCCGCGGTATTCGTCAATCGGCTACGGCGCAGCATGCTGCTGCAAACCGATCCCACGGTGATCTACGGTCTGGGTCCGGCCTTCGACGGCAATTTGCGCAAGACCGATCTGCTGACTGATACGCCATGGAATACCTATACCCGTCCCGGTCTGCCGCCGACGCCGATCGCCATGCCTGGCCTGGCCTCGCTGCAGGCGGCCGCAAAGCCGCCTCCGAGCGACATGCTGTATTTCGTTGCCCGTGGCGACGGATCGAGCGAGTTTTCAGCCTCGCTCGACGAACACAACAGCGCCGTCGCGAAATACCAGAAGCAATAGGTAGCAATAGGTGGGAACCTCGCGCGGTCGCTTCATCAGCTTCGAAGGCATTGACGGTGCCGGGAAAAGCACCCAGCACGCCTGGATGATCGAGCATCTGCGCCAGCAGGGGCGGAGGGTGGTCGCCACCCGCGAACCCGGCGGTACGCCGCTGGGCGAGAAGCTTCGCGCCCTACTGCTGACGGATTCCATGCATCTGGAAACCGAAGCTCTGCTGATGTTCGCAGCGCGTCGCGAACATATTGCGCAAGTCATCGAACCGGCACTGGCCCGTGGCGAGTGGGTCGTCTGCGACCGTTTCGCCGATGCCTCGTTTGCCTATCAGGGAGGAGGGCGCGGACTCAGCTGGAAGAAACTGGAAGAACTCGCGCATTGGGTGATGGGCGACCTGCAGCCGGATCTGACGCTGATTTTCGACGCGCCGGTGGCCGTTGCCCAGCAACGCCTGCATGCGGCGACCGCCCAGCCGGATCGCTTCGAGCAGGAACAGGCCGGGTTTTTCGAGCGCGTACGTTCAGCCTATCTGCGCATCGCCAGCGAAAACCCCGGGCGCGTGCGGATAATTGACGCTACGCAGACGCCGACAGTTATTAATAAAGTACTTGAGAATATAGTTGCATCACTCTGATTTAAAATATATAAGCTGGAATGAAAAAGTAAAAGAGCAACTGCTTGGGCAGGGTCTCGACCGACTTCCGCACGCCATGCTGCTGGTCGGTCCCGCGGGAGTCGGCAAGGCAGCCTTCTCCGAACAGATCGCCGCGCTGCTGCTTTGCGAGTCCGTTTCGCCCGGTCCCACGGCCTGTGGCGAATGCCATGCCTGTCGCTGGCTGGAAGCCGGCAATCATCCGGACTTTCGCCGGATTGCGCCGGACGGCGATGACGAGCCCGAGGACGCCGGCAACGATAAGGCCAAGAAGCGCGGCTCGAGCGTTATCCGTATCGACCAGATTCGCGAACTTGAGGCCTTCGTTTTTGTCGGAAGTCATCGAGCAGGCAACCGCGTGGTGCTCATCACGGAAGCCGAAGCAATGCATGGTCCGGCGGCAAATGCACTTCTTAAAATACTTGAAGAACCTCCTGCAAGTGTTTATTTTATATTGGTGTCAACCAGATCAAAATCTCTCTTGCCCACCATTCGCAGCCGCTGCCGGGTGATCCCGTTTGGCGCACCGGATGCTGCCGCGGCCGCGGCCTGGCTGGCCGGTGCCGGACTAGAAAAACAGGCCGGGCGCTACCTCGACCTGGCCGGCGGGGCGCCGATGCGTGTCGCGCAATGGAAGGATCAAGGGCAGTTGGCGCCGATCGACGCGCTGGTCGATTCCCTGATTGCCCCACCGGCCGATCCGATCGCGCTCGCCGCACGCTGGGACGGCCTGCTCAAAGGTGACGGACTGTTTCGCATGGAAAACCTGGTCGAAGGCGTACAGCGCTGGCTGTTCGATCTCGCGCAGGAGCGCATTGCCGGCGAGGTTCGCTATCACGGCGGCTGGCCGCGCCCGAAAGACGTGCAAGGGCTCAATCCGCGTGCCCTGCTGGCGGCTTGGCGCGAGATCGGCCAGTTTCGCCGCAGTGCGCGCCATCCCTTGAATCAATTGCTGTTTCTTGAAAGCCTCGCCGCCCATTTCCTGCGCGCCCTGCGACCCGTAAATTGATGAGCGCCTTGCTGGTCGATTCGCACTGCCACCTCGATTTTCCTGAATTCCAGGGACGCGAGGATGAACTGGTGGCCGCCATGCAGGCAAATCGGGTCGGCTGGGCTCTGGTCGCCGGGGTCACCCTGGAGCGTTTCCCCGGGGTGCTAGCGCTGGCCGAGCGCTTTCCCCGGCTGTTTGCCGCGGTCGGCGTTCATCCAGATACCCAGGAAGGCCAGGAAGCCGACGAAGAAACCCTGCTGCGCCTCGCCGATCACCCCAAAGTTGTCGCAATAGGCGAGACAGGGCTGGATTACTACCGTCTGGAAGGCGATCTGGATTGGCAACGCGAGCGCTTTCGCACCCATATCCGGGCTGCACGAAAGTGCCACAAGCCATTGATTATCCATACACGAGAAGCGGCGGCCGATACCTTGCGCATCCTCGAAGAGGAGGCTGCCGGCGAGGTCGGCGGGGTCTTCCATTGCTTCACGGAAAACCCTGCGGTTGCCGAAGCGGCGCTTGCGCTGGGCTTTCACATCTCCTTCTCCGGCATCGTTACCTTCAAGAATGCGCTGCAAATCAAGGAAGTCGCCACCCTGGTGCCGCTCGACAGGCTGCTCGTGGAAACCGATGCACCTTATCTGGCACCTGTGCCATATCGAGGAAAGCTCAATCACCCAGCACTGGTACGCCACGTCGCCGAGGAAGTCGCAAAGCTCCGGGGCATCGATGTCGAGGAGTTGGCAGATGCCACGACGAACAACTTCTTCCGCCTGTTTGGCATCGATAAAAATGCGTAACTTACTGATAATAATTAGTATATTGCTGTTCGCCGGACTCGCCCGTGGCGGCGCCTACGATGACATTCTTGCCGCGGCCAACGACAGCGACACGGCAACCGTGGTGGACCTGCTCAAACGCGGCATGGACGTCAACACCTCCGACCGCGCCGGATCGACCCTGCTGATGATCGCGGCCCGTACCGGCAACTTGCAGTTGCTGCAAACCCTGCTGGCCAACCGTGTCAACGTCAACCGACGCAATCAATACGGTGATTCGGCCGTGATGGTGGGCGCTCTCAATGGCAAGCTTGAAGTGGTCAAGGCGTTGCTCGAACACGGCGCCGAACTCAATACCAGTGGCTGGACAACGTTGCATTACGCGGTTTTCGGCGGCGATACGGACGTGCTTGCCTTGGCGATCACCAAGGGCGGAAAGCTGAATGCCCGGGCGCCAAACGGGCAAACCGCTTTGATGTTAGCGGTCAAGAATGGCAAGCTTGAACTGGTACGGCAATTGATCGATGCCGATGCGGATATGGATATCGCGGATTTCGACGGGGTCACGGCGATCAAGCTGGCACGGAAGCTCGGCCATGAGGATATCGCCAGCTATCTACGCTCGGTGGGCGCGGTCGAAT